>NZ_CP041186.1:600000-900000 GCF_006517175.1 Persicimonas caeni | reverse complement strand
CGGCGAGCTGACCGTGGCCCATCGCCGTCGACTCGGGCACGATGACCACACCGGCGACCGTGTCGTCCTCGCGAATGCGTTCGATGGATTTGCGAAGTTCGAGCAGTGAAGGCTTGTGCTGGAACAGGGCCGCCAAGCCGGTCTTCGGTCCGAAGGCATAGCTGCTCTCCAGCTTCAGCTCGAGATAGAGTTTCTTTTTACGCCGAAAGAAGTACCCTAACTTGAACCAGAAGCTCGACCAGAGGTAGCCGAGTAACCTGAGCAGATTCAGCAGCAGAACGATGGGCGCGCGTAGCATGGTCCAGACACCAGTCATCAAATATGATCTAATCGCGTGCAATGTAGACAGCGCCATAGGTGATGTCGAGGCGAAGGCATCGACGAGCGCGTTGTTGTGGTGTGTGCTGGCACTTTTGTGCGCACTTTTGTCGGGCTGTGTGGAGACTGCCGAGTGCAACGCCACGGTGAGTTGTCCCGACGAGCAGGTATGCTACGAGTACACCTGCCGCGATACGTGTCAGACCGACGCCGAGTGTTCGACCGCCGAGACGTGCGCTCCGTGCATCGGGGGGGCGGTCGGCGGTGAGGGCAAATGCTTCGGCGAAGAGCAAAACGCCTGCATTCCGGAGGAGGGATGAACCTGTGGGTCAAAATCGGGCTAGTCGCACTGGGCGGCGCGCTCGGGGCGTTGTCGCGCACCGGCCTGTCCGAGTGGATCTACGGGCACACGGGCGAGGAGGGCTTCGCCTGGGGCACGCTCACGGTCAACCTGTTGGGCTGTTTGCTCATCGGCATGGCCCGCGCAGGCGTGGAGACGGCCGATTGGGCAAGCCCCGAGTTGCGCACGCTGACCTTTTCGGGCTTTCTGGGCGCGTTTACGACCTTTTCGACCTTCGAGGCGGACGCCATGACGATGTGGCGCTCCGGCGAACGCGTCCTCGCCGGCATCTACCTGGGGGGCAGCGTCGTCGGCGGGCTGATTGCATTTATCCTCGGCTGGTACATCATCGCGAGAGCTGCAGCCTAAATCCGAACCTCCAAGACCCCGCACCCGTGTCACGACTTCTCGACATCGAACCCGAAGCGCAGCGCATCTGCATCATTTTCCCCTACGATGCGAGCCTTCTGCCCGTGGTGCGCTCGCTGCCCGGTCGTTGGTTCGACGGGGGCACCAAGAATTGGTACGTGCCGCTGAAGCATGCCGACCATGTCATCGGCAAGCTGGCCAACCACAAGTTCAAGATTTCGCAGGCGCTTCGTAGCTACTGCGAGAAGAACCTGCAGCCGATCGACGAACTCGTCTCCGACGGGCCGGGGCAGGGCGGTCCGCTTCGGGTGCCCGAGGGGACCTACTCGATCTCGCAGCTCAACGAGGAGGCTCGGCGCGCGATTCGCGACAAGTTCTCCGACGACGTGTGGTTGGTCGGCGAGGTGCAGAGCTACGACCGCAACCGCCCCGGCGGCCACGCCTATTTCGAGCTCGTCGAGCGGCTCTCCCCCGACGAAGATCCGGTCGCGCGGATTCGGGCGGTGGCGTTTGGCGACGACCGACAAAAGATTATCGATGCGCTCCAGAACGCACCCGAGAGCATCCGCCTTCGCGATGGGCTCGCCGTGCGCTTGTCGGGGCGCGTCGATCTGTACGCGCCTCATGGTTCGTACCAATTCGTCGTGCGAGGCATCGACCCCGCCTATACCACCGGTGAGATTCATCAAAACCGCGAGCGCATCCTCAAGGCGCTCGAAAAGCGGGGCATCCGCGACAAAAACCAGAAGCTTCCCTGGCCCAAGTGCCCGTTGCGGGTCGGACTGATCACCAGCTACGAGAGCGATGCCTACAACGATTTTGTTCACGAACTCGAGCGCTCGGGCCTGGGCTTCGCAGTGACCGTGCACGACGCCAATGTGCAGGGAAGCCGCACCGAGCCCTCGGTGCTGCGCGCGCTCGATTATTTCGCCGGGCGCGCCGATGACTTCGATGTGGTGGTGATTGTGCGCGGCGGAGGGTCGCGCTCCGATCTCGCCTATTTCGACACCGACGCGATCGGAAAGGCGGTGTGCGAGCACCCGCTCAAGATTGTCACCGGCGTAGGCCACCAACGCGACCAGTGCTTGCTCGATTTCGTCTCCGATTCGCAGAAGACGCCGACCGCAGCTGCCAACGCGTGTGTGTCGCGTGTCCAAGACTACATGGAGCGGGTCGAGGAACTGTTCGCGCGCATCGCCGAGCGGGCGGTCGACTCCGCTGGAGACGAGATGCTCCGGCTTCGCCAGGCGTCGGTGCGCCTCGAGCGCGCCGTGGAGCGATGCCTCAAGATCGAGACCAAGCGACTCGACCGGGTGCGCTCGGGCGTGACCTACGCGGTCAAAGATTGCCTCGCCGAGGCGACGCGCCAGCTCGACCGACTCGAGCGTGCGATCCCGTCGGCGGCGCTGGCGCGGTTGGGGACCGAGCGCCAGAAGCTCGACTTCGGCCAAAGGCGCTTGTCGCGCGAGCGTCTCGAGCGCCGCTTTCAGCGAGAGAGCCGTGAGCTCGACGGGATGATGCGCCGGTTCAAGCGCGCGGCGGGCAAGGCGCTCACCGACCAGGAACGGCGTATCGAGGAGCATGCCCGCCGGCTGCGCCTGCTCGACCCGCAGCGCGTCCTCGAGCGCGGCTTTGCGATCCTGCAGACTCCCGACGGTGTGGCTCTTCGCCCCGAAGACGTCCCCTTCGACACCGATCTCGACGTGCGTCTGGCCGAGGGCCAGGTGACCGTGCGTCGTGCCGAAGACAACCAAGATACTGACGAATCCCAGTGACTGTCTGACTGACTGTAGCACCACACGAGGAAGCTCATGACAACTGCCGACAAGAATACCAGCGAGCCCAACGCCGACGAGATTCGCTACACCCAGGCGATGGAGGAGCTCGAGTCGTTGCTCGACGAGATCGACAACGACGGAGTCGACCTCGACGAGCTGGCCCTCAAGGTCGAGCGCGCCTCGAAGCTGATCACGGTGTGCCGCGACAAGATCGAGAACACCGAGATGCAGGTCAAAGCGATCATCGACGGCCTCGAGAGCACGCAAGGAGACGACGGGTGATACAGGCGTTCGGTGACAAGTTGAGCGAGTTGTCGGAGCGCTACGTGCCCGAGCCGTTCGTGCTCGCCGTGCTCCTGACCGTGCTGACCCTGGTGCTGGCCGCCGTGTTCGGCGAAGCCGTCGCCGAGCTGAGCTTTCCGGAGCGTCTGGAGGCGTTGGCCGATGGGTGGTTCGGCGCGTTTTACGGCACCGGATTGATGAAGTTCGCCCTGCAGATGGTGATCGTGCTGGTCACCGGCCACGCGCTCGCGCTGTCGAAGCCGGTGCGCTCGGCCATCGAGAGGTTCGCCGGGGTGGCGAAGACGCCTGGGGCCGCGGTGGTCGTCGTGTCGTTGGTGGCCTGCGCGGCGAGTCTGATTCAATGGGGCTTGGGCGCGATCGCCGGTGCCTTCATGGCCCGCGAGATGGGCCGCGCCTTCGCCAAGCGCGGCCAGCCGGTGCACTACCCGCTGCTAGGCGCTGCGGGCTATGCCGGCTTTCTGGTGTGGCACGGCGGCTTTTCGGGCTCGGCGCCGCTCAAGGTGGCCGAGGAGGGCCACTTTTTGGCCGATGCCGTCGGCGTCATCCCGATCAGCGAGACCCTGCTGGGTACGCTCAATATCACCGTCATCGGCACGCTTCTGGTGCTGATTCCGCTTCTCTTCTGGCGCCTGATGCCTCGTGACGCGGACAAGATGGTCCAGTACCCCCTCGACAGCTTCGAGGAGGCCGACGCCGAAAGTACCGACCTGCCGCCGCCCAAAACGGCGGTCGAGGTGCTCGAGCGCACTCGCCTTCTCAACCTGGTCATTGGCGGGCTGCTCGTGGGCGTGCTGGTCTACTATTTCGCCGAGAAGGGCATCGGCGGCTGGAACCTCGACTCGATCAACCTGCTCTTCTTGACGCTGGGCATTTTGCTGCACCCCTCGCCGTCGAGTTACGTCAACGCGATCGTCGACGGCGTCAAAGGCGCGGCGGGAATCATTCTGCAGTTTCCGTTCTATTTCGGCATTCTGGGGCTGCTCGAGGCGAGTGGGCTCATCGAGCAAATCGCCCAGTTCTTCGTCGATATCTCCAACGCCGACACGTTCCCCATCTTCACCTTCTTGTCGGCCGGCATCGTCAACTTCTTCGTGCCCTCGGGCGGCGGGCAGTGGGCGGTGCAGGGGCCCGTAATCATGCAGGCGGTCGACACCCTCGGCGTGCCCCCGCAACAAGCGATCATGGCGCTCGCTTACGGCGACGCCTGGACCAATATGCTCCAGCCGTTTTGGGCCTTGCCGCTGTTGGGCATCATGGGGCTCAGAGCCAAGGACATCATCGGCTACACCGGCTTCGTGATGCTGGTGACCGGGCCGGTGATGATGCTGCTGTTGTACCTTTTCTAACTTGTCTTTTTTCTAGAAAGCGAGGCCTTGCAGGTCGTGGTTACGTACCTACAAGGCCCGGCGTTCGGCGAATTACAGTACTTCAATCCGGATCACGGCGATCGCCTGCAGCGACGTATCGTCATCGGGCGCGCTTCCCTGCGCGGTCGCTTGCAGCTTCATGCCCCTTTCGACATAGGGCTTCAGGTTGACGTTGCTCTTGGTGTCCAGCGAGATCTTCTGTTTGCCGTCGGGCACATCCTCGATGATCGCCACGAGCTTTTTGTCGAGGCCGTCGGCGTTGGCGTAAATCTCGAGGCTGGTGAGGAAGTCGAAGTCGTCGCTGTCGCCCTCGGGCATGGCGGCGTCGGTGATCTCGAGGTCGAGATCTTGCAGAAAGACGCCGCTGGCGCCGGTGGCGTCGCGGCTTTCGAGTTCCTGCTCGAGGTCGACGTTGAGCTGGAGCGCTTCGCCAAACGGGTTTTCGACGGGCAGGCCGCCTAGGGCGCTGCCCTCGACGGTCACCTCCTGGCTCTTTTCGGTGATGGTGAACGAGGCCAACCCTCCGTCTCCGCAAGCGGCGAGCAGGAAGGTGGCGACGAAGACGGTGAGCAGCGAGACTCGGCGCGGTATGGATGGGTACATCATCTTTCGGTGTGTTCGGGTCGCGGTTAACTTCGAAGGTGGAACTTCTCCACCTTCATGGTGTCAACAAGATGAACGTCAATCCAGTCGATGCAAGTGACGGATGTCGAAGGGGCGCATCACACGAGGCCCCCGTCCTGCGAGGAAATGCGCACCGTCGCTTGTCAAACGGCGGCGTAAAAAGTAGTGTCTAGCGCAAGTTTTGACGCACGGCCTGTCGAAGGCTCCCACACCGTATGAAATTCTACTGCGATAGTTGCAACACCAAGTATGGCATTGCCGACGAGAAGGTTCGCGGCAAAGTCCTAAAGGTGCGTTGCAAGAAATGCGGCAACGTAATCACCGTGCGTGAGCAGACGGTGCCCTCGCGGCGCGCCTCTGACGCACAGAGCGCGCCACCGCCCTCTCCAGCAAAATCCGCCTTCGATCCGCGACAGGTTCAATGGCACTACTCGGTCAACGGCCAGAGTTTTGGCCCGTTCGCCTTCGGCGTCCTCGAGCAGCGTTTTGCCTCGGGCGAACTCGGCGACGAGTGTTATGTATGGACCGACTCGTTCTCCGATTGGAAGCCGGTCAAGCAGGTCGACGCCTTTCGCGCGGCGCTGAGTAAAGGCCAACAAATCAAGCCGCGCCGCAAGACGCTGGGCGTGTCGCAAGCTCTCCAGGCGGTCAAGCCTGAGGACTTCAAAAAGCGGCTGGAAGAAGAGAAGAAGAAAAAGGCTGCTGCCAAGCAGGCGGAGTCAGAGCCTGTCCAGCCAGAGCGGGCCCAACCAGAGCCGGAGCAGCAGGCGCCGCAGCAGGAGGAGGCGCCGAAGCAAGAGGATGCGCTGCAGCAGGAGGAAGCACCTCAGCAAGACGAGCCGAGCGGAGCGTCCGCGCAGGAGGCTCAGCAAGAGGAGCAGCAAGAACAAGAGGCTCAGCAAGCGCAGCAGCAAAAGGAAGAGGCGCAGAAGGACCGCCTCGCCAAGCTCCGGGCACGACTCAAAACGCAGGGCGACGCCAAAGACGAGGCCGCCGAGCCGTCCGAAGAGATCGCCGCTGATGAGCCGCTGCTCGATGATTCGCTGGCCGCCGACGGAGGATCGGCACAAGCGGCGGATCTCGACTCGTCCACCAAATCCACCGATGCAGCCGAGACGGCCCAGGCCGGACAGCCTGACCGTGGCGACGACCCCTTCGAGAGCGATGCTGCGGACGCTTTGGGGCCGACGCTTCCGATGGGCGATTCGCACGAGCCCCCGGGCTTCGACGAGCCGGAGGACGATGGCGAAAATAGCGGGTTGTTCGCTGATTTCGACGGGCCGAGTACCGCCGGTGCGGCCACGGCCGATGCGCAGCCAGCTGACGCCGACGACGCCGAAGCGCCCGACGACTCCGACCACATCCCGTTTTTCCCCGACGCTCCCGAGCTTAGCTCCGAGTCGGGCAAGGTCAGCAAGCCGAGCAAGACGGAGACGTCCGGCATCACCGGCAGCTTGCTCATTCAGCTCGACAACATCCAAAAAGAGGGCCGAGGCAAAAAGGTGGCCCTGGTCGCCGCCGCGATCCTGATCGTCGGCGGACTGACCGGCACGGCCATCTATTTTGCCAGCCAGGTCGAGCCCGAGAAGAAGGTCGTCAAAAAGAAGACGAACCAAGATGACGACGACGAGCTGGTCATCCGCACCTACTCGGATGACGAGCAGAACAAGATCATGATGCTCGACAGCCAGAACGTCGGCAAAGAGGAGGGGGCCGAGGAGGCTCCCCAGAAAAAAGAGCCGACCAAGGTCGCTTCGAACAAGAAGACGGGCACGTCGAAGAAGCGCGTGCGCGGCCCCAAGATCAAAGACGACGGCCCATCGCTTGACGATGCGTTCAAGTCGGCGCAGAAGAAGGGCTCCTCGGACGACTCGTTTCGCAAGGGCCTCGACGACGGAAAGGTTGCCAAGACCAAGCTCGACTCGCCGCTCGCCGGCAAGAGCGACGCGTTCAGCTCGCTCAGCGCGCTCTCTTCGGAGCGAAGCGATCCCATCTACCGGCCGACCGACACGCTCAAGGCTCGCCAGAAGAAGTCGGCGGGCAGCGGCGGCATGAAGCTGACCCGGAAGCAGATCAGCCAGGGCATCCGCACCGTGCGCAAGAGCGTCGGGATTTGCCGTCAGCGCCATTCACGGCGCGGCACGCCCCTCGACGCCCGTAAGATCTACGTGACGCTCACCGTCGAGCCCAGCGGGCGCATCAGCGCTTTCACCCTCGAGCCCAGCCGCATTCGCCACACCGAGTTCGAAAAGTGCATGAACTCGCACCGCGGCCGCTGGCGCTTTCCGTCGTTCGACGGCTCGAGCCAGAAAATGCGCGCGCCGTTTGTGCTGCAGTGAGCTACGGCGCGACTGCTCTTAAAGGAACTGGCGGCGGAGCGTGAGCGATGCCGCCGGCCCTACAAAGGGCACATTGCTGCTCGCCCCATTCCACCAGGCGTCTGCCGATACTGACAGTGTCGCCTCCCAGAACGGGAATTCGAAGCCGTGGGTGATATGCCCGCCGAAGCGAAGCCTACGTGTTTCGCTGTCGGGCACCGGTTCGCCGTCTGCGACGGTCTCGCCGGCAAATTTGAAGCTCGAATTGAGCCCCCAGGACCAGAACAAGTCGTGGATATGCAAGTAGCTGACTTGCAGGTCCACCTCACCGGCCGGCGCGAAGTCGGTGGTGCCGCCGTCCGGTTTCTCGATAGTGCGCGCCAGGCGATGGCTGTAGGACGCCTGGGCGCCGAGTACGTGCTTGGTGTCGAGAAATTTCGAGACCTTGGCGCCGGTCATCAGTTGCCAGGCGCCGTCGCCGGTGATGTCGGCGCCGGTGGTCGCGACCGTGTCCTCGGGCGCGCGACCCGTGGGGACTTTCAGGCCGGCGTACAGGTCGAGAAAGGGAACGAGTGACTTTGGCGCGTCGAGTGATATCTCACCCATGCTATCTTGGAGCGCCGTCCACCGAACTGCCGCGGCTGCGTCGCCCGGACCCAGGCGTAGATCGCTTCCAGTCGCTTCGAAGGAGCGGTGTTGCAGGCGCAACGGCACACTTCCGTAAACCTGCAGGCGCTGGTGAAACGGGCGAAACCCGCCCCCGACCGACACGATCAAATCGTTGACCTGAGCGTGGTCGAGGCTGCGGTAGTCTCCGTCGTCGGAGAAGCTTCCCGCGCCACGTTGGTACGTGAGTTGGGTGGCGAGTACGGAATCTTGGCAGCGGCCGACGACCGAAAACTCACCGGCGCCGGTCGCCGTGCAACAGGCCTGTGCGGAAGCGAGCGCCGGTGAGGCCAAGGCTGTGAGCCCGACGAGCAAGCCAAGTAGCAGCGCTCCTGGTCTGCATCGGGCGTGGGTAGAGTCTGTCATGGGAGCCTTCCTCTTGTGCGTTATTGCACGTCAAACTCGGCGACGATGCGGTCGCTCGTGTCGTCGTGGGTGATATCGATACGTACTTCCCAGTGGCCCGGCATGCTGTAGACGAGGTTCGAAACGGTATACATCCCGTCGCTCCCCTCCTCGACGACCGGCTCTTCGGGGGAGCCGTGGCCGTGAGCCGGCATCCAGGGCTCGACCGCCAGCGACGCCCCGGTTAGGTCGTTGCCCTCGGGGTCCATCAAGTGAATGTGGAGCGTGTTCTCACCGGTGACTGGCGAGGCAGGCGTGGGACTCAGGTGTGCCTCGAAGTGGCCTGACTGGGAGACCAGCGCGGCGTCTTCGTCCGCGTTGTTGCGTTCGTCGTCGTCGCTGGCGCCGCATGCCACGGAGAATGCGGTCACAGCGACCAGCAAGACAAAGAGGAGGTGGGTGAGTGTGGAGTTCTTGTTGGCCATGTCGCTACCTCTCGAAGGCGGATTGTGTACGTCCCCCAGAGTATGGACTGTGGCCTCAGATCGAATGTGGCAAGTTGTCGCACCCCCCTGATCTAGATCATCTCCCTATGCGCCGCGTTATTCGCTGGGCGGTTTGGCGTTGAGCTTTCGCTGCAGCGTGCGTCGGTGGATGCCCAGCCTGCGAGCGGCTTCGGAGATGTTGCCACCACAATCGGCCAGCACGCGGTTGATGTGCTCCCATTCGACGCGGGCCAGTGAGGGCGCGTCGTAGTCGATATCACTCTCCGACAGCGGGGGCTTTTCGCCGCGGTCGAAGGCCGCCAAGATATCGTCGGCATCGGCGGGTTTTTGAATGAAATTGACGGCGCCGAGGCGAGTGGCGTCGACGGCGGTGTCGATGCTGCCATAACCGGTGAGCATCACCACACGGATGGTCGGCTCGATTTCGAGCAGATCTCGGACCAACTCCAAGCCATTCTTTCTGGGCAGCCTCAGGTCGACCACGGCCATTTCGGGAGGTTGCGCCATCGCCAGGTTGATGGCCTCGTCGTAATCGGCTGCCGCGGAGACCTCGAATCCTCGGCGCTCCATCGAACGGCTCAGTCGGCGACGGAAGATGTCGTCGTCGTCGACTAAGAGCATGGTCGGGGCAATCTCGTCGGTACCTTCAGCGGCGTCCACAGGGTCCTTCATACGCGTGCTCCTTGGGGGCGGGAGACCTTCTCGAGGGGAAGCTCGAGCACGGCTCGGGTTCCCCCGGAGGGGGCGTCCTCGAAGCGAAGATCGCCGCCGAGCGTGTCGGCGACACTTCGCGCCAAGAAGAGGCCGAGTCCCATGCCCTCACCAGTCTCCTTGGTGCTAAAAAACGGCTCAGTGACACGCGCGCGGTGCTCGGCCGGAATGCCCGGGCCGTGGTCGATGACCTCGAAGCAGTAACTCTCCTCGCGGGTGGTTACGCTAAGCCGAACCTGAGTGTGGCACGGGGAGGCCTGCAGCGCGTTCTTGACCAGCGCGCGCACCGCGTGGACCAGTGTGCGCTTCGGACCGTAGACCACTGATTCGGCCAGCCGCGGAGGGATGTCCAAGGTGAGCCGGTCGACGTCATCGATCTCCCCGATCGCCTCGTCGACTACCTCCGTCAATTGGACGGCGCGCGCCGATTCTCCAAGAGTCTGACCGGTGTCGGAGGCGAGCTGGTCGATGATCTGGCGACAGCGGTCGACTTGAGCGCGAATCAGGCGCGCGTCTTCTACCAGCGTGCTCTCTTCGCCCCTTTGCTCGGCTTCGTACTCCAGATCTTTGGAGACCACCGCGATGGTCGAAAGTGGAGTGCCCAGCTCGTGGGCGGCGCCCGTCGCCAGGGTTGCCAGGGCGGCCAATTTTTCGGCGCGGTGCGACTTCTCGCGCGCCGCGGCCAGTTGCTTGTTGCGCGCTTCGAGCTCTCGGGCGAGGCGCCCGACGAAGAAGGTGATGGTAGCTGCAGCGACGACAAAGGCGAACCACATCCCCTTGACGTGCCAGTTGAGCGTGCCGTGAGCGTGGCCGTGCTCCATGGCACCCGTGGTCATCGGGCCCGACGCCATGGGAAAAGGGCGGTGGTCG
Source organism: Persicimonas caeni (assembly GCF_006517175.1). Classification (NCBI taxonomy): domain Bacteria; class Deltaproteobacteria; order Bradymonadales; family Bradymonadaceae; genus Persicimonas; species Persicimonas caeni. The sequence continues at coordinate 889,485 of NZ_CP041186.1, read as the reverse complement.
ACGAAGAGCAGTCCGAACAGTCCCATCGACAGCAGGCCCAAGCTCCAGGTCCACTTGGGCTCGAGGGTCACTGCGGCGAGGGCGATGTGGACGACGTACAAAAAATTAAACGGGTTGAGCGGGCCGCCGGTCAGGTAGAGCAGGGCGGTGAGGATGAGCAAATCGATGCCTAGAAAGAGGCCGAGTTGCAGCGAGCTCTGCTCGGGTTTGCGCCCGTTGAGATAAATCGCGAGCAGGTTGACGCCAACTTCGCAGGCGATCACCCCGCCCAGTTCGACGAGCGGCACCGGCAACGACAGCACCAGCCGGGAGAGCGCAATGGTGAGAATTTGCCCGGCGATGGCAAACCAGCGCAACCGGATCAATCCGCGCGCTGTGATCTGAGACTGTGGCTGCATAACTTGAAACCGGCGGGGGCCCTGGTGGGCGGACCCCGTCTACTGCGTTTCGGAATGCTCCTCGGGCTGGCTGCTGGCCAGCGGGGCGTTGGCGATGCGCGTGGCGAGCAGCTCGATATCGACCAACGCGGCCTCATCGCCCGACTGCTCGGCCGCCTGTCGAGCCTCATCGAGCCACCGCTCGGCGGCGCGGTGCTTTCCAAACCGCCAGAGGTCCTCGGCAATTTCGTAGCGAAGCTCGGCGTCGGCGGGATACTCGTCCGCGAGTTGTCGTAGCGTCGAGTCGTCGCCCTCGGCTGTGAGGAACTCGACGATCCCCATCAGCTCACGGGCTTGCACGTCGGAGTCCCAGCGCGCGAGGTGCTTCGTGAGTAGGTCTTTGGCGTCCTCGAGCTTGTCTGCTCCGGCGAGTTCTTGGGCGACCCACCGTGAGATCTCCGAGTAGATGACGACCGGGTGTTCTTTCTGGGAGTCGAGCAACTGCTTGCTGACGTCGAGGAAGCGTTCGTGATCGCCGAGCCGGCGCCAGGCACGGGCTACCGCCCATTTCTGGAAGTCATCGAGGCTGTCGAGTTCGAGCCCCTCGAGCGTGGCGGTGTCGGCGTGCAATAGTTCCTCGTGCCGCATGATCTCCGCCTGCGACATCACATCGGCCACCTCGTAGGCATAGCCGTATTCATGCTCGAGGTACTCCGGGTAATTATCCTCGATCGAGCGGCGCGGCTGCTTGGAGTTGTGAGGTGTCTGCGGGTCGATGGTGGTGTCGTCCATAGTCTTTGAGGGGTCATTGAGAAGTGTCTGCCGGGAACATGTGCCCGAAAGGGCTCTTGTCACGCTTGACCGGCAGGAGTCGCGCTTTGGACTGCTCGGAGCTCTCGAGCCAGTGCAGTCCGGCGCGTTCGAAGACGCGCGCGGGCTCGAGGGGCTTGGCTCCGGCGACATGCTCGTCCCACAGCTTGGCGGCCCGAGAACTCGACGTGCCGGCGACCTCGACGAGCGTCGAGCGCAAATCCTCGGCGTCGTAGGCGTTGCCTGCATCGCCCATTTGCTCGATCAGATGGCGGACCCAGTCGTCGAGGCCCACGCGTCCCTCGCTGTCGGCTAGCAGCGTGGCGTCGAGGGCGACGGCGAGCAATACGCCTTTGTCGTAGGGAAGCCGCGCGCGATCGGCCGTCGAAGACTTGCGACGTCGGGCGGCCGGGTTGCGCTGGTAGTAGCTGCCCGCGCGCGAGAGTTCACGCAAGACCTCTTCGCGCGACAAGAGCCCCAATTCGGCGAGCGTCTTGAGCGCAAGATAGTGCGTCACACCCTCTTTGAACCAGCGCGTGGCTTGCTCGGCGCTCGGCTCCGGGGTGAGGTGATGACCGTTCCACAGGTGGAACGCCTCGTGAGCCAGCAGCAGCAGGGTCTTTGAATCGAGGGGCTGGGTCTCGGAGACTTCGACGACGAAGCCGCCTCGGCGGCCCACGCCGCGTCTTCGGCTGGGGTTGGCTTCCTCGAGCGGGCGCACAAAGGCGGTCGCCGGACCTAGATCGCCGAAGCGTTGGCGGTAGGCGCGCACGAGCTGAGCGATGCGCTCGCCATACTCCTGACGGTCGACCTCCATCGCCGGCGCAAATCCAACCGTGAGCTGCGAGTCGCCCGAGACACTCTCGGGTCGGTACAGCTCGATGTCGGCTCCGGCCGCGACGAACGCGTCTCGCAGGGCGCCGGGAGTCGGTGCCATGAACCCGTGCACCGACGAGCCTTCGACTGCTTGTGATTGGGCGCTTCGAATATGCTGCCAGGTCGCCAGCAGACGCCAATCACTCGGCGCGCGCACTTCGATGGGGATATCGCTCACTTGGCGCGAGATCTGTTCGCTCGGCAGAACGATGAACGCAGGGCCATAGGCAAAGGCAACACCATCGGCAAAGCGAGGGTGGAAACGCGCACGTTCGTCGGACTGGTGGCGAAGGGCGACGGCGTAATCGAGCTGGATCCATTCGGCGTCGTCGGACTCGACGTCGATACGCCCGTCGCTGCGGCTGATGGTAAAGGGGACGGGCCCGTCGTTCGAACTGGCTCCCTGGATGCTGATATTGTCGGCGAAGTCGGTGCGGCCGGCCCACGGGCCGGGCAGGAAGAACGAGGCGCGATCGGGGGGATCGAGCAGGCGAACGTGCACCTCCAAGCGGGTCGAGTTCGCCTCGATCTGATACCACAACGCCCCGCGACGCCTCTCAGGGGCGGCCTCGGGAGAGCCGGGCGCCGAACCCACCATCCGCTCGAAGGTGGACTCGTCGGCCACCTTCTGCCCCCCCTGACACCCGCATAGCACCACCATGAGCACCAGCAGTCCGAAGCCTGCCGGGGCGCACATGCTGTGCCGCGATCGGGGGAAGTGCATAAGTCGTCGGGCCGTCGGGGGTCGGAAAGCTGCCTTGAAGCGACGCGTTCTCATTCGGAATGCAAGCTTGTTCCTCTCGCAGAACCGTGGTTATATAAACCGTCGAAACACACAAGAATGTCAAGCTTATTGCCCCGATCCGACGCCGACGAGCACATGCATCGCATTCTGATAGTCGACGAAGACGAGCACCTACTCTGGGCTCTCGAAAAGAACCTCTTTCCGGAGCGCGATGACCTTTTGGTCATCACGGCGCCCTCGGGTGAAGAGGGCATGGAAATCCTCAAAGGCGGCAACGTCGATTTGCTCGTGTCGGACATTAAAATGCCCGGCAAAGTCGACGGCTTCCAGCTGATCCTGCGCGCCAAGGAGATCGCCCCGGACGCCCGGGTGGTGATCATGACCTCCTTTGGCTCGGGTCGCGTGGAGAGCTTTGCCGATCGCATGGGGATCACCCACTACATCGAGAAGCCGTTCAACATCAGCGAGCTGCGCGACATGGCGCTCGATCTGCTCGACGAAAAGGAGGGCTTCCAAGGGATGCTCTCCGATCTCGAGCTGACCGACATCATCCAGATGCTGTGTCTGGCCAAGCGCACCACCTTGCTGCACCTCAAGCACAAAGAGCATCGCGGCAAGATCGTGTTCGACCGCGGTGATCTCGTCCACGCCGAGTTCGACGGTGAGGACGGGCCCGAGGCGGTTTACCGGATGCTGGCGCTTCGCCAGGGCGACATCTTCATGGAGTCGGACGTCGACTACGACGAGCCCACGATCCATGTCGGCTGGCAGGATCTGTTGCTCGAAGCGGTCAAACGCGCCGACGAGATGCGCCTGGCCGAGGCGAGCAGCGCCGACGAAGAGGAGTCGAGCGAGAACGACGGCACGCCGTTTTCGAGCTTTCGTCCCAGCGAGTCCGCCGAGATCGATCTCAAGAAGGTCTCCGAAGACGAGGACGAAGAGAGCGCTGAAGTCGATCCCGACTCGACCGGCGACGACAACACCGATCGCCTCACCGGGGACTCGTTTTTCACCGAGGAGGAGCTCGAAGAGATCGGCATGGCGAGCTCGGAGGCGCTCGAAAGTGCGGATGTGTTCGAGGCTGACAGCCAGCTCGAAGAGCCGGAGGCAGACGAACCGATCTCCGAGCCCGAGCCGTTGGGCTTGGATGAGAGTTCCATCAGTGAGGCGCTCGAAGAGAGCTCGGTCTCCGAAGTCGAGGAGCAAAGCGAGCCACAGCTCGTTGCAGTGTCCGAGTCTGAAGTGTCCGAGTCTGAAGTGTCCGAGTCTGAAGTGTCCGAGTCTGAAGTGTCCGAGTCTGAAGTGTCAGGTGATGAGAGCCTTGGCTTCGACGAAGCCTCGGTGGCGGCCGACGGTGGTCAGTCTCTGGGCGACGAGGCGAGCGGGCCGGAAGTGCTCGAGGATGTCGCGTCGAATCTGGCGTCTCCGGTGCAGACACCCAAGACATCGTTGATCGCCGCGCTGGAGGATTTTGTCGACGAGTGCGCCAAGCTACGGGTCACCGGTCTAACCGGGCCGGGCGAAGATGCCGAGGCGAGCTTCGTGGAGACCTCTCAGGCAGGCAAGCACGACCCGCACGCCGTCAGCGAGAAGCTGCTAAGCACGGTCAGTTGCGCGCAGCGAATCGCCTCCGCTCTCGATCGTGGTGCCCATGCCGAGGAGATGCAGCTTACGCTCGCAGATGCCTACGTGGTGGTGCGTCGCATCGCCGGCACCGAGCAGTATCATTTCGCCGTCGTCGGTCGCGATGCGAGCCTCGGCGTCGTCTTGGTGCTCATGCGTCAGTTTTCCGAGCGCCTCGGCGAGGCTCTCCAATCGCGTGACGCCTAACCGACTCAACTCAGTCAAGCAGTTTCGAGACCCGAGACCACGAGCCCCCATCCATGGACCTCTTCACCGTACTCGAAGACCTCTCCGCTAAGCTTCCCGGCTGTAAGTTGGCGAGTATCGTCGAACTCGAATCGGGCATGCAGTTGGCATGTGTGACGGCGGAGGATGCTGCCGGCGCTGCAGGCGCAGACGCCTTCCAGAGCGAGCTTTTCCGACACCTCGAAGAACTCGTGCCCACGCTCGACTGCGACGGTCCACTGGAGTCCGTCGTGCTGGAGTCGAGCGACACGACGTTTGTCTCCGAGCCGGTGGGGAACACCGGCTACTTCTGGCACGTCGCTACCGACGGCAGCACCACGCTCGGGTTCACCCAGGCGATCATGCGCAAGTATCGCACCCGGATCGCCGACAGTGTCCACGCGTTGGTGGGGGACTGATCGGTGCGGAATTGAATCAGAGAGCGGCGTTCGCGTCGCTTCTCGAGCCCGCGGTCCGTCACTCCCTCAATCCTTCCCCTAAGCTGTTCGCAGGAACTCGTCGCCCGACGATAACGGCAAACGCACTTTCACCGTCGTTCCCCTCGACGTGGATTCGAACGACCATTCGCCGCCCACTCGCTGTAGAAACTCGCTCGCGTTGGTAAGGCCCAAGCCGAGGTGTCCGGCCTTGGTAGTAAAGAACGGGTCTTCGCAGCGCTCGCGCGCGCTTCTGGGCATGCCCGTGCCTTTGTCGCGGATACGAAACTCGACAATCGCCTCGTCGATCTGCTCGACGAAGATGTTGACCGGTTCGTTGCCGTGGCTGGCTTCGATGGCGTTGCTCACGATCGGCAAGAGGACTCCCTCGAGCAAACCCGCCGAAATCAATGCTTCTTCGTCGGCCTCTTTGACACGGCACTGCACGGGCGTTTTTCCACGGCTCCACGCCGAGAAGACGTCGGCCAATTCGAGCACGCGAAGCGGCTGATCGCTGGCGGTGCCAAAGAGGTTGACCATCGAGGTGCGGCCCATTTCGGCGACGGCCGCGCGCAACTCGTCGAGCGCGCCGACGATGCGCACGCCGGTCTCTTCGGCGGCCTCGGGGACGTCGCGTAGCACTTCGGCGAGCGCACGTACTCCGGAGAGCTTCTGGTTGAGGAAATCGGCGACGACGGTCTGGACGTCGCGCAAGATCTCGCGGCGCACGCGCCGACGCTCCCATTCGAAGCTCTGGATGACCGCGCTCTCGTCGGTGATATAGAACGTCGAGGCGCGCCCCTGCTTGTTGCCTTCGACCGCCGGCAGGCTCCAGTAGCGAAAGCCTTTGCTGCCGCCCAGGCTGCCGTTGACCGCCACGTGGTACTCGATGACCCCGTTGCCCCGGCGCACCACCCTCGAAAAGCTCATGTAGGGCGGGTCATCCGGGTCGAAGAGGTGATAGATCGAGGTCGCCGCTCGGTTGTCGATCTCGAGCAGGTCGAAAAAGAAGCTTGGCGCTTCGATGATTCGACCGTCGGGCCCGAGGACCAATAGGCCGCCGGGAAATGGATTTCGCGGTTTTGAAGTCAACGTCTTGGATCTGTCGTAGGAACTCAGTCGTAGCGATACGTGACGCCGAAGCTGGCCAACTGGAAGCTCGAGTTCCACGTGCCGGTGTTCTGCGCCGTGCCACCCTCGGTCTCCGAGAGGCTCTGCTTGTAAATCTCACCTTCGTCGACGTGGCGCTCCGGAGAGTACACGTGCATGTAGGCGACATCGAAGTCGAACCCGTCGACGACGTTGAACGTCGCGCCGAGTCCACCGGCGTAGCGGTTCCAGCTGACGAAGTCGAGGTTGGTGTACTCTTCGGCTTGTGCGCCCGTTTCGTAGTAGCCGCCGGCGTGGCCGGTCAACCAGTCGTTAAACGCGTAGCTGCCGCCCAGGCGGAAGCTGAAGGTGTCCTCGTAGCCCTTGACCTGATAGAGCGTGCCGAGGTCGGTCTCGGCGTTGAGCACTTTGAGCTTGCCATGAGGAGTGATCTCGAATCGATCGACGCGCGACCAGTCTTCCCAGACCATATTGAACTCGAAGTCATAGCGCGGCCGGGTGGCGTCACCCGGGTGCTCGCCGGCTTCGAGGCCGAAGCCCATGCGAAGCACTCCGGCTTGCTCGGTGCGAAGGGTCACACCGTCGTCGGTCAACTCGCCCAGATTATTCGAGGGCGCAGGCGTCAACTCCGCGGTGCCCTCGGCCTCCCAGGAGATCGGCGGACGGTAGGATGCAGCCAGACGAAACCCCTGAATGTCATAAGCCAGCCCGAAGGTGCCCGACAACGCCCAATCGCTGAGCCCGTTGCCGCGAAAGACCGCATCGTTTTCGGGATCCTCCCAGTTCTCGCGATCCGTGCCACCATGGATGACCAGGGTGAAGTCGCTGTCGAGGTAGGTCGCCGCAGCGCTGGCGCCGACGCTCAGATCGCCGTAGGGAAGCTCGATTCGGTAGCCTGCCCCTAGGGAGGCGAAGGCCTCGATGAGGGTGGTGCCCACCATCATGTAGCGCCCGCCGTTGTCCTCGTCGACATCGCAGCCGCTGTCGGTAAGCTTGCCGTAGCAGCGCTGCCCGTAGCCGCTGGGTCCGAAGAGACCCGCGCCGATGGTCAGATTCTCGATTCCCAGATCCCAGCTCGCGGTCAAAAAGGGCGCCGGGAAGAACCCGCTTTGATTGCGGATCGCATCGTACTCGAGCTTGGGATTTCGCCGGTTCTCCTCGTTGACCAACGGATCGCGTTGAAACTCGAGGTTCAGGTTGAGCAGGTTGACGTTGAGAAGCACCTGAGCACCCCGAGCGCGTTCGAGCAGCGCGGGGTTGAAATAGAGCGCGCTCGGGTCACGCTTGTTGACCGCACCGGTGCCGCCGCGGCCCACCGACTTGGTGGTATTTTCCGGAACTTCGAATCCTGCAGCGAAGGCCGCAGTGCTCGTGGACAGGACCATCGCAGCTGACGCCAATACCAATACCGTCTGACGGGCCTTTCGAAGAGAATGTGGGAACAACTCGGATACGTCTTTCACGTGCACGCCTGATTATTCGGTGGTTTCTTCGACTTTCTCTTCGGAATCGTCCGAGTCGGAGCTTTCCTCATCCGAGTCGGCGTCGCCGTCGCTCTCTTCGGCCGCGTCGCTCTCGTCACTCTCGTCACTCTCGTCACTCTCGTCGCTTTCGTCGGTCTCGTCGGTCTCGTCGCTCTCGGCTTCGGAGGAATCTTCGTCGAGACCTTCGGCTTCCGATGAGTCCTCGTCCAACCCTTCGGCTTCGGAGGAGTCTTCGTCGAGGCCTTCGGCTTCCGATGAATCCTCGTCGAGGCCGTCCGACTCCGAGGATCCTAGCTCATCGAGCAACGGCTGGTCGTCCTCGTTTCGCAGTTCGGAGACCTTGAAGACGTTGGTCGTAGCTGTCTCAGAGAATTCGTTGGTGCCGGTTTCGCTCGTCGCGTCCTCCGGCACGAGATCCTCGTCGAGGCGATCCTCCCATTCGTGGACCTTCTGGACGAGGTGATCGATATACTCGTCGCGCTCGGTGATCGCGGCTTTGGTCTGATGCAAAATCTGGTCGAAGTCGCGGCGAACCTGTTGATACAGCTCGGTCAAATGGTTGAGCTGAGACTCGAGCTCGACCACGCGCGCCGGCTCGGCGCTGGGCGGCCGGGTCGGGCGCTTGCGCACACCCGTGGGCATATCGTCCCAATCGCCATCGACCTCGAACTCGTCCGTGGTCCGGCTGTCCTCGTCGATCGGCGGCGCCGGCTCGTCGAGCACCTCGTCGAAGGACGACGGCTCGCCGCCCAGGCGCTGGCGGACTTGCAGATCACCGATGACCTGCTCGAGGCGCTCGACGATGTTGTAATACGGCAGTCGAATCTCGCGAAGCGGGGGCGGCGGAAGATGGTCGTCACCGCAAAAGAAGATCTCGACGGCGGCCACTTCGGCGTCGTCCGAGCTCAAATGGCTGTCGACGGGGACCCACTGGCCGGCTCGGCGTGGGCCGGAGTCCGCGCCTGGCTTCTGCTCGGAGCGCCAAATCCCGCCTTCGGCACCGTCATCGGGCACGCGGCGCATCTGTTCGCTGTCGGGAATCTCTCCGCCGCCTTGCGGGCTCTCGGGCTCGAACACGTAGCTAACATGGGGGCGTTGGACCAAGCTCACGACCGTCTTGAAGTAGGTCGACAATTCGCCAATCTGCGGCACCCGGTTGTTCGACTGACCAATCGACACCTGGTCGGCCGCGCTAGTGTAGCCATAGCGAGGCAGCAAGCCTTCGATGCCGGCGACCTTCGTGCGCTCGAGCGCGCAGATATACTCGCCGCCGTCACGCAGGACCCGACGCACCTCCATGAGGAGGTTCGGATCGGTGATCGGCGAGGCGGGGTCGAGGCAGACGACCACATCGAAACTGTCGTCGGGGAAGTCGAGCTCCTCCCAGAACATGACGTGGAAATCTAGGCCCTGCTTGTCGTGTTTGACCTTGGCGAGTTGGACGATCTCGGGGCGGTGGTCGACGCCCTTGACCGACTCGGCGCCCAACTCGAGCAGCAGCGACGAGCCGATCCCGGTTCCACAACCGATGTCGAGCACGCGGCTGCCGCGGATGCGGTCACCAAGAAGAAGGTAGCGTGGGAGAAGGGCGTGCCATTCGCCGTCGAGCGTATGCGTTCCAAAATATCGGTTCATCGGCCTCAAGGTCGCGGCGCGCGCGCGAGACTCATCGCAGACAAGTCGGGTAGGCGCACGGACTTGGCAATCATTCTGTCAGATTCAGTTCCGCCGCGATTATAGGCAGAAGGTGTGCAGTCGCGCAATGTGAGCGAGCAACCCGTCGCAAGAAGAGGGTGTGGGGCAGGGGGACGACGGGCCGAGGAGAATGGGCCCGTGCGATCAAGTCAAAACCGTAGGCCCCATTCGGCACGATACTGAAGCCAACGGTAAGTCAGCCAGGCCGTCGCCGGGCCACCGGCGAGCAGAAACCACGGTGAAACCATGAAGACGAACAACACGGTCAGCGAAGCCGAGCCCATGGCGGCGTAGCCCTTCTGGCGGGCTGTCTGTTTGGTCAACTCGGTGCGTCTCATACATCCTCCCTGTTCAGGGATAAAACGGTCGGGGCCCGGTGAATGCACGAGTCCCCTCCACATACGCATTGTCAGTCCCAGCCCGGTCGCGTCAAGCGTCGAACGCCTGCTTTGCCGGCGAATCGACAGGCTGGGCTGGCGAAATGACAAGCCTTGCTGGCGAATTGACAAGGCGGCCGTGTCGATGCAAGGTCGCCGCGATTGAGCGGCACGCGCACGAATCGCCTCGCCCCAAGCCATCACCGTCGAAGAAGTGAGTCACGATATGGTCATGGAACGTATCGCCGTCCAGGCGCTGAAATTGCTCCCCAAAAACCTCGTCAGCCGCGCCTTCGGCTCGGTCTCCGAGGTCGAGCTTCCTCCTGCGCTCCAGGGCACGGTCAACCGCGTGTTTGCCGATTTTGCCGGGGTCGATTTGACCGAATCGGAGCAGGAGCCCGACGCGTATCCGAGCCTCAACGCCTTCTTTACCCGCAAACTGCGCGGGGATGCGCGTCCGGTCGCGACTCGAGACGCTGCTCAGGCCGTCTCGCCGGTCGACGGGGTGTTGAGCAACTTCGGCCCGATCGTCGAAAATACCCTCATTCAGGCCAAAGGGCGCGACTACCGTCTGGTCGATCTGGTGGACAGCGGCAAATACCGCCACGTCTTCGAGGGCGGACACTACGCCACGATCTATCTGTCTCCGCGCGACTACCATCGGATCCACGCTCCGGTGAGCGGCGATATCTCCAACGTCAGCTATATCCCGGGACACCTCTTCCCGGTCAACTCGTTCGCGGTGCGCAATATCGACGAGCTGTTCGCCGTCAACGAACGCCTGATTTCGTATATCGACAACCCCAAGCTGGGCAAAGTGGGCGTGTGCAAAGTCGGCGCAACCTGCGTGGGCCGCATCGGCGTGTCGTTTCACGACATCGAGACCAACCACCGCTTTCGGCGTCGGCGCGAACTCGAACTCGAGGAGCCGGTGGCCATCGACCACGGCGACGAGCTGGGACTCTTCAATCTGGGCTCGACGGTCATCGTGCTCATCGAACACCCCGACTTTGCTTTCGACCCGACACTCGCCACCGGCCAGCATCTCAAGATGGGTCAATTCCTCGGGGGCGTGGAGTAGCGCGGGCAATGCGCAATTTTCGCGGACCCAAAGACTTGTGAGACCGCAAGGGGTGCGCTACACTTCTGGGGCATTCGATCCGTGTTTTTGTATCGCCCGCCCCCGCGCGGGCTCGGTCTGTGCCGAGCTTGTGCGTGACAGCAGGCGAGACCCTTGATCGAACTTGATCGAGTCACCGCACGAGGAGCCTGAATCTGTGCCGAAGTCTGCTGATGAAACCGCGGGACGAGGGGACAATCTCCACGAAGATAGCGACGTGATCGAGCTTACCGAGGAGATCCCCCCCGGCGAATCCAAGTCCAAAGAATCGCCGGACCAACAGGCGGAAGACGAACTCGACGCGCTGACTCGTGAGATGCCCGAATTTCGCGTGCCCAACCAGAGTGGGTCTGCCAATTCGGCCGCCGAAGACCAGGGCGGCGAGGGAGTTCCCTCGGCGGCGATCCTGTCCGGGCGCAAGTCGAGTCGCAAAGCCCACACCGAGACTGCTCAGTCTGACCCACCCGACGCCGACGAGGCTCAATCGGGTGAGCGAGTGGCACCTCAGGCCAATGAGCGCGACGAGGAACTCACCTCGACAGTGGTCATGGACGCCGAAGCACGCCCCTCGCCTGAAGACGGCGACGAGCCTGCGGATCAGGCCGGTGCTCAGCAGCCGCCTGCCGACGAGGAGGTCGGCTACGACCGCCAAGAGATGGTCAAGACCATCCAGATGACCGCGATCGATCGGCGCGAATTCGAGCGTCAGGTCCAAGCCGAAGAATTCGACGAGTCGGAGCTGCTTCTCGACCACAGCCATTCACCGGATGTGTTGGTCTTTCCTCCGCGTGTTTTGACGACCCGATGGAAAGAGGGGGGACCACTGCTTCGTGCAGGTAAGGTCGAGCTTCCCTCTCAGGATGGTGAAGCGGAAGTCGAAGCAGTCCCGGTCGATGAGGGCGAAGAGGCTGCCACGGCTGACGAGCCGGCACTCGAACAAGAAGAGAGTGATGTCGTCGAGCTGAGCGATGAAGCCGTGGTCGACGACGAGGCCGACACCGCCGAAGTCGATGACGATCTTCCCGAGATCGAACCTGAAGCGGTCGAACTCGAACTCGACAGCGAAGCGATCGAAGACGCCAACGAAGTCAAGCCGCCGCCGCGGCCGACGCCGCCGCCTCAGAACCGTGAGGCGCGTCCGCCCCAGCAAGGCCCTCAGCAGCAAGGCCCTCAGCAACAAGGCAAGGCACAACCGGCCAAGAAGCAGCCACCGCGCCAAGGCGCAGCCAAGCCCGGCCCCGCCCAAGAGGAGGACGCCGAGCTGAGCGGGCTGGTTCAAGAGTTGCTCGACGAGAGCAAGCAGGCGCGTGAGCAGAAGAAGAAAAAGAAGCCTCAAAAGCCACGTTCCCCTCGCGACACTTGGTTCCAGAAGGTTTTCACCGAAGAGTACCTGCGCACGCTGCCCAAAGACATCCACCGGCAGACCAAGCGCGAAGTCGATTTTATCGAGGAGAGTTTCGACCTTGGTGAAAACGACCGCGTTCTCGACCTGGCGTGTGGCTTCGGCCGCCACTCCATCGAGTTGACTCGGCGCGGCTTCGAGGTCGCCGGCCTCGACCTGTCGATGCCGCTGTTGCAGAAGGCGCTCAACGAGGCTCAAAAGCAGTCGCTATCGATCAAGTTCATCCACGGCGACATGCGCGAGCTCTCCTTCGAGGGGATCTTTAGCGCCTGCTTCATCTGGCAGACCTCGTTCGGTTACTTCGACGACCAGACCAACTTCCGCGTGCTGCGCGGGATTCACCGCGCGCTTCGTCCGGGTGGGCGTCTGCTCATCGATGTGCTCAATCGCGACCACATCGTCACCAAGATGCCTCACCGCCTATGGTGGGAGGGCGTCGACTGCGTCTTCCTCGAAGAGGTCGAACTCGACCACCGCACGAGCGTGCTGCACACCAAGCGATCGTTTATCTACGAAGACGGCTCGCCTCCGCTCGAGCAGAACACGTTCATTCGGATTTATTCGCTGCACGAGCTCGTTCAACTGCTGCGAGCGGCCGGCTTCGCCGTGCGCGAGGTCAGCGGAGAGCTCCACCACCGCGGTCAATTCCTGGGCCCGGCGAGTTCGCGGATCATCTTGCAGGCACAGAAACGTCCGCCCAAAGGGCGCAAATAGGCGGGAGAGTAACAGTGAAGAAATAAAAGAGCGAAAAAGTAAAAGAGTGAAGAAGTAAAAGAGCGAAGAAGTAAAAGAGTAAAGAAGTAAAAGAGCGAAAAAGTAAAAGAGTAAAGAAGTAAAAGAGAAGCGGGCGACCCAGCTGGGCGCCCGCTCCTCTTTTTTGCTCTTTAGCTTCTTTGCTCTTTCGCTTCTTTGCTCTTTAGCTTCTTTGCTCTTTCGCTCTTTCGCTCTCTTACTTCTCTTCAAGCACGCTGACCTCGCCGATCTTGTCGAGCAGCAAGAGTCCGTTCTCGGAGTTTACGAACTGCTGGGCCATCTGTTTGTAAGTGCCCTCGAAGGTATGCGTCTCGCCGACTTTGGTCTTCGCCTTCTCGAAGAACTCGCGGTCGAAACCGACGACCATGAGCTCCTTTTCCGCTCCCTCTTCATCTTGGATGATGTAGTGAGGTTGCGGGCAAGGCTCGCCGGTCTTCTTGGCCTTCTTGGGGTCGCAGTCACCCAGAATCTGGGTGACGACCCCTTTGACGCGCACCCGATTCTCCAGGTGCTTGTCTTTGTATTGAATGATCCCCTCGACGCGAAGCGTGCCGTCGTCGTTCTTCTCGGGGATATTGAACGCCGAGGCCGGCGGAGGCGAAGGCAGGTCGACCTGTGCCGGGGGCATATTCGGGTCGGTCGCCTGCTCGTCCTTCTTCGTCTCGGACTCTTCGCAGGCAAACGCCAAGCTTACGGCCAGCATCAGGGCGATGAGAGTTGCTGCGCGACCGCACGATTTGCCAAAACCCATAAACCAGTCTCCGTGGTTCGAGAACCGTCGCCGGCCGGCACGTCTACTTGCGTGCAGGCTCGGCGGTAAGGCTAACGCCTTTCCATTCCTGATTGTTCATCGCCTTGATGATGTCATAAAAATAGTCTTCGCGCACCTGCACAAAACTATAGCTGCTCTGCACGGAGACATCGCCGAAGTCTTCGGGGGCAAATCCCGACATGTAGCAGATCATGTCGAGAAGCTCCTTTTCGTCGTCGAAGTGGTCGCGTCCGACGTTCATGTACATCTTGGAGACCGGGAAGCTCGGAGTTTGCGGCTTCGACTCGGTCGACTTCGATTGGGACTGCTTGGTCTGGCGCGACTCGCTGCTGCGGCTCTTGCGACCATTGCTGCTGCGGCTCTTGCGGCCTTTGCTGCCGCGGCTCTTGCGGCCTTTGCTGCTGCGGCTCTTGCGGCCTTTGCTGCTGCGGCTCTTGCGACCTTTGCTGCTGCGGCTCTTACGACCTTTGCTGCTACGCGAGCGTGACTTGCTGCCGCGCGATCGTCGTCGCTTGGCGCCGCTCTTACCCTCGGTCGTCGGTTTTTCCTCGGTCTTCGTCTCGCCGCGCTTTTGAGCGCCGCGCGAGCGCCGACGACGCCGCTTGGGCCGCTCGGTCTCTTCCGGAGCCGGAGCCGCTTCGGCCTCGACGGCCACGGCTTGCTCGGCCGGCTGTTTCTCGACGGAGCGCTCACGCTTGCGCGTACGCTCCTTTCTGGGCGCCTTCTCCTCTTTGGCGGCCTTTGCTTCGGCGGCCTTGGCTTCCTCTTCTTTCTTCTTCGGCTCGGGCTGCTTGGGCGCTTCCTTTTTGGTCGGCTCCTGCTTGGTCGTTTCGGGACGGCCGGCTTCCGGAGTGGGCGCCAGCGGGGACGCCGACTTCAGGAAGGCGCGTCCGGTGACGGCGTCGCGTTTCTTCGGGTCACGCACGACGGCTTCACCCAGCGACAGGAGGCGCGCGAGCATCTGAACACGCTCGTCGTTATCCTCGCCGTTGGTCGTCTCGAGCAGTTGGCGAGCCATGCCGAGCTTGCCGCCGTAGGGGATGCGCGACAGCTCCATGATCTGGCTGGTCAACTCTCCGAGGCGGCCTCGTTCCTGGGCCTCGACGATCTCGTCGGCGGTCGGCAACTCGCGATGGGTGATGTCGATGTCGTACAGCGACATGATATCGAAGTGAGTGGCCATCTCCGCCGGGGAGACCAGGCTGACCGCGCGGCCAGATTTGCCGGCGCGCCCGGTTCGACCGGTGCGGTGCACGTAGACTTCGGCAGACTGGGGCAGCGTGTAGTTGATGACGTGGGTAAGGTCGGTGATGTCGATGCCACGTGCGGCAACGTCGGTGGCGACAATGAAGTCGACCTTGCCCTCGCGCATCTCGCCGAGGGTCTTCTCACGCTGCTTTTGGGGCAGATCACCGTTGAGCACTTTGGCGCGGTAGCCGTGGCGCTGCAAGAACTTGGTGACGGTGAACGTATCGTCGCGGGTGTTGGCGAAGATGATCGCGCTTTCAGGCTTCTCGTATTCGATCACCTTGAGCAGATCGCGCTCGCGGCCGACTCCGCGGCAGCGGAAGTAGACGTGCTCGACCGCCTCGGCGGCGACCTGATCGCCCGACAGCGAGATGTACTCCGGATAGTAGAGCATCCCCTTGGCCAGCGCTTTGATATCTTCGTTGACCGTGGCCGAGAAGAGCAGCGACTGGCGCTCCTCGGGCAGAAAGTCGACGATGGCGTTGAGCTCTTCGCGGAAGCCCATCGACAGCATCTCGTCGGCCTCGTCGAGGCACAGGATGCGCAGGTTGCTCAGATCGATCGATCCGCGCTTGGCCAAGTCGAGCAAGCGACCGGGGGTCGCCGAGACGATCTGGGCGGTCTCGAGCGCCTTGTACTGCTTTTCGTACGAGGCGCCGCCGTAGATGGCCGTGGCCGACAGGTCTTTGTACTGCCCCAATCGTTCGAACTCTTTGCAGACCTGCTTGGCCAACTCGCGAGTGGGGGCGAGTACCAGCACGTCGATGCGGCCCGGCTTGGGCTCGAGCATCTCGATCGTCGGAATGGCAAACGCCGCGGTCTTTCCCGAACCCGTCTGAGACTGCACGATCAGGTCGATACCCGCCAGGATGAGAGGAATAGACTCAGCCTGGACCGGAGTGGGGCGCTTGTAGCCGACGGTGCGCAGGGCCTTGAGCATTTCGTCGCTCAAGTAAAAATCGTCAAAGGACTTCTCAGAGGTGGTTTCTACCATGCTCTCACGTGTGCGATAGAGGCTTGCTTGTTTACGTGTGGCCGGTCGCAAATATCGACTTGACGAGGCCCGACGCCCGCACGCTGCGGACGTTGGAGGCGAATGCGCCAGAGTTTCGTTTTGTGGGTCAGGACCCGGCAGGCGATACATTTGCGAACGACCTGCCGGACCGGCGTAGGTGCACAGGCCGGCAGCGTCACGCATTCAATATAGGAACTAAGAAGATGGCGCAAGTCGGGTCGGCGAACAAACCCCGTCGACAATGGCTCAGTCGTCGCGCTCGAGGTGGCCGCGGATGCGCAGCATGATCTCGCGGGTGGAGGCGTCGAGGCGATCGAGATCCTGGCGCACACTCTCGTCGACCTCGCTGCTCTGCGGCGCGTCTTGCGACGCAGCGCGCGCTGCCTTCGGCGCCGGGGGGAGCGACTCGACGACAAATTTCAATTCGTCGACCGGCCAGGGCAGCAATCGTTGAATCTTGCCGTGGATGCGTCGGTGGTTGCGGCGCACTTCGTGGAGCCAGTGCTCGCTGGCCACGCCCACCGTCAGCACGCCGTTGTCCCAGCCCGTTGGTTGTGTGCGATGACACAGCGGCTCGCCCAACAGCGTGGGCCAAACCTCGCGCAACAGGTTCAAGGACGGTCCGTTGGCCGCCGAAGCTTCGGCGCTCGTCTCGAGGATGGTGCGAAAGACTTTGGAGAGCATAAGGCTGGTCCTGATTCGAGGTCGGCCCCAGCATACCGCTCAACTCGCTTGCTGCAAGGTCATCGCCTTGCCCGGAGCACTCCACTGTCAAATAAAAGTGACATTATATATCCTCCCGAGTGTTCTATCGTGTACACGGGCGAGATGATCGCCTGTCTCGGTAGTTTCGAGACGCGTTATTGGGGGCGCTTTTCTTCCTACCACTTATCTAGGTCTCCTCTCGCTAAAAGGCAGTAATGAGCTCCAGCTCACAGAAGGTCACCTTCGACAATCGAGACAATCGCGACTTCGCCACGGCGGTCAAAACACGCGTCGACACCTATTTTAAGGAGCGGGGCATGTCGAAACATGCCAATGGCGCGATGATCGTGAAGACGCTTGTGCTGTTCGGGCTCTACTTTGGTTCCTACGGCTTAATTATCAGTGGCCTACTTCCGCTGTGGGCGATGTGGGCGATGTGCTTCGTGATGGGCGTGGGGATGGCGGGCATC
Organism: Persicimonas caeni; assembly: GCF_006517175.1. NCBI lineage: Bacteria > Deltaproteobacteria > Bradymonadales > Bradymonadaceae > Persicimonas > Persicimonas caeni. The sequence continues at coordinate 872,241 of NZ_CP041186.1, read as the reverse complement.
GGCTTTTCGATCTCCCATGACGCGTTGCACGGGGCCTATTCGTCGAACAAGGCCGTCAATCGATGGCTCGGCTTGAGCTTCGATCTGCTCGGGGCGAACGGCTATATCTGGAAGATCACTCACAATGTGATCCACCACACCTACACCAATATTCACGGTCACGACGAAGATCTGGAGGTCGCTCCGTTCATTCGTTTGTCACCGCACACCGACCATCACTGGATCCACCGCGTCCAACACGTGTTGGCCTTCGCCGCCTACAGCCTGGCCACCTTCTTTTGGGTCTTCGTCAAGGATTACAAGTACTTCCTGCAGCGCGACCTGGGGCCGTATAAAGACAAGAGCCATCCGGCGAGCGAGTGGGTGATTTTGGTGGTCACCAAACTCGTCTACTACGGCTACACCATCGCGGTGCCGCTGCTGGTCCTCGACTTGGCCTGGTGGCAATTCTTGATCGGTTTTCTGACCGTACACCTCACTGCAGGGCTGATCTTGGGCGTGATCTTCCAACTCGCCCATGTCGTCGAGGAGACCGAGCACCCCGAGCCGAACGCGGACGACGAGATCGCAGAGCATTGGCTGATCCACCAGATGCGCACCACCGCGAACTTCGCGCGCGATAACAAGTTCCTGAACTGGTATATCGGCGGGTTGAACTTCCAGATCGAGCACCATCTGTTTCCGCGCGTCTGCAGCGTGCACTACCCGGCGATCGCACCCATCGTCGAGCGCACGGCGCGCGAGTTCGACGTCCCCTACAATGTCCACGAGACCTTCTCGGAGGCGGTGCGTTCCCACTACCGCACGCTCAAGCGCTTTGGCCGGCCAAACGGGTAGTGTCGGGGGCTGGAGAGGCACAAATAAAAAAGCATTTGATATTTTCGAGTCAATCCGGTAGTCACTCTCACCCGTTTTCGGTCCCGGTCCGGGAACGATTGTGCTACGACGCTCGTTAGTCGCATGAGATTGAGATAGATGGGCGGCTCCGGTCGCCCAGCAAAGAGAGGAAGCTATGCCGAAAATGAAGACACATCGCGGCGCCGCTAAGCGATTCAAAGTGACCAAGAGTGGAAAGGTCAAGTATCGCAAAGGCTTTCGCAACCACATTCTGACCCACAAGAGCAGCAAGCGTAAGCGCCACCTGCGCAAAGACGGCTACCTGACCAAGGCCGACGCCAAGCGCATCAAGCAACTGCTGCCCTACAAGTAATTTTAACGAGGTGCCCTAATGCCGCGCGTCAAACGAGGAACCAAAGCACGCCGCCGCCGCAAGAAGATCTTGAAGGCCGCTAAAGGCTACTACGGTGGTCGGCGTCGTCTGTACAAAAACGCCAAAGAGACCGTCCACCGTGCGTGGGCCTACGCTTACCGTGACCGCCGTCAGCGCAAGCGCCAGTTCCGTCGCCTGTGGATCACGCGTATCAACGCGGCCGCACGCCAGAACGGCATGAGCTACAGCAAGCTGATGGGTGGGCTGAACAAAGCCGGCGTCGAGCTGGACCGCAAGGTTCTGGCCGACATGGCCGTCTTTGACCCCAAGGGCTTTACCAAGGTCGTGGAGACGGCGCGAGAAGCTCTGGGCTAAGCCTACATCGGGCTGAGCTGTTCAGCCTGCATCGAAAGTTCGCGTCGCCCCGCACCGGTAATCTCGTTGCGGGGCGTCGTCGTTTCTTGTAAACCGCGATTCGCATTCGAACCGTACCAAACCGAGGCACTCGATGAACGTGTCGGAACTCGAAACCAAATTGGAACAGCTCGCCGACGAAGCCGTCGGAGAGTTGGAGGGCGCCGAGCGCAAAGAAGACGCCATCCAGATCAAAAACCGTTACCTGGGCCGCAAAGGTGGAGTCCAGGAGCTCATGAAGTTGATTCGTGAGCTTCCCAACGAGGAGAAGCCGGCCGCCGGCCAGGCCTCTAACCGAGCCAAGGGCACCATCCAGCAGGCTTTCGAGGCGCGCGTCGACGCGTTGGAGAAGGCCGAGCTGGAGCGTCGGCTGCAGAGTGAGCGGATCGACGTGACCCTGCCGGCGCGCACGCCCGCCGTGCGCGGCGGACATCCGCTGGCCGAGGTCGAGCAGGAGCTTATCTCGGTCTTCGCCGACATGGGCTTCGACGTGGCCAAAGGGCCCGAAGTCGAAGAGGATTTCTACAACTTCGAGGCGCTCAACTTCCCGCCGGACCACCCGGCGCGCGATATGCAGGACACCTTCGTGCTCGAAGATGGCCGCCTCCTGCGCACCCACACCTCGCCGGTGCAGGTGCGCACGATGCTCGCCTACGAGCCGCCCGTGCGCGTCATTTCACCGGGGCGGGTCTACCGCTGCGACGCCGACGTGACTCACAGCCCCGTCTTCCACCAGGTCGAGGGGCTTCTGGTCGACGAGGACGTCACCTTCGCCGATCTGAAGGGCACGCTGCATCATTTCGCCGAGCGCGTCTTCGGGCCGGGAACCCCCGTTCGGTTCCGGCCGAGCTACTTCCCGTTCACCGAGCCGAGCGCCGAAGTCGACGTGGGCTGCATCTTCTGCGAAGGCGAAGGCTGTCGTGTGTGCAGCCACACCGGTTGGCTCGAGATTCTGGGCGCCGGCATGGTCGATCCGAACGTCTTCGAGGCCGTGGGCGTCGATTCGGACAAGTACACCGGGTTTGCCTTCGGCATGGGCGTCGAGCGTATCGCCATGCTCAAGCTGGGGATCAACGATATCCGCACGTTCTTCGAGAACGATCTGAGGTTCTTGAGGCAGTTCTAGCCATGAGCCGAAACCTCGAGACTTCAAGACTCAAGACTCAAGAGAACTACAATGAAAGTAAGCTGGAACTGGCTCCAAGAGTGGGTGGATCTCGACGGACTCGCTGTCGATGAGGTCGTCCATCGTCTGACGATGGCCGGCCTGGAGGTCGACGGCGTCGAGCGATTGGGCGAGGGCGCCGATGATATCGTCGTGGCCCGTATCGATCAGATTCGCGAGCACCCGAACGCCGACAAACTCGTGTTGTGCGACGTCGACTACGGCGCCGATGAGTTCACGCAGGTCGTCTGCGGGGCGAAGAATATGGGCGAGGGCGACTATGTGCCCTTGGCGCTTCCGGGCAGTAGCCCTCCCGGCGTCGACTTCGAGATCGTCTCGCGCAAGGTGCGCGGGGAGATGTCGAGCGGCATGCTGTGCAGCGCCGACGAGCTCGATCTGGAGGAGGAGTCCGACGGGCTCTTGCTCTTGCCCAAGACGCTCGAGTTGGGACGGCCGGTGTTCGAGGCCCTCGACCTCAAGGAAGTGGTCATCGAGATCGACCTGACGCCCAATCGCCCCGACTGCCTCGGCCATATGGGCGTGGCCCGCGAACTCGCCGCGCTGTACGGCCGCGAATTGAAGACGCCGGAATCCTTCGGCGGCGCTGCACCGTGGGAAGGCGAGGGCGACCAGGCTACCGACGCCGCCCCGCTGACGGTCGAGGACGCCGATGGCTGCCCGCGCTACCTGTTCGCGGTGATGGAAGATGTCAAAGTCGGCCCGAGCCCAGCCTGGCTCAAGGCGCGACTGGCCGCAGTGGGGCTTCGCAGCGTCAACAATATCGTCGACGTGACCAACTACGTGCTCATGGAACTCAACCAGCCCCTGCACGCCTTCGACCTCGACGAGCTGTCGGGGCCCGAAATTCGCGTGCGGCGGGCAGGAAAGGGCGAGACGATGGTCGGCATCGACCATAACGAGTACGAGCTCGATCCGGCCGATCTCGTGATCGCCGACAGCGAACGCCCCGTGGCGATCGCCGGCGTGATGGGAGGCGAGGAGACCGAGGTGGGCGACGAGACCACCCGCATCCTCATCGAATGCGCCTACTTCGACCCGACGACCGTGCGAAAGAGCGCCAAGCGCCACTCGCTGCACACCGACTCGAGCCATCGCTTCGAGCGCGGCATCGACCCTGCCGGGCTTCCGAAGGCCTTGGCGCGTGCCGTGCGCTTGATGGTGAAGGCCCAGGAGCACCTCGGCGCCGAGCCGAAGGTGCGCGCAGGGATCGCCGAAGCCACAAGCGAAGGCGTCACCGAGCCGGCGACGACCGTGCTCGCCAAGGGGCTGAGCGAGCGTGTTCTGGGGGCGAACCTCACCGAGCAGGCGGTCGAAGAGCACCTGACGGCGCTGGGCATCGCGCTCGTCGAGCAGGATAGCGCTTGGGCGTGCACGATCCCGACGTACCGACCCGACCTGACGCGGCCGATCGATCTGGTCGAAGAGGTCGCGCGGATGCACGGCTACGACAATATCCCCGAGCAGCTCCCGCGCTCGTCGATGGGATATGCCCACACGATTCGTCCCGACGCCGAGGAGCGTCCGACCATCGTGTCGCGGCCCGACCGTGACGTGCGCAATCGAATTCGTACTCAGTTGCTCTCGTTCGGTCTATTCGAGGTCGTCAATTACGGCTTCATGTCACCCGAAGATCTCGACGTGCTGCGCCTCGCCGAAGGCGATCGTCGCCGCGAGACGGTCGACCTCGCGAACCCGCTCATCGCCAGCGACCGTCACATGCAGACCACGCTTGTGCCCGGTTTGTTGGACAACCTGCAGACGAACCTCGCCCAGCGCACCCACGATGTTACGCTGTTCGAGTTTGGTCGGCGCTATTTCCCCGACGAAGAACGTCCGACGCTGGCGCTCTTGATGAGCGGCCGAAAAGAGCAGCACTGGAGTGGCGACAGCGAGTGGGACTTCTTCGATCTCAAAGGCGTCATCGAAGCGATCTGTCGCCCCTTTGCCACCGGTGAGCTCGAGTGGCAGGTGCCTTCGGAGCAGGAGCCGTATTTGCATCCGGGCGTGCAGGCCGAGTGGAGCGGCGGGGACAATTTGATTGCTCGCGCCGGTCGTCTGCATCCGGCGGTGGCCGCCGAACTCGACGTCGAGCAGGATGTGCTCGTGGCCGAAGTCTATCTCGACGCCTTGTTCGAGCTGGGCCGACGCGAGATGGGTTATACCGCACTGTCACGTTACCCGGCCGTCACTCACGACTTTGCGCTCTTGTACGACCTCGACGCGCACTACGCCGATCTCGAGGGTGCCGTAGAGCGACTGGCGACCGAGAACGACGAGTTCGGTCGGATCTTTGAATCGGTCGAGCTCTTCGACGTGTATTCTGGTGAGCAGGTCGCCGAAGGCAAGCGCTCTTTGGCGCTGTCGGTGGTCTACCGTTCGTCCGAGAAGACGCTCACCGACGAAGACGTCGAGCGAGCCGATAATCTGCTTGTCGACTGGCTCGAAGGCGAAGTCGGCGCGACCCTGCGTTGATCTGAACAACGGGACGCGGCGCTATGACCCGGCGCCGCGTCCCGTATTCTCTTCTCCCTCAGCCGGCATCCCCGCCGCCCTCCCGCCCCTCGATTCCTGCGCCATTCGACCTCGCGACCTCCACGTAATTACTGAGCATTTTCGCCGCCTTCTCAATCTTGCTCCTTGAATAAATGATCTGATACGGCTACAAAATGCGTGGTTGATTGACGGGTGGTCGGGGGACCGCACTGCTCGCTGATCAGTGCGATCTTTCAGTGACTTATTGAAATTTTTAAAGACAGGAGAAGTAGTCCATGACGATGACCAAGAACGAATTGGTGGACTCTGTCTATGAAACCGTTGGTGTGACCAAGAAGGAAGCCTCCGACTACGTCGACACCGTGCTCGAGACGATCAAAGAGACGCTCGAAGAAGGCGAGGAGCTCAAGGTCAGCGGCTTCGGCAAATTCGAAGTGCGCCACAAAGGAGAACGTGTGGGTCGTAACCCGCGCACCGGCGTCGAGATCATGATCCCCGAGCGCAAAGTGCTTCGGTTCAAGGTCAGCCAGGTGCTCAAAGACGAGCTGAACGGCGACGCCTGAGAGCTGCTCGGATGAGTTGAGTGAATGGCTGTTGTCGAGTAAATGGTTGTAGACGTTAACGCTGTCGAGCTTCGCGCAGTGCAGGAGTTTTTGGATGAGTCAACTGGACGCGATCACGATCCCCGACAAGACGTACTTCAAGATTGGCGAGGTCGCCAAGCTGCTCGATCTCGAGCCGTACGTGTTGCGTTATTGGGAGAGCGAGTTCGACGTGCTCGACCCCGATAAGACCGACAGCGGTCAGCGGGTCTATCAGCGCGCAGATATCGAGCTGATCGTCCAGATTCGCGACCTTCTGTATAACGAGATGTTCACCATCGCCGGCGCGCGTCGCCAGCTCGAACTCGAGCGCGAAGGCAAGCCCTGCTACGCCAACGCAGACGTGGTGGCCGATGATGGTAGGGCAGAGGAGCTCGAGGCCGAGAATGCCCGGCTTCGCGACGAAGTCGAGGAGCTGAGCGCGCGTGTCGACGAGCAGGTCGACTCGCAGCCTGACATGTGGGAAGACCGACTCGCCTCACAGAGCCAGCAAATCGAAGCACTCGAGGTCGAGTTGGCCGAGTCCACGAAGACCGTCCAGACGCTCCAGGTCGAGCTAGCCGATTCCAGGGAGACCATCGAAAGCCTCGAGGTCGAGCTGGCCGCTTCCAAAGAGACCGTCGAAAGTCTCGAGGTCGAGTTGGCCGAAGCGAACCAGACCATCGCTGGGCTCGAAGACAAGCTCGCCGAGAAGAGCCGAGGCGGACTCGATCCGCGAATCGTCCGTGGGCTGCGCGAGCAGCTCCAGGGCTTGGCGCGCGCCGCGCAGAGGCCCGTATGACCTACGCGGATTCCGACAAATCGATTTGAAGTAGAGGGCTGCGGCGACCATGCCGTGGCCTATTTTTTTGTCGATCACGACGCAATTTTTTGGATGTGCACGCATTTTGCACGTTGATCGTGGCGAGTGAGACTTCTTCCGGCTTATCTGGAGGTTCGATAAGGTTCTCCAGGTCTCTATCCGGGGCCGGAAGAAGATGCTGCTGCTGCATGTTGCATGTGTAGAAACCCGGATAGGCATCGATGCGAGGCAGCTTTTGGGCGGTTGTACGTCGAAGAGCCGGCCAGCGCGCAGATGCAATGCCTGTCGCACAGACAGGGCTCGGGAACGGGTGCGAGCGGTGTAAATTTTTCACAGCCTATGACATCGGTGTCATGGGTGTGACGAGAATCCGAGGCTTCTCGAAGGTCAGGGCGAAGACATGACGGAGCGATCGCAGGTGATGGACGCAAACGGGACGGGTTCTGAGGCAGTTGCCGATGAGAAGGAACGCGAGGATCTTATCTCCGAGCGCAAGAAGCGACGAAAGGCAAACCGCCTCAATCGCACGCGTGTGGAGTCTTGGCGTGATCTCGACCCGGTCAAGATGTACTTGAAGGGGATTGGCGAGGTGAGTCTGCTCGACCGGGCCGGTGAGGTCGCCGTCGCCAAGGAAATCGAGGCGGGGCGCAAAGAGTGCTTCGACATCATTGTCACCAGCACCGCCGGCATCGGCATGATCTTGGAGCTGCCCGAGCGCCTCATCGACGGCAGCGCCCGCGCCCGTGAGGTCTTCGACGAGTATACGCCCAGCGCCGATGACAGCGACATGCCTGTCGCACCGGAGGTGTTCGCGCGCTTCGACCGCGTCGAAGCCGCCTACAAAAAGGTGTGCAAGGCGCAAGACAAGCTCGTCGACCTGGCCGAGCAGCAAGCCGACGACGCCAAGCTCGACAAGGCGCGCAAAAAGCTCGACGCCGCTCAGGAAAAGCTGGTCGAATCGATCCACGGCGCCCAGCTCTCGCAGCGTTTCTTCAATGAGATCGCCAACCGCTTCAAAGACGCGATGGATAATATCCAACGCTGCGAGAGGCGCATCGAAGATCGCTACCGTCGCTGTTACGTGCGGCGCGCGGAGCTCGAAGAGCTGATGGAAAAGCAGCGGGCCGGCGAGGAGATCAATTTCTCGAAGCTTCCCTTTGACGAGCGCTATCTCGAGCAGACCCGCCAGGTCGTCGAGTCGTCACGCGCGATCATCGAGTCGATCGAGCAGGAGTTCCACCTCCCCAAAGACAAGCTCATCGAGAAGGTGCTGCTCATCAAGGCCGGCGAGCGCCGCGCCGACCGGGGCAAGGCCGAGATGATCCGCGCTAACTTGCGGCTCGTCGTCTCCATCGCCAAGAAGTACGTCAACCGCGGCATGCACTTTTTGGATCTCATCCAAGAGGGCAATATCGGGCTGATGCGCGCAGTCGAGAAGTTCGAGTATCAGCGTGGTCACAAATTCTCGACCTATGCCACCTGGTGGATCCGCCAGGCGATTACACGAGCTATCGCCGACCAGGCGCGCACCATCCGTATCCCGGTGCACCTCATCGAGACGATCAACCGCATCTCGCGCACCTCACGTGAGCTCGAGCAGGAACTCGGCCGGGAGCCGAACGCCAAGGAGATCGCCGAGAAGCTCGACATGGAGATCGACTCGGTGCGCCGGGCGCTGCGCATTTCGCGCCACCCGGTCAGCCTCGAGACCCCTGTGGGCGACGAGGACGACAGTCAACTCGGTGACTTCATCGAAGACGAGAAGGCTGCGGACCCGGCCGAGGAAGCGTTCACCCAGAACCTCAAAGACGAGACCAAGTCGCTGCTGGCTTCGCTGACCCCGCGCGAAGAGAAGATCTTGCGCATGCGCTTCGGCATCGGCGAGAAGACCGACCACACCCTCGAAGAGGTCGGCCAAGACTTCAACCTGACACGCGAGCGTATCCGCCAGATCGAAGCGAAGGCGCTCCAGAAGCTGCGCCAGCCCGAAAAAGCGGCCGATCTGAAGATCTTTTACGAAAATTAAAACCGCGCACTAACCACGGAGACCTCCGGGAGCACGGGGGACTACTTTCTTTGAGCAGTTCTCCGTGTCCCCGTGCTCACCGTGGTGAATTGTTAGTCCTATGGCCCCATGCCGATCCACTCGGCGCCGTCGGGGCCGACTTCTTTTTTCCAAATAGGCACGATCTCCTTGAGCCGGTCGATGGCGTATTGGCACGCTTCGAAGGCCGCGGCGCGATGGGGGCTGGAGACGGCGATAACGACCGCCTTCTCGCCGATTTCGAGGCGCCCGTAGCGGTGATGGATGGCAATTTGGCACTGCTCCCACTTCTCGGCGACCTCCTCGCCCGTCTGCACGAGCTTGTCGAGGGTCATCTCCAGGTAGGTTTCGTACTCGAGGTGGCTGACGTCATGGTCGCCGGTGTGGTCGCGCACCACGCCCTCGAACAAGACGATGGCGCCGGCCTCGGGGCGGGTGACATGCGTGCGCACCCGGTCGGTGTCGAGCGCTTCGAGCGTAATCCGGAAGGCCCCGGTCGGGTCCTCGAGTTCAGTCGGCTCGTCTTCGGAGCGTGGCTCTTCGCCCGCGCCGCCGGACACCGGCGGGATCAACGCGATCTCGTCGTCGGCGGCGAGCCGGGTCGTCTCGTCGGCGAAGTCGCGGTTGACCGCCACGCGAACGAACTTCTTCATGCGTCCGATCTCCGGATGGGCTCCCTCGAGGGCTCGCCACAAGTCGGCGACGGTGGGGGCGTGCGCGTCGATTTCGATGGTTTCTTCGGCCGTTCCGAAGCGTTCGCGCAGGCCGGCAAAATATTTGATTTGTAGTTTCATAAGCGTGGCGCCTCGGTTCCTGAACGAATTTTTTGACACCTTCTGATTCTGCGGCATCATGACCTCACACGTCGCACGGATGCGACTGCATTGGTCGAAACCATGGAGGGTTTTGATGACCGCGATTCACCGAAAGCCGCGTCTCGAGCCAGGCGAGCCCGAGCCGACGCTTCGCTACGGCGATACATTTGGCAATTACGTCATCAACGGCTTTGCCGGCAAGGGCGCCACGAGCTACGTCTACGAGGCTCGCCCCCGCGATACCTTCTCGAAGGTGGCCGTCAAGGTGCTGCACCCACACCTCTTGGCGGATCCGAGCAAGCGCAGAAAGTTCTACCGCGAGGCGCGCATCATGATGCGTATGCGTCACCAAAACGTGGTGCGCTTTCACGAGATCCTCGAGATTGACGGGCACCTTGCCTACGTCATGGAGTATATCGAGGGCGTCACGCTCGAAGAGTGGATGAAGTCGCAGGCCGAGCATGCAGACCAGATGGAGCTCGCTTGTCTGTTCACCGACATCCTTCGCGGGCTCACTCACGCACACCGCCACGGCGTCGTCCACCGCGACATGAAGCCGGCCAACGTGCTGATCACTCCGCATAGTGGACGCTACGTCGCCAAGATCATCGACTTCGGGCTCGCACGCTTCGCCGACCAGCCGCTCAGCCAAGAAGAGCGCGCCAAGATCGCCGGAACCGCCGCGTATATCTCGCCCGAAGAAGTCACCGACCCCGACAGCGTGGGGCTCTCGAGCGACATCTACAGCCTGGGCGTCATGCTCTACGAAGCGGCCTGCGGCAAGCGCCCGTTCGACGGAGCCACGCCGCGCGAGCTACTCGAGGCGCATGCCCACGCCGAGCCGGTGCGCCCGCGCGAGGTCAACCCGGCGATCTCACCCGAATTCGAAGAAGTCATCATGCGTACGCTGAGCAAGCGCCCCGAGACGCGCTTTGACTCGGCGCCCGAGATGATCCAGGCGCTCGAGATGGCCATTCAGAAGGCCATGCGCGCCGAGATGGAGAAGGTTGCCTTGGAGAACGCGGCCACCACCGAGTGGTCGCGCGCCATGATGGACCCGACCAAGCATGGCAACTCGCCCGCTGGGCGCAACAACGCCATGATGCTCTACCTGATGATGTGTATGCGCGCGCTGTTCACAGTGATTGCTTCGACCGGCGCGACCCATGATGAATCTGATGCTCATTACCTGAGCCGCGCGCACGACGCCGATCTCAACTTGCCGATGTGTTGACACTGTCGCTTATTGATGGATGTGTGACTGCTTCACTGTCCGCTGAATGCTCACAATTGGATGAGTGATTTTTGAGGGAGCGCCGCCAAAGGCGCTCCCTTTTCTGCCTCTGAGGGCCTTCAGAGGTCGATTTTTGTGCGATAATGTGGGTGCGCTTGACTCTGCATTTTCGTTCGGTAGAGTTGCAACGCTCGACGAGCAAGCGAATTTTTTGTGTCACCCACGTGAAAGTGACGCAATTTCAGGGGCTTTGAGCCTCTTGTTCGTCGACGGGTGGGGGAGAGCATTGAGGTTTGGCCGCGACTTTACGGTGGCTGCATTTGGTTTTGCTGAGGTTAGTCAACTTATTAAGGTAAGGACGATGAACACGATTTTTAGACTTTGCGCCGCGCTTTGTTTGATCGCCGGCGTCTCGGTTTTCGGCGTCGCCTGTGGCGATGACAACAATGAAGGTGGCGGCGACGATTGCCCCTCGGGCGAAGTCAGCCTTGTGGTCAATGGTGAAGAAGGCTGCTATCCGGCATGCAGCACCGACGACGAGTGCACCGAAGCTGGCGCGACCTGCCAGCAGGGTGGTTGCGTTGGCGGTACCGGCACTGGCAACAACGACAACGATGCTGGCACCGACGACGACGGCGGCACCGGTGGCGGTTGCGCCGAGGGCGAGCTCGAAGTTCAGATCGACCAGCAAGGCAACACCGAGTGCTTGGCCATCTGCTCCGCGGACAGCGATTGCACCGCTCCCGAAGAATGCATCGAGCTCCAGTCGGGCGACAGCGTTTGCTACGAGCTTCCGAGCGGCAACGCGACCTGCTCCGAGGTCTTCGACTGCTACAACACCTGTGAGACCAACGCTTGCGTTTCCGAGTGTCTGGCCAATGGTACCCGCGACGCCCAAGACGCCTTCGAGGCGATGCTGACCTGCGCCAACGACAACTGCGAGAACAGCCAAGATCCGAACTGCTTCCGCAATAGCTGCACCACCGAGATCGAAGCCTGCGCCGACTGCGCCGCCGGCGAAGTCGAGGTCAACTTCGGTTGTGCGACTCCGTGCACGGACGCCACGGAGTGTGGCGCTGACGAAGAATGTGTCGATCCGTACCTCGGCGCCGGCGAGGATGGTCAGAAGTACTGCTCCTACAGCCCGGACAATCTGGGCGGTGCCTGCGCCGACAACCCCGACTGTGGCGGTCCGGATCCGTCGGTGACCGAGCAGGGTGGTGGCTTCTGCAACACCAACGTTGATGGTGGCTTCTGCCTCGCGGTTTTCTGCAACTACGGACTTCAGTATGGTCCGACCACCGGCTGCGGTTTGGAAGCGATTTGCGGCGGACAAGATGACGGTCAGGGGGGCACCATTGGCATTTGCCAGCCGCTGTGCAGTGAGAACACCGACTGCCTCCGTGGTGATACCGGAGAGTTCTCGTGCAACGTCGTCCAACTGGACCAGGATGGATCGCCTCTCGGTCTCTGCAGCCCGTCCTGCGCGACTGACGCCGACTGTCAGTTCCAAGACGGAACCCAGGGTCGCTGCAACGACAGCAGCTACTGCGAAGTTCCCTGCGAAGGCGACGGTGCTGACTGCACCGATCGTGGCGGCGTCTGCACCGACTTCGACGGCACCGAGTACTGCGTGTTCGACGCCGCTCAGTAAGGCGTCGGATACAACCTTCGTTTGAGTAACCACTCAAACGATTGAGGCCGCCGGGCGACTTCGCCCGGCGGTCTTTTTTCTTTTTTCTTTTTTCTTGCGCGTGTGGGTCCAACGCGGACAGCCTGGTACCTACAGGGGAGCGTTGAATTGAGAGGGATTGCAGCGAACATCTTTCGCAAGGTTCATGCTCCGCCAAGGCTTCTACCTTTCTGGCGCGAAACGTGAAGATGAAAGCAAGATCGCTGGGGCACGAAGGAATTACGAGTACGGAGGACCGTCCTCAATTACGCAACTTAACTGGGGGCGACGGCGAGATACTGACTCGGAAGGTCATGAACCTCGGATAGTTCGCATCCCCAAGTTGCATCGGAAAGAGAAGACGTACCTAAAGGCCGCCAAGACTGACCATAGAGTCTTGGCGGCCGTGTTGAGAGATTGACGTGACCGCCGGCGCTACATTTGCCGAAAGTCGCCCCGAGGCTGTTGGGCTGCGATAGTGACTCAAGACTACAAGCGCCGAGTCTCGTGGCTGAATCGCTCAGGAGTCAATAATAGGGGGCGGCCAAATACTTGATTGTAACATTGTAACTCCCACCGAGAGCAGCCGGCACTTGGCCACGGATGATATAGTTCCACCCGTCTTCGTACTCGCTACAAGAAGTCGGACTGAAAAGAATCGGGTTAGTCCACCCATCGAGTTCGACAGTGGCTTCGATACTCGTCGTCGACCCATCAGAAGCTAGACTCGTCTCCAGACGGTGACTCCCAGACATTGTCGGATACCCCTCTGTTTCGGCGCTCTTTTCGCACATATACTGCCAAGGGTAAGACATCGTCGGACAGTTGGAGAAGTTGACTTCGTTCAAATAGTCTCCTTCCTCATGGTCGGAAACCGTACCCCAGGGGGTGACGACCGTAACGTCGGTATAGTAGCCGAAGAGGTTGTCATTATAGATATTAAACCACATGTCGCCGACGGCATCCTCACAGGCAATTGTGGCTGCAGCACCAGTACTGGAGAGCAGGGTGCTCGTCGCGAACAAAAGAAAAGAGAGACTCCGTTTTTTCATCTTCAACATTCGATACTCCACGTGAATGAAAATAAAATGCGTCTGCGCTAGTAGGCAGGTGCCCCCCCCAATTGAAGAGGCATTGAATTGATTGTGCTGCTGTTGGGGGGAGGTGTCAAGTGTAGCGGGTTTGTGGCTTTAAGGACGGTTAAAGGGTGTTCTTGAGGAGCCCTGGGTTGATGTTTGTAGGCGTTGCTGGTACCCGTTTAGCACTTCGTGCAAGTCTGGCGGGAGTCGTTGGTGCACTCAGTGCTGTGGTTGAATGTCGTCGGCAACGAGTGTTCGACTCGATGCATTAAGCCGCAACGAGTCACATCCAAACGTATGCCCAGTTAATCAACGGCACGAGAACTCGAACACTTGATTTTTTCAATTGATTGAGGAGTAGAGCATGGACGTTCGGAAATTTCTAGCGGGATCAAGTCCGATCGACTGGGTAAATTCGCTCTCCGCAGGCTGACTTCTTTTCCTCACTCAGCGGCTGGTAAAAGCGCGTCCTCTTGGGTGTGATTCGCCCGCTTCCAGTCGTAGCATTCTTCCATCTTCAGATACCGTCCTCGATGAGCCGCTCGAGCATGTTCGTGGTGCGCAGCCTGCGATGATACTTCTCCGGCAGGTCGAGTACGGCCGTGGCGTCTTCCATGCCCAGCTCGAGCATCTCGATAGCCTTGTCGGCCTTGCCTTCGAGTTCGGCGGCCAGCTCGTTGAAAGCCTGGCGAGCAGCGTTCTTATCGTCGGCCTTAAAGATGCGGTCTAAGCCCCCGTGCCGCGCGTCCTGGTGGCGCTTGGGCGTGCGGTCGCTGAGGTTCCGGCGAAAGTGCGTCTGGCATCGCTGCCAGCTCGCGCCCTGGAAGCATTCATGCACTGCATTGACCAGTCCCTGGTGGGCGTCGCTGACCCCGTACTCGACGCCGTGAAGCCCTCGGTCTTTGATCCAGCGAAACGTCTCTTTCCAGCTCCTCTCGCACTCCGAGTCGGCGATGCGCACCAACGACAACTGCGAGAACAGCCAAGACCCGAACTGCTTCCGCAACAGCTGCACCACCGAGATCGAAGCCTGCGCCGACTGCGCCGCTGGCGAAGTCGAGATCAACTTCGGTTGTGCGACTCCGTGCACGGACGCCACGGAGTGTGGCGCTGACGAAGAATGTGTCGATCCGTACCTCGGCGCCGGCGAGGATGGTCAGAAGTACTGCTCCTACAGCCCGGACAATCTGGGCGGTGCCTGCGCCGACAACCCCGACTGTGGCGGTCCGGATCCGTCGGTGACCGAGCAGGGTGGTGGCTTCTGCAACACCAACGTTGATGGTGGCTTCTGCCTCGCGGTTTTCTGCAACTACGGACTTCAGTATGGTCCGACCACCGGCTGCGGTTTGGAAGCGATTTGCGGCGGACAAGATGACGGTCAGGGTGGCACCATTGGCATTTGCCAGCCGCTGTGCAGTGAGAACACCGACTGCCTCCGTGGTGATACCGGAGAGTTCTCGTGCAACGTCGTCCAACTGGACCAGGATGGATCGCCTCTCGGTCTCTGCAGCCCGTCCTGCGCGACTGACGCCGACTGTCAGTTCCAAGACGGAACCCAGGGTCGCTGCAACGACAACAGCTACTGCGAAGTTCCCTGCGAAGGCGACGGCGCTGACTGCACCGATCGTGGCGGCGTCTGCACCGACTTCGACGGCACCGAGTACTGCGTGTTCGACGCCGCTCAGTAAGGCTGGGTGACGGCGAGATACTGACTCGGAAGGTCATGAACCTCGGATAGTTCGTATCCCCAAGTTGCATCGGAAAGAGAAGACGTACCTAAAGGCCGCCAAGACTGACCATAGAGTCTTGGCGGCCGTGTTGAGAGATTGACGTGACCGCTGGCGCTACATTTGCCGAAAGTCGCCCCGAGGCTGTTGGGCTGCGATAGTGACTCAAGACTACAAGCCACGAGTCTCGTGGCTGAATCGCTCAGGAGTCATAGGGACTCAACTTCATGGGGGACGGCCAAATACTTGATTGTAACATTGTAACTCCCACCGAAAGCAGCCGGCACTTGGCCACGGATGATATAGTTCCATCCGTCTTCGTACTCACTACAAGAAGTCGGACTGAAAAGAATCGGGTTAGTCCACCCATCGAGTTCGACAGTGGCTTCGATACTCGTCGTCGACCCATCAGAAGCTAGACTCGTCTCCAGACGGTGACTCCCAGACATTGTCGGATACCCCTCTGTTTCGGCGCTCTTTTCGCACATATACTGCCAAGGGTAAGACATCGTCGGACAGTTGGAGAAGTTGACTTCGTTCAAATAGTCTCCTTCCTCATGGTCGGAAACCGTACCCCAGGGGGTGACGACCGTAACGGCGGTATAGTAGCTGAAGGGGTTGCCATTATAGACATCAAACCACATGTCGCCGACGGCATCCTCACAGGCAATTGTGGCTGCAGCACCAGTACTGGAGAGCAGGGTGCTCGTCGCGAACAAAAGAAAAGAGAGACTCCGTTTTTTCATCTTCAACATTCGATACTCCACGTGAATGAAAATAAAATGCGTCTGCGCTAGTAGGCAGATGCCCCCCCTATTTAAGAGGCATTGAATTGATTGTGCTGCTGTTGGGGGGAGGTGTCAAGTGTAGCGGGTTTGTGGCTTTAAGGACGGTTAGGAGGTGTTCTTGAGGAGCCTTGGGTTGATGTTTGTAGGCGTCACTGGTACCGGTTTAGCACTTCGTGCAAGTCTGGCGGGAGTCGTTGGTGCACTCAGTGCTGTGGTCGAATGTCGTCGGCAACGAGTGGGGCCGCGGTGCTTCGAGCTCTTCCAAAGCTACGCTATGCGAGCGAGATAACTGGGACCTGAGCATCCATACCTCTACTACAAGTCCGTTTGGGGTCACGACCCATGCGTGTTCGTTTAAGCGCAAACCCGCGTAGTTACTGGCTGAAACCGTCATCAAAGTCCTCCTACGCAGCATCCAATATGTCGAAGGAGCGCACCCGGTCGAGGTTCGGGTCGACCGCCTCGTGATAGATGAGGTCAAACAGGTCGAGCTTACTCGTTCGCCGATGCGCGACCATTTCCTCGAGGATAGCGCGTGCGTACGACTCGAAGACCTCCTGGAAGCGCAGCGCCGGTAGGTGTCGTCCGCGGTCGCGAAGTCGCATCGCCCACAGAAGCTTCTGTGAGACGAGCACCGCCAGAATGGACGCCCAGATCAGCGCCTTGACGATGTGCTCTTGCTGCGTCGGAAGCTGATGGAGTCGGCCGTGCGAGCGTAGCCTGCGGAACAGCAGCTCGACCTGCCACCGGAGCGCGTAGATGTGGCCGACATCCTCGGCCGAGAGCCGTTCCTGGCCGACATTGGTCACGTAGAAGTGGTACTCGCCGGTGTTGTCGTTGCGGATGCCGATCATGCGGAAGCGGCGGGTGATCTGGCGCTGTTTGCCGCGGTACCTTCTGAGTTTGACCGGCAGCTCGACCTCGACGTCGATCACTCTGCGGCGAAGACGGCCGACGACGTCCTGGAGTTTCTGGCCGACAAGGTCGATGCTTCGACCGGCGCAGGTTGTCAGGTTTTCAACGATGAGTGGGTTGGCGTTCGACTTCATCCGCGAGACGAAAAACCCGCCCTGGCGGTCGATGCGGTGAAACGGATGGAAGTTGCAGTAGCCCAGATCGAACAAGAGCAGGCAGCCTTTGACCCAACTGCCGACTCTGGTCCAAACGCCCTGATCGTGGGTGGTGCCATCGGAGAGTTTGACCCGCCCCGGACTGCCCGAGAGCACGTTCATGACCACGTGCAGCTTGAGGGCCGACTGACCGTCAGGACAGGCTGGGTAGACTGTTTGGAGCATGTCGTGGAGGCGTACAACCGTGGAATCGAGCGCCAGAAGCTTCTCGAAGCCCTGGATCATACGGCCCTGGTAGCTGTTGGCCGGGCCACTGCGGACCGCCAGCACATGCTCGACCAGTTTTTCCAGGAGCTTGGTCATCTGGGGCGTAAATCGGTTGTAGAAAGACGAAGAGGCCATCCGCTGGCCGCTGGCTTGCTCGAAAGAGCGCCGCAACGCGCTGAGCGTGCGTTTGGCGCCGGTCGGAAAACCCAGGATCAGCGACCAGACGAAGATGACGATGTCGACTTTGCGCTCGCGTTCGACCACGCCCAGCGCTTTGGCCAGGCTTTCGTCGAGCGTTTCGTGAATGAGCGTTGCAAGAAGATCGCGAAGCTGAGTACCCTGTCCGTGGGCCATCTGAACCTCCATGTTCTGTCGTAGTCTTAAGCAACCACGAGCAGAGCAGGTTCGATGGCCTTTTTCAATGCTCTCAGGCCGATTTTGGGCTTAAACGATCACGCATGGGTCACGACCTTCTATAAGCTTGTCTACAAGCACGGGCTACTTGCTGGATAACGGGAAATCAAGTCGTGCCCATGCGCCTGTTTCAACCGCGGAGCGCGGGGGGACGGGTTAGGAATGCGATAGTAATCGATTCCGATTCTTAGAGGCCGCCGGGCGAAATCGCCCGGCGGCCTTTTTCTTGGCAAGGCGTGAACAGAGAATTGCGTTCGGGAAACCGCTCCAGAAGCCCTTCTGGGGCGGTTTTTTGATCTTTTTTGAAAAAAGTACGCAACGAATCGGCCATCTCTGCCGAAAACCGTAATGAGGGGGTGTGTGGATGCCTCCCGAATCTGGTCGACACGATGGAGATGAGATGGCGGCGCGTGGAACTGGCGGACTCAAGCAATTCCTGACGAACTACAGCGACCTCGGTCTGGCGTTTTTGGTGGTCGGCATCATTGGTATGATGATCGTGCCGCTGCCGACCTTCTTGCTCGACCTCTTGCTCACGCTGAATATCACCATCGCGGTGACGCTGCTGATGGTCAGCTTGTATATCCCGAGCGCGCTCAAGATCAGCGCGTTTCCTGCCTTGTTGCTGATCACCACGCTCTTTCGCCTGGCGCTCAACGTCTCGTCGACACGGCTCATCCTGTTGCACGCCGACGCCGGCGAGGTCATCGAGTCGTTCGGCGAGTTCGTGGTGCAGGGCAATTACGTGGTGGGTGCGGTCATCTTCCTGATCTTGACGCTCATCCAGTTCATCGTCATCGCCAAGGGCAGCGAGCGTGTCTCGGAGGTCGCCGCGCGCTTCACCCTCGACGCGATGCCCGGCAAGCAGATGTCCATCGACGCTGATCTGCGCGCCGGTGCGTTCGACTTGGACGAAGCGCGGCGCAGGCGTGCGCTCGTTCAAAAGGAGAGCCAACTGTACGGGGCGATGGACGGCGCGATGAAGTTCGTCAAAGGCGACGCCATCGCCGGCGTGATCATCACCTCCATCAACATCATCGCGGGCATGGTCATCGGTATCTTGCAAAATGGCATGCCGGCAGCTGACGCGGCTTCGACGTACACGCTGCTGACCATCGGTGACGGCCTCGTCAGTCAGATTCCCGCGCTGCTCATCTCGACCACCGCCGGCATCATCGTCACCCGCGTTGCCTCCGAGGACGACGGTGTCGACCACCTGGGCGGCGATATCTTCACCCAGCTCATCGCCCAGCCCAAGGCGATCGCCATCGCCGCCGGTCTGCTTGGGCTGCTCGCCATCATTCCGGGGCTGCCAACAGTGCCGTTCGTGATGATGGGAAGCGTCGTCGGTCTGGCTGCATGGGGACTGATGCGCGTCGATACGGCAGGATCTGGAGCGTTGTCGGAGGTTGAGGTCCAGGAGGTCGAGGAGGTCGAAAACGAGGCCAAGTCGGGCGCCCGCCAGGCTAGGGCGATGATCCCGGCGGTGACGCCGCTGAGCCTGGAAATCGGCAGCGCGCTGTCGGCCGAGATGGACGGCGAGCGCGAAGCGTGGCTCCGCGACATGATCCCGTCGATGCGCGAAGGGGTTTTCCACAAACTCGGCGTCAAGGTTCCTGGTGTGCGCGTACGTACCGGCTCGCGGCGCTGTCCGGCGCGTGGCTTCGTCATCAGCATCGACGAGGTGCCCGTCGCTTCGGCCGAGGTGCCCGCCGGAAGGCATCTGGCGAACGAGGACCCCGAGAGCCTGTCCGTCTTCGAGATCACCGCCGAACCGACGCGACACCCGGTCACCGGCCAGCCCGCCGCCTGGATCGACGCCGCTGATGCCGACACGGTCGAGTCTGCGGGCTATACCACCTGGGACGTCGCCGGCTACGTGTTGCTGCGGCTCACCGCCGCGCTCGAGGAGAACGCCAGCGACTTCGTCGGCTTGCAGGGGGTCCAACAGATGCTCGACCAACTCGAGGGACCGTATCCGGCGACGGTGCAAGAGGTCGTGCCCAAGCTTATCGCGCTGCCCGAGTTGACCGAGATCTTGAGGCGGCTGGCCGAGGAGGGCATTTCACTGCGAAACCTGCCGCGCATCCTCGAGGTGCTCGCCGATCGCGCCCAGAGCATCAAAGATCCGGTCGCTCTGACCGAAGAGGTGCGCGCCGGCTTGAGCCGCTACATCACCCACAAGTACGCCGGAACCGACGGCAGTGTGATTGTGTACGTGGTGGACCGAGAAGTTGAAGAGACGGTCGCTGGGGCCATCAGGCAGACCGACGAGGGCAACTTCCTGGCCTTGCCTCCCGACGTCACTCAGAAGCTCATGCGTGCGGTGCGCCAGCAAGTCGAGTCGGACGTGCAGGCCGGACGCGACGCCATCATCCTGACTGACCAGCGCGTGCGCCGCTACATGCGAAAGCTCGTCTCGCTCGAGATGCCCGAAGCTGTGGTGTTGTCGTATCAGGAGCTCGATCCGGCGCTGAAGATCCAGCCGATTGGTCGGATCGAGCTTGGTTGAGTGGTTGAGTGGTTGAGTGGTTGAGTGGTTGAGTGGTTGAGTGGTTTCTTGGCTGCAGGGCGTCGCGACCAGAACCGCTCCTGCCTGGCGGTCTCTTTGCGCAGGTCCCTCGACAGAGCGGACGAGTTCAACCACTCAACCACCAAACCACTCAACCACCAAACCACTCTAAGTCAGTTATCCTTCTCGTCGTCACTGTCGAGCGCCGCCGTGCGTGTCTTTCCGCCAAACGAGCGCAATCCCTCCGGTCCGCTCAACGTGCGGCCGACCGTTTCGGTCAGGTTGGCGCGGGCGGCTTCGAGGCTCGCCTCGCCGGTGTTGGTCTGCAGGAGCTTGCGGTTGAACCACATCGTCTCGCCGGTGGGGGCATAGACGAGCTTGGCCTGAAAGTGACTGACGATGCATGGCGAGCCGGCCTCCTCGGTCGTTTGAGAGGCACCGGCGATATCGGCGTGGTCGTTGTAGAGGGTCGGGTCGACCCGGCACTCGGTGCGCGTGTGGTAGACGACCTCGCCGAATAGCAGCGCTTCGGCAGGCAGCTTCCCCTCCTTGTAGAGCTTTTGGATGGTGGCGACTTCCAGGGAGGGGCGGCCGGCGTCTCGAGCCGGTTCGAAGTAGTTGCTCAACTCACTGCGCAACAGCACGCCCTCGTCGAAGGCCTTTGCCGCGTCGTTTTCGGCGAGGTGTTGCCGGAGCGCACGCGGGCCGACCACCTCGAAGCCGTCGGCCTCGAGAGCTTGAATCGCGGCCTCTTCGCTGGAGCGAAGCGCCTCGTCGAGCTCGTCGGCCGGCAAGCTGAAGGTGCCCATCGAGTAGAAGGGCGCCACCGCTACGCGCGGCACGTGTCGCTGCTCGAAGTCTGGACGCACGCCCACCTCCGGCGTGCTGGCACATGCTGCCACCAGGAGTCCCAATGAGATCAGCGTCGCCACACCCACATGTCGCAAGCCTAGTCGTTCCATGATATTTGGGCCTGAAAAATGTTCGAAAGCTCCCCGATTGTCCCCGTAGTACTGTATCATAAACACGGCTGCAGATGTGCGTACAATCTGGGGGCTCCCTCATCGCAGAGTTGCGGTCTTTGCAAAGACTTGTTACCACTTTGGGCGGCCCGAGGGACGGCTCGGGCGCACCTGCACGCGAAGACATCCTACGGAGTGGTGCCGTGATCAACTGCAAGAATTGTGGTCGTGAAAACGAAGACGAGTACAAGTTCTGTCTGGGCTGTGGCTCTGCGTTGCCCAAGCCTGAAGAGGCGCCCAAGAAGCAGGCGACGCCCGAGATGATCGACTGCCCGCATTGCGGGACGACGGTGCCGAGCAACTTCAAGTTTTGCGGTGCGTGCGGTGGCGCGATCAGCGCGGCGGCTCAGCCTCAGCCGGCCACACAGGCCGCGGCGCAGTCACAGCCGGAGCCGCAAGTGCAGTCTGCGCCTGCCCCATCCGAACCAGCCCAATCTCAGCCGGCCCAACCGTCTCAGCCTCAGGCTGCGCAAGCCCCCGCGCCCGCCGAAGAGCCCGCGCCTTCGCCCGAGAGCGACGTGGTCGGCCGGCTCATCGTCATCCGCCCCGACGGATCCGAAGGCGCCGAAATTGCACTGACCTCCGGCGAGCACACCCTCGGGCGAGACAGCGAAAAGAAAGCACTCTCGAGTGACCCCTTCCTGTCGCCGACGCACGCCACGTTTGCGTTTACCGGCGACGGCTTCAAGGTGCGTGATGAAGGCAGCCTCAACGGCGTCTTCGTTCGCATCCGCAACAAGGTCGAGCTCGAGCACGGCGACATGATTCGGATGGGCCAGGAGCTGCTTCGCTTCGAGCTCATCGACGAAGCGCCTGCGGTCATCGAGACGCTCGGCGAAGGGGACACCCAGGTCGCAGGAAGCCCGGCTAACGGCTACTGGGGCAGACTCTGCTTGGTCGCAGGCCCCGATATCGTCAGCCGCGCCTTCGAACTCGGCGACGATGACGTCACCCTCGGACGCGAGAGCGGCGACATTTTGTTCCGCGACGACGGCTTCGTCTCCGGCAAGCACGCGCGTGTGGGTCGCGAAGACGGCAAGCCCGTGCTCGAAGATCTCGGGAGCAGCAACGGCACCTACCGCCGTATTCGCCGCGAGACGCAGGTCGACGACGGGGATCTGCTGCTGATGGGCCAGCAACTGTTCCGACTTGTCGTGATTTAAAAGGCTGCGCATCCAGCGCCATCTAAGAGGCAGCCCTCGCTAGTTCACACCGGCGAGGGCTGCCTTTTATGTGCCCAGCCCGACCTTTCGCAAGAACTTCTCGATCGCGCCGTTGACCAACTCCGGCAATTCGATCGGTCCGACGTGCGTGCCGCCCGGCAGCACGATCAGCTCACTGTCTGCAATCTGATCGGCCATCTCTTCCGAGCGGAAGAGCGGGGTGAGCTCATCCTTTTCGCCGGCGATAATCAGCGCCGGCGCATCGACTCGTTCGAGCACATCTTCGGCCGAATGCTCGGCCACAGCGCTCAACAACGTCAGGAACACACGGATATCCATGTCGCCGACGTGCTCCAGGTACGGAATGAAGTCGACGCCGCGGGCGAGTCGCGTGTTGACGGCGGTCGCCATCGAAAGAATGTAGGAGAACTTGCTCGGCACTACCGTCTGCCAGAACGTCTGGGAGGCTTCGGGCACCGATTCGACCAGGCGCATCAGGTGGGGCAGGGCGTGGCCGAAAAAGTCGGTGTTGTAGAGGGTGTCGAGCGGGCGCTTGTAGCTTCCACAGATGGGAACGAGCGCGGCGACGCGGTCGGGATTGAGCCCGTAATACTCCAAGATGACCTGCACGCCCATCGAGTGGCCCACAAGCACCGCCGAGTCGAGCTCGAGGGCGTCGAGCACCGCGTCGAGGTCGCGCGCCATCTGCGGGATATTGAGCGTGGAGAGGTCTTCGGGGGCGTCGCTTTGCCCGTGGCCGCGGTAGTGCCAGCGCACAATGGTGTGCGCGTTGACGAATTCGTCGACGACGTACGGCCAGATAAAACCGTCACAGGCCAGACCATCGCACAACACGATGGCCGGGCCTGTGCCGGCGGTACCGTACCAAATCTGGGTGCCGTCTTCGGCGCTGAGAAAGCTACTTCTGTCCACTGAATTCGAGCAATTCGGAGAGGGTGAACAGACGGTGCATCTCGACGCCGGCCTCGGCCAGACGCTCGGCGCCGACATCTTCGCGGTCGACCACGCAGACGGCATGGCGAACGACCAGGCCGGCGTCACGCATGCGCTCGATGGCGTCGAGCGTCGAGCCGCCGGTGGTGATGACGTCGTCGATGGCGACAACTTCGTCGCCCTCCGACAGGCTGTCGGGGCGCTCGAGGTACTGTTGGGTGCCATGACCCTTGGCCTCTTTGCGCACGATGACCGCCGCCAGATCGCGACCCTCTTCCCAGGCCGCCATCGAGATGGCAGTCACCAGCGGGTCGGCTCCCAGCGTGAGTCCCCCCACGCCAGAAGCCTCGGCCGAGGCGTGTTGGACCAATTGCCACAGGCCGCGGCCGACCAACGTGGCACCATGGCCGGTCAATACCGTCTTTTTGACGTCGACGTAGACCGAGGCGGTCTTACCGCTGGCGAGTTCGAAGTCGCCGGTCTTGACCGACCGCTCGCACAGTAGATCGGCCAGATCCGTTCTCAATTCGGGCTCTTTAGCCATATTGTAGCTCTTTGGTTCGGGCTACTAAGGGGAACTTAGGGAAACTAAGTCGCTCGCTTCGCTCGCTGGTTACTTAAGGCAGCTTAGTAACCCTAAGTAACCCTAAGTAACCCTAAGTAACCCTAAGTAACCTTTAGTAACCCTAAGTAACCCTAAGTAACCCTAAGTAACCCTAAGTAACCCTTAGTAATCAGTCACCGGCTTCTTGAAGCCGCTCGATGAGCTCGTCTTTGGTCCCGCTGACCTGCAGGTCACGCTCGCGAAGCTCCTCGCGGAGCTCTTTGACGGTCAGATCCTGCAGTTCGCGCTTGCTCAAGTCGGTGACGTCGGCCTCTGCGGCCTCGCTGGACTCGGCGCCGACTTCCTCGGCTTCCTCGACCTCGCTCTCCTCCTCGACGGTCGTCGTCGTGGTGGTCGTCGTCGTGGTCGCGGTGCGAGCCGCCGGGGCGCTGCTAGCGCCTGCGCTCGTGCCTGCCGCCGGGCGAGCCGGGGCGCGGCTGGGGGCGGGCGTCGCTGCGCGAGCCGGAGTCGTGGTGGTGCGTGTCGTTGTGGTTCGCGTGGTTGCAGCGGCAGGCGCTGCGCCCTCGAGATCCATGGTCACTTCACCGGAGAACTGGGCGCCGTCGTCGACCTGGATGGCCGGGGCTTCGAGCGTGCCGACCACCCGGGCCGTCGCGGTCAGAAAGATACGCTCGCCGGCGACGATGTCACCACTGACGGCGCCCTCGATGACCGCTTCGCGCACGTTGATCGTGCCCGTCACCAGGCCGCCGTCGGCCACGGTGAGAGTTTCGGTGAGTTCGATTTCGCCGTCGACCCGACCCTGGACGGTAACGTCTGCATCGCCCGCGATGCGTCCGTCGATACGGGTGCCGGCGTCGATGATTGTCGGATCTGCCATGGTTTATTCCACGTCCATGTCGATGTGACCTTTGAAGCTCGCGCCGTCGGCAATCAGGATGCGCGGCGAGCGGATATCGCCGACCACGCGGCCCTCGGGGCGAATCTCGACGCGGTCGCCGGCGGCGATGTTGCCGGTGACGCTGCCGCTGATCTCGACCTCGGCGCTCTCGATGTCGGCCTCGACGACGCCGTCTTCGGCGACGTTGACCATCGCGTCGAGCGCGATGCGGCCTTTGACGGTTCCCTCGACGACGACGGGCGCGTCGCCCGAGATCTCTCCGTCGATGACGATTCCACTTCCAATAACAGTGTCAGCCATGGTGTAGCGTACTCCTTAAAAAATTGAGTCGGTATTTCTCAGAATGGGTGGGGGCTTGGCCCGTGACTACTCGGTGGCGGGCATGGCCACGTCCATATCGATGTTGCCGCGGAACCGGGCGCCTTCTTCGATGTTGATGCGCGGGGCGCGGATATTGCCGGTGACGGTGCAGCCGGCGAGCAGTTGGACCACCTCGCGAGCGACCACGTCGCCTTCGAGATAACCCTGGACGACCACGGTGTCGGCCTCGACGTCGGCGACGACGCGACCGCCCTCGTCGACGGTCAGTTGGTTATCGAGCGCGACGGTCCCTTCGATGGTGCCCTGGACGGTCACTTCCTGGTCGCCGGTGAGCCGACCGCTAACGGTAATCTGGGGGCCAATCGTACAGCTATCTGCTGGAGCCATCAGTCTAGATTCCTACACAAAAAGTTGATGTGGTGGACTTGATTGTCGGTGGGTTCGATGCGCCGCAAGACGCGCTTGTAGTTAACACTGAAATCGTATCGGTTCAAGATTTCCCCCGCCGAGTATCTCATCCATCTGTCGAAATCGCTTGTTTCTGCTCGTATATCTTATATATTCCGGCTACTACGAATTGAACCAAGGTAAGCGGCAAAGTTTTTCCGGGGGAGACTCCATTGATGTCGCATTGGTTGAATAGTGCATCACCTATTTGAGCCGTGGAGACGATAATGCGAACAAAGACGAGCAGAGTGGGGCGGTTGCGCGCGTGCGCGGTGGCCCTTGTGATGATGATGGTAGCCAGCGCATGTGCGCCGGATATCCCGCAGGACCCCGACGTCGAGCGCAATCAGATTGTGTTCGACTCCGAGACCGGCGCGATCCCGCTGCCGAGTGATCTGGCGCTCGAGGACGACGGCACGCTGCCCAACCTGGGCGACGGAACTCCGTCGGCACAGAATGACTTCTACGATTATCTGGACACGCTGCACGGATGGCTGCCGTCGACGCCGCTGACCGTGCCGGTGACCGGTGAGGTCGATCCAGAGACGCTGGCGGCTGAAGACGCGATGCTCTTTCGCTTGACCGAGTCGGGCGCCGAGATGCTCGACATCGGCAGCGTGGCCTTCGATGCCGACGCCAACGAAATCGTGATCACCCCCGCCGAGCCGCTCGAACTGGGCACCCAATACGGCTACGTGCTCACCGGTGACATTCAGGATACCGACGGCAACCCCCTCGTGACCGCGCAGACGCTGTTCTTCGCGTTGTCCAGTCAGCCGCTGGTGGACGAAGAGGGCAACATCACCAACGACCTGCTCGCTCAGGCGGCCAGCCCGGAAGAGGCCGCTCAGCTCGAGCAACTCCGCCAGTTCCTCTCGCCGGTCGTCGATGCGGCGATTGCCAACGGCGCCGAGCGTTCCAATATCCTGGCGGCCTCTCAGTGGCACACTGCCCTCGACCCGTTCGCCGTGTTCGACCCGACCGCCGGTGTGGTGCCGTTCCCCAACGAGTTCATCCGCGGTGACGACGGCAACGTGGGCCTGCCGCTTCCCGATGACGCCGATGACCTGACCACCGCCGTGATCACCGAGTTGAACAGCCGCGACGGCTTCTCGATCACGGCCGACGGTTGGCTGCCCATTCAGAGCACCAACCCGCTCGACCCGGCGACCATCACTCCCACCAGCATGCCGCTGGCTTACGTGCCCGGGCAGTTGCCCGAGTTGTATCCCGAGGATCGCTACTTCCTCGAGTACAACGAGGATTTCAGCGCCATCACGTTCGGCCCCACGGGCAGCCCGTTCGTCCAGGGCGTGACCACCGCCGGCCTGGCGACCACCGACATCACGGACACCGCCGGCCTGTCGCTCAAGCCGAGCTCGGCGTTCGTCTTCCTTCGCAGCCGTAACCCGGTCTTCGCCGATGGCGCGAGCACCGTCGAGCAGTTGAGCGACGAGCAGGCACAAGCTCTCGAAGACGCCCGCCAGGCCTACCAGCAGCTCTTCCTTGCGGCGCTGACGATTGGCTACGGCGACCGCGCCGAGATCTCGATTGCTTGGGCGTTCGACACCGACGTGGCCACCGAGTACCAGCAGCAGCTCAACGCCAAGGCCGAAGCGCTGGCCAACGAAGGCGGCTCACCGTCGGCCACGGCCGACCCGACTACCGCCGAGGCCGATCCGGCCGACTTCACCAACGTCGGTCTGATCCAGCGCCAGGCCGCCTACACCACCCAGTGGTTCATCGACCCGAGCGCGCCCGGTGGGCTGCTCGAGACGCCGACGACGCAGCCGGTGCCGGTCCAGATCACCGTCCCCTCGGACGCGAACTGCACCGCGCCGTACCCGGTGGTCATCCTCGGCCACGGCCTCGGCGGCGAGGCTGCCGGTGCCACCGGCGTGTATGCCGACCGACTGGCTGAAGAGTGCCTTGCCACCGTCTCGCTCGACTTCCCGCTGCACGGCGCGCGTACGCCGGACGGCGCCTCCTCCGGCGAGTTGTTCCTCACGGCCAACGCCATCGCCACCAAGAACAACTTCTTGCAGGCCGTCGTCGACCTGGCCGTGCTCACCGAGGTCATCAAAGAAGACGGGCTCGAGAACGCGCTCGACGCCGATGCCGGCACCGACTTGATCGACGAGACGAGCATCGGCTACGCCGGCGCCAGCCTCGGCTCGCTCATCGGCGTGAACTTCGTGGCCACTGACGGCGACGTCAACGTCACCGCGTTGACCGCGCCGGGTGCCAAGCTGACCGGCATCTTGCTCGAGGGAAGCCTCTCCGAACAGATTCTTCCCCAGCTTCCGGGCGACCTGCAGCCGGGCACCTTCGATTTCTTCCAGACCATCAACCTCCTGCAGTGGATCGTCGAGCCGGGTGACCCCTGGACGTTCGCCCCGCACGTGGCCGCCGAGCCGCTCTCGCCGGTGACCTACGATCCCAGCGCCGACGAATTCACCGTCGACGAGGGCACCAACCTGCCGAGCAACGAGATGCTCATCCAGATGGTCCAAGACGATGCGACCATTCCGAACTCGGCAACCGAGCGGCTGGCAACGGCCGTGGGCGTGTCGCTCGACGACACGACCTTCTCGGGTGTCGATCACGGATTCTTGGATGATGGCAACGCCGAAGCCGAGTGCGCGCTCGACCAGATCGCTGCTTGGCTCTCGAGCGGGTTGACCTCCGACGCCGCGCTTCCCAGCGAGTTGGAGAGCGCCTGCGGACTCTAAGAGACGGCAGATAAGCCCGCCGCAGCAGCTGCGGCGGGCGCTCGAGCCCCAATTTTTGGAAGAAAGTTTGTGATAGGAGATACAAAGATGAAGTCTTCGAAGTGTTTTTCCGCAGCGCTGCTCGCCGCCGGCCTCATCGCCGTGCCCGGCACAGCGCTTGGCGCCGGGTTCCAGAACACCGGCCATAGCGCCACGGCCACCGCCATGGGTTATACCGGCGCGGCCAACCCCAACGAACCCAACGCCAGCTACTACAACCCGGCGAGCATGGGCTTTCGCGACGGGTTTCGTATCTACCTGGGCGACACGATCATTTTGCCCAGCACCACGTACACCCCGGCCGACGGCGGCGCCGAGATCAGCACCGAGGCGCAGACCTTCCCGCCGCCCAACGCCCACATCGCCTACAACAACATCGCCGACACCGGCCTGTCGTTCGGCACGGGCCTGACCTTCTCGTACGGCCTCGGCATTGCCTGGCCGGACGAGTGGATCGGTCGCACCAACATCAAGAGCCAGGACCTACAGACGGCCAATATCAACCCCAACCTCGCCTACAAGATCCCGGGCGTCGATCTGTCGGTGTCCGCAGGTGCGCAGCTGGTCTTCGGGTCGGTCGAGATGCGCCAGTCGATCTTGCTTCGCGACGATCAATTCGCCGAAGCGCATCTGGCTGGTGAGGGCTTTGGCGTCGGCGCCGCGGCCGGGTTGATGTACAAGCCCACCGAAGAGCTGACGATCGGCTTCAACTACCGCAGCCGGGTCAGCCTGAACTTCGACGACGGCAAGATTCACTTCGAAGGCGAAGAGAATACCCCGCTCAACAGCACCTTCCGCGACAACCCGGGCACCGCCGAGATGAACCTGCCCGACCTGTTCGCGCTGGGCGTGGGCTACCAGCTCGACAAGTTGTTTTTGACCTTCGATTTCAACTACACGACCTGGTCGACCTACGACGAGCTCGTCCTCGAGATCGACACCGGCGGTGACGAGCAGGCGCTCGACGCGCTGACCATCGAGAACAACTGGGAAGACGCCATGGCCTTCCGCCTGGGCGCCCAGTACGAGGTCACCGACAACCTGCCGGTGCGCCTTGGCTTCGCCTACGACATGACTCCGATCCCGGATGAAACGGTGAACGCGTCGCTGCCGGGCAACGACCGCCTCGTCGGCTCGTTGGGTCTGGGCTACACCTGGAACGGCGTGCGCACCGACGTCGCCTACTCCATCGTGCAGGCCCTGGAGCGTGAGATCGAAAACGAGCGCGCCCCCAACGGCACCTACAGCACCACGGCGAACCTGTTCGCCATCAACGTGGGCTACGGGTTCTGATTGATCGAGCATACAGCCCCCCGCCGCCTCGCGCGGGGGGCGTCACAAATCGCCCATCCCTCCTCTCCTGTCACACTTCCCCCTTCACCTCTCCCCACCCCGCACCTAAGTTCAAGTCATACCTAGCATTACATAGCCAGACGTTCGGTTGCCTTTGGGAGGGAGACGATAATGATCTGTGTGAAACGGATTGGTGCAGCCGTTCTGATGACCATTGCTCTGGCAGTACCGCAAACGGTTTTCGGGGCGGGATTTCAAGAGACGACGCAAAGCGGGACGGCGGTCGGGATGGTCAACGCCGGGGTGGCCAACCCCGACGAACCCAACTCGAGCTACTACAACCCGGCGGCGATGGCCTTCAGGGACGGCTTGAAGGTCTACGCGGGCTCGTCGCTCATCATCCCCACAATTGACTACAAGCCGTTCGAGGGGGAAAACGGCGATGCGGAGACCGACAGTGAGTTCGGCATCTTCCCGCTGCCCAACTTTCATATGGAGTACGCCCTCAGCGAGAATCTGTCGGCCGGTATGGGCTTTGGGCTGACGGCACCTTACGGGTTGACCGTCGACTGGCCCAACGACTGGCGCGGACGTGAGGTCAACGAGTTCGTCCAGATCGCCACGCTGAGCGCCAACCCCAACTTGGCCTACGAGATCGGAGACACCGGCCTTTCCATCGCCGGCGGTGCGCAAATTGTCTACAGCTGGGTCGAGCTGCACCGAGACGTGCAGCTGACCGAAGATCAGTTTGTCCAGACTGAGCTCGGCGGCGACGGGTGGGGCTTCGGCGGGGTGGCCGCCGTGATGTACCGGCCCACCGACAACTTGACCTTCGGCGCGCAGTATCGCAGCCGATTCAACGTCGAGTACAAGGATGCCGAGGTGCATTTCGAGGGCGAAGAAGACACGCCGTTTTACTCGACCTTCCGCGACAACACCGGCACGGCCGACATCACCTTTCCCGATGCCCTCCACGCCGGCGTTGGTTACCAGTGGAACAAGCTCTTCTTGCAGTTCGAGGTGGGCTATACCATCTGGGATACCTTCGACGTCATCGACGTCGAGATCGACACCCAGGGAGACGAGGAGGCAATCTCGGGCTTCGAACTCGAGAACAGGTGGGAGAACGCCTTCGCGTTCCGCCTGGGCGGCCAATACGACGTCACACCGACCATTCCGGTTCGATTGGGCGTCGCCTATGACCGCTCACCGATCCCCGACGAAACGGTCAACGCGACGTTGCCCGGCAATGACCGCATCGCCGGTTCCATCGGGGCAGGCTACAAATTCATGGAAAACTGGCGCGTCGATGCCGCCTACGAACTGGTCGACGTGATGGAGCGTGAGATCCGCAACGATATCGGCCCGCGCGGAATCTACAATGCCATCGGTCATGTATTCACCGCCAACGTCGGCTGGGGCTACGAGTAAGCTCCACTATTCACATCCGTCGGCGAATCGCTGGCCCCCGGCACACCTGCCGGGGCTGGTCAGCCGGTCGGCCGAAATCTCGCTGTGCGGCACGAACTGCGCCCCGTCGAGCTGCGGTGACAATGTCAGCGCCTCGGCCGGGGCGTTTTCGTAATTGATCGCCCCCCAGACCTCACCGCCGGGACCGGCGAGCACCACGCTGCCGCCGCTATTTCCGAAGGCAAAGCGCGACTGGGCCACGCGCACCACCATGTCGTCTTGTTCGGCGGGCATGCCGCCGCCAAAGACGATTGCCGCCTGCCGGGGCTCGAGACAGGTGGGGCCGAAGACGAATTTGTCGGCCGAGCCGTTTCTGACGCTCACGCCGGTGATGTCGAGCACCTTCTCGGTGCGGTTGACCACCTCGACGAACTCGTCGTCGTAAGCGTCTCGCACCCCGTCGCCGTTGGCGTCTCCAGAGTCGCCGCCGGGCACGTTGACGAGCACTTCGTTAAGCACGAGCTCGCCTTCGGCGGGCGACTCCCCGCGTTCACAACCTGCGAGCTGCACATCTGCCGTGTCCGCACCCGCGGCGTCTTGCTGTACGAAGCCCACCGCCGGCACACACTCGCCGACCCGGCAGAATTGCTCGTCGGGGCACTCCGAGCTGCGACTGCAACTCCAAGCAGGCGGGTCGGCGCATCCGGTCACCCACAGCACGACAAGCGCGGCGAGATACCTGACGAAGTCTTCTGTCGCCCTCATCGTCAGTCCTCCTGTCGCGCCTTGGAGAGCGCGCGCGAGAACCATCCGCCGGTCAGCGCGTCGAGCCGGGCGGTCTGGCGGTCGGCTTCCAGGCGAAGCTCGATGCGCTTCTTCCATTCGGTCGTCGGCGTCAGAATCAGCTCGGTGAGGTAGCGTCGGCGCAGGTAGTAGGCCTCGCCCACCTCGACGAGCAGCTCGCGCCGTGCGTCGCGCCGCCTTCGCACCTCACGGGCGATCGTCGGCTCGCTCTTGTCGTAGATGAGCCCCGACAGGTCCCACTCGAGCTCGACGGCGTAGATGGTGCGCAGGCGCGTGTCGTCGACGAAGTCGTTGCGCGCGCTGTCGCGGTACATCGCACCCGTCTCGGCAGTCTCGAGGTCCTCGCGGTATCGCGCCTCTTTGTCGCGCTGGTCGAGCCAGGCGACCTCGCCCTCGACGTCGGGAAGCAGGTGCGACCAGCGGGCTCGCGACGACCACTCGTCGAGATCGCCTCGGCTATAACCGTTGGCGCGCAGGGCGGCGCTTCGGGTCTGAGCGACCGACGGCTCACTCGCGAGTTGAGACGCGACCGCCTTCGGCGTGGCTTGTCCGGCAGCATTAGTGGGCCACGCGAGGAGCACCAACGCGAGAAGGGCGAATATTGGAGGCAGACCTTCTAGGTCTGCTCCAGCGCTCAAAGCGCTGCCTCCGAAGTCTCTCGAAATGAGTTTCATTCTTCTTCTCCGGCAAAGTCATCGATTTCAATTCGGCGCAGGCACTCGGTGGGCGTGAGCTCCGGGATATTCGGCTCCAACAGGTCGGTCGCCTCGGCCATCTCGACTAAATTCCACCGTACGCCGACCTGCCAGCCGAACGGCTGGACCCGGTCGGCGTCGCGGTACAGTGGCGCGGGGTCCGGGGCGGGCGCAGGGGCAGGGACAGGCGCGGCGGTCACCGCGTTCGGCCACGCCCGAGCGGCGTCCCTGCGGTCGTCCTGGGTCTGAAACCAGATCCGAACGGCCACGCGCGGCGCAAACCGCGACGCCTTGGTGCGAAGCGACGCGTCTTCGGCGGAGTTGGCGCGCTCGTCGCGGCGCTCACACGGGTCGTCGAGCGCCGTCGCCGCCACGGGGGCGAGGCAGAGCAGGGCGCCGGCGAAGAGCGCCCTTATGGGTTGGATATGTGTTGGCTGCATCGCACGATCCTCCGTCACCGTTTGTGGATGAAGACTCACCGGAGCCCTCATTACGGTTATCGGAAAATCTGGCGATTTGTTGCGTGGAGAGGCAAAAAAGGTGGGCGAGCCGAGCCGTCGAGATCGCCGGCTCGGCCAGTGTTCATGGGCCTATGCGTCGCTCCACTTTTTTTCGAGCGCGTCGACCAATTTCTGATGCAGCCCGCCGAAGGCCGAGCCTGAAAGTCCGGCGATGATATCACCCGGCTCGGCGCGCTCGACGACGTAGTCGACGATGTCGTCGACCTCGGGGATGAGCGTGGTCTCGGGGCCGAGATCGCGAATCGTCTCGGCCATCTGGTCGATGTCGATGCGCTCCTCCGGGGCGAGGTTGTCCTTCTTCTGGAACGGCTTAGACAGGACGACGAAGTCGGCTTTGGCGAACGCCGGCGGGTAGTCGTTCTGGAAGACCTTGCGGCGAGAGGTGTTGCTCTTTGCCTCGAAGATCGCCCACAGGCGACGGTCGGGATAGCGGCTGCGAAGCGCTTCGACCGTCGATCGCACGGCGGTGGGGTGGTGGGCGAAGTCGTCGATGACGCGAATATCGTTGACCTCGCCGATGAACTCCTGGCGCTTTTTGACCGACGCGAAGGTCGACAGCGCCTCCTTGATGACGTCGAGGTCGACCCCCTCGTCGAGCGCGATGCCGGTCGCGCCGAGCATATTGCGCACGTTGAACTCGCCGACGCACGGCAGCGCGAAGTGGCCGAGCGATTCGCCGTGGTAGACGACCTCGGCGGTCGTCGGCGAGCCGTACTCGATGTCGCGGGCGAACAGGTCGTTGTCTTCGCCGAGCCCGAAGGTGCGCCTGGGCGCCTTGCTCCCCTCGGAGACCGTCATCGCGCGCGGGTCGTCGCCGTTGACCCACAGGCTCCCCTCCTCGGGAATCATGTCGACCATGCGCTCGAAGACCCACTCGATCTCGTCGATATCCTCGTAGATATCGGCGTGGTCGAATTCGAGGTTGTTGATCGTGGCCCGGAACGGGTCGTAGTGCCAGAACTTGGGGACCTTGTCGAAGTAGGCGGTGTCGTACTCGTCGCCTTCGAGCACGAAGATCTCGCCGTCGCCCAGCCGGTAATTCGACCCGAAGTTGCCGGTGATGCCGCCGATCATGAAGCCCGGGTCGCGCCCGGCGTGGGCCATGATCCAGGCGAGCATGCTGCTGGTGGTCGTCTTGCCGTGGGTGCCGGTGACCACGAGCGTGCGCTTGTCGCGAAAGAAGAAGTGCTTGAGCGTCTCGGGCAGGCTCAGGTGCGGCAGGCCGCGCCGGCGCATCTCGGCGGCGTCGGCGTACTCGGCGCGACACACGTTGCCCACGATCACCAGGTCCGGGTCCCAGTCGAGATTGGAGGCGTCGTAGCCCTGCATGATCTCGATGCCACGCTCGGCAAGCCAGGTGCTCATGGGCGGGTAAGCGCCGGCGTCGCTGCCGCGCACCGTGTACCCGCTCTCTTTGAGCATGGCCGCCAGGCTACCCATGGCCGTGCCACAGATGCCGATGATGTGGATGGTCTGGATGTCTTCGGGAAGGTCGGGAAACGGACGCTTGGCTTCAGCGGTCAAGGTGAGGCTCCGTCTTGGCTTGAGAGATTGCCCGGCTTTGCGCTCCTCCCCGTGGGGGAGGTGCCTCGCGCGCCGTACAGCGCGAGGCGGAGGGGGCACCGAAAACCCACTACTCCCCAATAAACGCCGCAAACTGCTGGCGTTGTTCCTCGTCGAGCGCCAAGAACTCCAGGCGCATGCCGCGCTCGCGCCGCGGCGTCTCTTTGACGTCGACCACGCGCGCCTCGAGGCCGAAGGCGTCGTCGCGCTCGGGGTGGACGATCTCGCAGATGACCGTCGAGTCGATGGGGCTCAACTCGGAGGTGCGCACGAAGATGCTGCCCTGCTCGAGGTCGCGCCCGGCGAACGTGCGCAGCTGGTCCATGGTGCGCATGTGCACGGTGACCTTGCCGACGTCGAGGGCGCGCACTTTGTCGCGCGCTTCCGGATCCTTTTCGTACTGCGCGGTCAGATAATCGCGCCAGCGCTCGCGCGTCTCCTTGCCCACCGAGAAGAGCTGGATGCCCATGCCCGGCGTTTCGCCGTTCTCGCGCGCTTCGGTCGGGTTGACCGTATGGGCGACCAGGCCGAGCATCTGCAGCGGCTCGTCGTTGACGTCGAGTTGGGTCTGAAAGCGCACCAGTTTGCGCAGCGGCAACGGCTCGGGACACGAGATGAACACCCCGCGATACGACGCGTTGCTGATGGTGTAGTCGAGCTCCCCGTCGGGAAGCTGCAGGGTGACCGGGATCGAAATCTCGATGCGCGGTTCGCGTCGCTGGGTCTTGGCGCTCATCGACAGCCCTCGTGCGTGGCGGAAGGTAGTTGGTGGAAGTAGGTCGCCCGACCATCATAGGAAAGACCGGGCGGGAGGGGAAGGTCGATTGCGCCCGCGATTTGCAAGGCCGTGCGCGAATAGATGAGAGAACTTTAATCTACGCGCTCAAGACGCCGGGCAGGGGGCGCCTATAGGTTCGTTCATGTCGACACAGCGGTGTTGGACGCCGCTGTCGTAGAATCGAGATGGAGAAGAACCTATGCGCAAATGGACGTGGTCGTTGGCGGTCCTGGCGTGGCTGACGTTTGCCTCGGCAAATGCGTCGGCCGAGTGCCCGGCCGACACGGCGCTGCAGCCGGGCAACGTGTCCCAGGTGGCCAATCGAGTGTACGAGGCGGGACCTCAACGAGCGCATAAGGCGCTGGTCGAGGGCATGGCGCAGGCGCGCCAATCGGTGCCCGGCCGGGTGCGAAGCCTCGATATCAACGTGGTGCCGGAGTTTTCGACGTCCGGGGCCTCCGAGCTCAACGAGTATACCGCCGACGTCGCCTTGACGGTCGAGCTGGGCCGGTTGGCCGAGCTTCGACGCGAGCAGTACGCCGCGTTGGGCGACGAGGCGAGGGCCCAGGTCGAGCAGCACCGCTGGGAGTACGTCTTTGCGGTGCAGTCGGCGTATCTCGACTGGTGGACTTACGCGCTCGAGGCGGCGCACCTCGACGCCTATGTCGACGAGGCCTCCGCCGATCTCGACCCGCTGCGCGACGCGCTCGAAAAGCAGCAGATCGCGGCCATCGACGTCGCCGACATGGAGGCCGAGCTGGCGCGCATTCGCGCCGAGCGTCTCGAGGCGCGCCAGCGCGCCAACGCAGCCAGCGCCGAGCTCGCGCGCCTGCTCGGCGGCCGGTGCGAGCTGGCTTCGGTCGAAGTCGAGCACAAGCCCTCCAAGAACGTCGCCGCCTCCAACCCCTGGAAGGCGCTCGCCTCCAAGGTCGACCAATTTCCCTCGGTCAAAGCACTCCAAGCTCGCCAAAAGAGCGCCCTCGCCGGGGCCGAGGCGGCCCGGGCGCAGGCCCCGTGGGAGCTGTCCGTCGGCGCCGGGATGCGCAGCGTGGGCTTCGACGAGTATTGGGCGCAGGGTGTCATCGGCCTGAGCATCCCGCTGGGCAATCCCGCCGCGCCCGAGGCCGACGAACTCCAGGCCGCCGCCATCGCCGCGCGCGCCGAGAGCGACTGGCAGTTGGAGCAATTACGCGCCGGCCTCGCCGCGCGCGCCGATCGCTACTCCGCGGCCGTCTCGACCTTCGAGAGCCTGAACGACGACTACCTCGCCCCCCTCGAAAAGCGCCAGAAGATGCTCGACGCCGCCGTCGACCGCGGGCGCGTGTCGGTCGACCGGGTCATTCGCGCCCGGCGCGACCTGCACGAGGCCTATCACAAGCTGTTGATGCTGCGCGCACAGATCCAGACCAATCACATGCGAGCCGAGGCCATGCAGCGCTGGCTCGCCGACGACCAAGATCGCTGAGGCTTTCCCATGAAACCAACGAAGATGCTCATCGCCGGCTCGTTCGTCGCCTCTCTGGCGGCTGGCGCGGCCGGATGCGACGCGGTCGAGGTAAACGCCCAGGCCGCTCCCGATACCTCCGCCGAGCAGACCATCGCCCAACGACTCGACTACAGCGCCGCCGAGCCAGCCGACGAGGCGACGCTCGCCCGGCTGCCCGGCGAAGTCGTGATGGCCGAGCACAACTCCTATCGCTTCGGCCCGTCGGTGCGCGCGCGGCTCGTCGAGTGGCACGTCGCTCCCGGGGAGCGCGTGGCTACCGGCGACGCCCTGGCCACGCTGGTCAGCCCCGAGCTGGGAGACCTGGAGGCGACTGCCGCCGAGTTGGCGCGGGTGGTTCGCGAGCGTGAGAAATACGTCGAGCAGCGCCGCGAGGACCTCGAGGCGGGTGTGGTCGCCATGCGCGCGGTCCAGGAGGCCGAGCTCGCCGCCGCCGAGGCGCGCGCTCAGCTCAACTCGGTGCGCCGTCAGCTCCGTGTGCGCAAAAACAAGCAGCTTCGCTCCGAGTCGGGCAACGGCTGGAGCTGGGTCGCCCCCATGGACGGCCGCGTGTGCGACATCTCGTGTAAGCCCGGCGGGCTGTACGGCGCCGAGTCGCCGTGCATCGAACTCCTCGACATGTCGCGCGCCGAGCTGCGCGTGGAGGTGCCCGAGCGGCTGCTCGCTCGCACCGAGGGGACCTACTCGCTGCAGTGGGAGCCCGACTCCGCCGCGCCGGGCGCGGCCCCCGTCGAGCTGACGTTGGTGCGCCGCGAAGCCGCGCTCGACTCCAGCTCGCGCACCCAGTCGCACTTTTTTCGAGGCAAGGGCGACTTTCGAGGCAAGGGCGACACCTCGTTGATGGTCGGCGCCTCGGGGCTGGCCACCCTCAACATCCCGGCGCCCGAAGGCGTCGTGCTGGTGCCCCGGTTGGCGGTCACCGAGCTGCAGGGCGAGCCCCATGTGTTCGTCAAAGCCTCGGAGGGCCTTCCAAAGCCGGTGGCCGTCGACAAGCGCGGCCAATTCGGCGACGGGCTGCTCGTCTTCTCCAAAGAGCTCGAGGCCGGCACGCCAGTCGTCTCGCGCGGCACCTTCCTGCTCAAGAGCCAACTTGCGCTCCAATAGCTGCCCGGAACACTGCCGGATAGGAAATCAGTATGTGGCTTCTCGAAAAAACGATCGAAAAGAGCGTCCAGCACCGCATGTTCGTGCTCATCGGCGTGTTGGCGTTTGCCGCGCTGGGCATCTTCTCGCTGCGCTTCGTGACCTTCGACGCGTTCCCCGACCTGACCAACGTGCAGGTCCAGGTTGTCACCGCCTCGCCGGGGATGGCCAGCGAAGAGACCGAGCTTCTGGTGACCTTGCCCATCGAGCGCGAGCTCAGCGGTGTGCCCGGGGTCACCGAACTGCGTAGCCTGTCGCGCACGGGCATCTCGTCGATCGCGGTGGTCTTCGAAGACGGCACCGACCTGTGGCACGCTCGTCAGCTGGTCAAAGAGCGCCTCGACGGCGCGCGCGACGCCATCCCCGAGGCCGCCGGCCAGCCCGAGTTGGGCCCGCCGGCTACTGGTCTAGGCGAGGTCTTCCAGTTCACGGTCAGCAGCGATCGGCACACCAAATACGAGCTCGACCGCATCTTCAAGCGCGACATCCAGC
Organism: Persicimonas caeni; assembly: GCF_006517175.1. Taxonomy (NCBI): domain Bacteria; class Deltaproteobacteria; order Bradymonadales; family Bradymonadaceae; genus Persicimonas; species Persicimonas caeni. The sequence continues at coordinate 833,565 of NZ_CP041186.1, read as the reverse complement.
CCCGGCTGCTGGCCGTCGACGGCATCGTCGAGGTCAACGCCTGGGGCGGCGGCGAGCCGCAACTGCACGTGCGCCTCGACCCCTACAAGCTCGCCGCCCACGACGTGAGCGTCGGCGAGGTGCAGGCGGCCATTCGCAGCAGCCTGGGGCTGACCGCCGGCGGCGCGATCATCGGCGGGCCCGAGCAGGTGCTGGTGCGCGCGCTGGCCAACCCGGCGACCCCCGACGAACTCGGCGCCATCGCCGTGCCCACCGAAGACGACGAGGTCTACCTGCGCGACATCGCCACCATCGAGGACGCCGGCGCACTGACCGTCGGGCTCGGATCGGCCGACGCCGAGGGCGAGGCGCTCTTTGCCGTCGCCCAACTCCTGTCGGGGGCCGACGCGCTCAGCGTGGTCGACGAGATTCGCGAGCGCATCGAGGAGGTCGAACAGATCTTGCCCGAAGGCGTCGAGATCGGCGTGGTCTACGACCGCAAAAAACTCGTGGGCAACACCCTGTCGACGGTGACCAAGTCGCTCATCGAGGGCGGCGTCCTGGTGATCCTCGTCTTGCTGTTGATGCTCGGCGATATCCGCGCCGGTCTGCTCGTCGCCTCGGTGATCCCGTTGTCGATGCTGGGAGCGTTTCTGGGGCTCAACGCGCTCGGCTATACGGGCAACCTGATGTCGCTGGGCGCGATCGACTTCGGCCTGATCGTCGACGGCACCATCGTGGTCGTCGAGAGCATCGTCGCGCTGCATCTGGGCAAGCAGCTGACCGAAAAGCAGCGCCGCCAGGCCATGGTCGAGCAGGCGCAGACGGTCGCCGGGCCCGTGCTCTTTGCGGTCGGCATTCTGATCTTGGTGTATATCCCCATCCTGACGATGTGGGGCGTGGAGGGGAAGCTCTTCCGCCCGATGGCGCTGACGGTGCTTCTGGCGCTGTCGACCGCCTTGGTGCTCTCGTACACCTACGTGCCCGCGGCCTCCTCGCTGATCATCGAGCCCAAAGGCGAGCACAAGACCTGGCTGGCCGACAAGCTCAGTCGGCTGTACGAGCCGGTGCTCGACCACGCCATGAGCAAGCCCCTGGTGCCGGTGCTCGCCGCGGTGGGCGCCTTCGGGGCCAGCGCGGTCCTGGCGATCAATATGGGCATCGAGTTCGTCCCGCAGCTGCAAGAGGGCGATATCGTCGTGCAGACCGCACGCGTGCCGTCCATCAGCCCCGATAAGGCGCTCGAAGAGGCCACGCGTATCGAAAAGATCATCGGCGAGTTCCCCGAGGTCGAACGCGTCGCCAGCCGCACCGGCGCGCCCGGCCTGGCCACCGACCCGATGGGGCTCGAGGAGTCCGATATCCTGGTCAAGCTCGCCCCTCGCGACGAGTGGGTGACCGCCCAGACGCAACAGGGCCTGGTCAACGCGATCTCCAAGCGCCTCGAAACCGAAGCCCCCGGCGCCGCGCTCACGTTCACCCAGCCCATCGAGATGCGCTTCAACGAGATGCTCGAGGGGATCACGAGCGACGTGGGTGTCAAGGTCTTTGGGCCGGACCTCGACACGCTGATCGATATCTCCGAGCAGATCGCCGCGACCCTCGAAGAGGTGCCCGGGGCGGCCGACGTTACCCCGCCGGCCATCGAGGGTGTGCCCAACCTGGAGGTCGATCTCGACGCGGCCAAGCTCGCACGCTACGGACTCGTCGCCGAGGACGTCATGGACGTCGTCGCCGGCATCCAGCGCGGCACCTCGGTGGGCACGGTGCGCCGCGGCCAATTCCGCGACGCCATCGTCGTCAAGCTCGACTACCGCAATGACTTCCCGCTCACCGACCTGCCGATCACCTTGCCGCAGGGCGGCTCCATTCCGCTGGGCGAGGTCGCCGACGTGCGCGAGGTCACCTCGCCGGCGATCATCGAGCGTGAGGCCAACAGCCGCCGGTTCATCGTCCAGGCGAACGTGCGCGGCCGCGACCTGGGCGGGTTCGTCCAAGAGGCTCAGGAGAAAGTCGGCGCGCTCGACTTGCCCGACGGCTACTGGGTCGAGTGGAGCGGCAAATACGAGCAGCTTCGCGCGGCGGCCTCGCGCACCGCGGTGTCGGTGCCGATCGTCTTGTTTCTGATTCTGGGCGTGCTGTATGTAGCGTTTCGCAGCTGGCGCATCGCGCTGCTCATCTTCTTGAACGTGCCGGTCGCCGCCAGCGGCGGGATCATCATCTTGTGGCTGCGCGACCTGCCCATCTCGATGAGCGCCATCGTCGGGCTCATCGCGCTCTTTGGCATCGCGGTGATGAACGGCATCGTGCTCTTGAGCCGCACCCGCGAGCTGCACAAGGAGACGGGTGATGCGCACCAGGCCGCCCACAAGAGCGCCGAGGAGCGCTTCCGGCCGGTGCTCATGACCGCCTTCGTCGCCGGAATTGGCTTCTTGCCGATGGCGTTGCAAACGGGCGTGGGCGCGGAGGTGCAGCGGCCTTTGGCCACCGTGGTCATCGGCGGGCTGGTCACCAGCACGCTGCTGACGCTGGTGGTCGTCCCGACGCTGTATGCGCGCCTGATCAAGCGCAGTGGTCGCGAGCAACAGACTGAGTAAAACGTGAGACGTAGATGCTGGTACTGATAGTCGAGGACGATGAACGCGTCGGGCAGTTCCTCTATCGCGGGTTGCGCGAGGAGGGCTACAAGGTCGATCTGTGCGAGACGGCCGCCGACGCCGAGGCGCAGGGCCTGGCCCAGCCCTACGACGTCGTCTTACTCGACTGGATGCTGCCCGACGCCGACGGGCTGACCGTGCTTCGCCACTGGCGCGAGGCGGGCATGAGCGCCCCGGTGATCATGCTCACCGCGCGCACCGGCGTCGACGCCACGGTGCTCGCCCTCGACTCCGGCGCCGACGACTACATCGAAAAACCGTTCAGCTTCGAGGAGTTGCTCGCCCGGCTGCGCGCGCAGACCCGCCGCGCCCACACCACGGGCACCGCCCCTCACCTGGTGCAGGTCGGCTCCGCCCGGGTCGACTTGCGCAGCCGTTCGGTGTCGCGCGGCGGCGAAGACTTCGAGCTGACCGGCCGCGAGTTCGAGCTGCTCGATCACTTCCTCAAGCACCGCGGCGAGACGCTCGGAAGGGCGCGCATCCTCGATCGGGTCTGGGGGATGTCGCACGACCCGACTACCAACGTCGTCGATGTTTATGTGCGCTACCTGCGCAACAAACTCGACCCCGACGACCTCGCCGACAACGCCGAGTCGGTCATCCAGACCGTGCGCGGGCGTGGGTATCGGTTGCGTCCCCAGGATGAATTCACCAAACAAGATGAACTCGACGAGCAGCAGGAGCACGACGATGAGTGACTCCCGGCGCCCATCAGCCGATCGTCCGTCGATGCAGCGTGTCGTCATGGTCACCGTGACCTGGATCACGGGGCTGGCCATCCTCTTGTTCGCCGCCGGGCTGCTCTACACCTTCCACGTCCAGATTCACCAGCAGACCGGCCAATTGCTCTTACAGATCGCGCGGACCGAGGCCGATGGGGTGATCAGCGAGCTCGAGCACGGCGTCCACGTCCACGACATGTCGGTGACGCTGCCGACCCTGCGCGGCGAGATCGCCGACAAGTACGCGCTGGCCTTCGACGCCGACTGCCGAGTGTTGGCCGCGACCGACAATATTACCGTCCAACGGGTGCCTCGGAGTTGGTGCACCGACAAGTTGAAGCTGGGGGACCAGCGTCTCTTTCACACCGACGCCCTCGCCGAGCCTCGGCTGCGCGCGGCGTGGTTCGTCGCCCGGCGCCCCGACGGTTCGCCGCTGGTCTTCGTGGCCGGCGTGCACGACGAGATGGTGCACGCGTCGGTGTATCGGACCGCCTGGGTGGTGGTGCTGTTGGCGCTCGTGCTGTTGGGCGTGGTGTTGCTGGCCGCGTGGCTGGTGTCGCGGCGGCTGAGTACGGACCTGGGCGCGCTGAGCGCGACCTGCGAGCAGATCACCGAGCGCGCCGCCGACCTCGACGACGCCGAGCTCGAGCGCCAGCTCGCGGTCGCCGACTCCGCCCCGAGCGAACTCGCCGCCCTGGCGGCCACGGTGCGCGACCTCGTGCGCCGGCTCAACCGGATGGTGCAGGTCCAGAACCGCTTTATCGCCGAGGCCGCCCACGAACTGCGCACCCCACTGACCGCGCTGCAGGGCGAGCTCGAGTTGACCCTGCGCCGCGAGCGCAGCCCCGAAGAGTACCGCGAGGCCCTCGAGCGCGCCCTGGCCGACGCCCGCCGGCTCAGTGGGCTATACGACGGGCTGCTGCGCGCCGCGCGCACCCAATCCGAAGAGATCATCTCGGCGCGCATCGCGCTCGACGCCGCCGTCGCCGATAGCCTGGAGCGCTTCGCCGGCCGGCTCGCCGAGGCCGGCGTCCGCGTGGAGTTCGACCCCGGCGACGCGCGCTGGGCGGTGCGAGGCGACAAGGTGGCTTGCGCGCGCGTGCTCGACAATCTGTTCAGCAACGTCGTGCGTCATAGCAGCGCGAGCACGCTCTCGGTGCGCTTGGAGAGTGTCCGCGAGCCGCTGGGCACCTCGGGCCCCGTCGACCAGGTCGTCGTTCACATCGAGGACGACGGCGACGGCATCGACGCCGATCCTTCCGAACTCTTCGTCCCCTTCGCCGCCGACTCCCGGGCCGGCCACGGACTCGGGCTGTTCATCACCGAGAAATTGATGCGCAAGCAGGGCGGGGCGCTCGAGTATGTCGCCGGCCCGGGCGGGGCGCACTGGTTATTGCGGTTCCGGGCGGTCGACTGAGTGTAAATGCGAGAGTTTCTCGCTTGGGAGTGTACGCCGTTCAGAGCTTGGGAGTGTACGCCGTTCAGAGCTTGGGAGTGTACGCCGTTCAGAGATCGCACGCCTGCTATATAAGGCGCCCTGAACTGCGGGCGTTAAAAACATAGGGGCTGCGTGTTGCGAGAGGTTCCAGGTTGCAGGCGGACACGGTGTCAGAGACCGTGTGCGTTACGTCTCCGAGGCTTCACTAGACGCACACGACGCTCTTGGCGTATCTTGGGCGAACTACGAGCAGTATTGTGGTGGGAGTGTAATCCCGTTGGTCTGGTGACACGAAGGCCCTGTGCCACGTGCGCAGGCGTCGAGCCGAGCGAGGCGAGGCGATGTTTCAGGTGCGAATGCGCCGTCTCCCTCAGATGACGGCCTTGGCCCTGGTGTAAGAGCATCGTTTCCGCTGGAGGATGCGTTTGCACCGGGTGCAAAGGCATGCCTCGGCCGAAAATGTGCGCGATCACCTGGTCGGAGGCCATCAGTTCGACAGGACCTAGGGCATGCACTCGGGACATGGGCACGAGCGCGTCGGGACGACGCCCTCGCACCTCGTGCACCGGCTCCGTGTCGATCGACCCACCCTGCTGCTCGTGGTGTTTGTGCATTTTTCACCACAACCCATCACCGAAACCCACAGGAGCAGCGATGACGAATCAGTTCACCCAGAAGACCGTGAGCCGCTTGCGTCGCGGCAGCTTACTGCGCGACGTGTTGTTGTCGAACCGTGACTCGGTTCGCCCGGACCTGCAGACTCGCGTCTCTCCCGAGTACGTAGACCTGCTTATCGGCATGAAGGAGCAGACGGCCGACGAGCTCGATCGCCAGGCCAAAATCGTGCGCGAGGCCGCGCTCGAGCTGACCGCCGAGATGCAAGACGACGACCCGGCCCGTGAGGAACGCGACGTCGCCGTCGACCAGCTGTACGGCCTCGCTGTCCAGACGCGCCCCTCCATCGAGTCGGCCTTCGGCGTCGAGCGTGTGTCGGTGTATGGCCTCGCCGGTAAGACTCCACGCACGCCTAGCGAGTTGAGCGAATTCGTGGGCAACGCCGTGCATCTGATGCGCACCGAGCCGGCCGAGGCGACCAACGCGCTGGGCGTCAGCGTGCGTACGGAGGCGGTCGCCGACGTGCTCCAGCCCGCCCTCGACGAGCTCGACGGCCACATCGCCCAGGTAGAGGCCGAGCGCCAAGAGCTCATCAGCGCCTACAACAGACGCGACCGCGCGCTGGCCAACTTCGACGCGGTCTTCGATCTGGCCGCCGACCTGGCCGACCGCGTCTACCGGCTCGCCGGCCGCGACGACCTGGCCGACCAACTGGCCACCCGCCTGCGCCAGATCGACGGGTCCGGCGACGCCGCTCCGACTGACGCCGACCCCGACGTCAACCCGACCGAGGACGAGGAGCCCGTCGGGGCGTGAGCTGGTGTATGCCGTTCAGAGATCGCACGCCTGCTACATAGGGGCTGCGTGTTGCGAGAGGTTCCAGATTGCCGACCTGCGAATTGGAACCACGTCGCGACTCGCAGCCCCTATGTCTTTAATTGCTTATGTAGCAGGCGTTTCTCATACCTAGACTCCTCAGTGAGAGAATCACCTCTCATCGAGGCCCACATGGTGTCTGCCACCGTGCGCACGTCCGCTCTGCGTTGACGCACCACCCGCGATTACTCTATGGGTGCCATTCTTGGTCCGTAGCACCCATTTGGAGACACCATGGCTGACCAAGTCGAAAAGACATCCAACCAGTTCGGCACGTTTGGGGGCGTTTTTACGCCGTCAATCCTGACCATTCTGGGCGTGATCATGTTCATGCGCTCGGGGTTCGTGACCGGGCAGGCGGGCATGGGTTCGGCGATCTTGATCCTGGTCATCGCGACCTCGATCACGTTTTTGACCGGCCTGTCGATCTCGGCGATCTCGACGAACACGACCGTCGAGGGCGGCGGGGCGTATTTTTTGATTTCGCGCTCGCTCGGCCCGGAGTTCGGCGGGGCGATCGGCGTGGCGCTCTTCTTCGCGCAGGCCCTGGCGGTCCCGTTCTACATCCTAGGCTTCGTCGAGGCGCTCACGACCACCTTTCCCGAGGCGTTGCCATATTTCTTGCCCATCGGGCTGGGGACTCTGACGGTGCTGTTCATCATCAACTACGTCGGGGCCAGCTGGGCGATCAAAACCCAGTACGTCGTCTTGTCGATCTTGGTGATGAGCATCGGCTCGTTTTTGGTGGGCGGAGTGATGGACTTCGACATGGAGATCGCGCGGGCGAACTGGGAGTCGGCCTACACCGACGGGACGAGCTTCTGGGTGGTGTTCGCGGTCTTCTTCCCGGCGGTCACCGGCATCGACGCCGGAGTGAATATGTCGGGCGACCTCAAGGAGCCCGAGCGCTCGATCCCGCGCGGCACGCTGGCCGCGATCGGGGTGGGCTTTTTGGTCTACCTGTTCAACATCATCGTCTCGGGCGGCTCGACGCTGCGCGAGAACCTGATCAACGACCCGTTCGGCTCGCTGCTCAACCAGGCCGGCCCGCTGGCGTTCATGGTCATCGCGGGCGTCTTCGCGGCGACCTTGTCGAGCGCCATCGGCTCGCTTTTGGGCGCGCCGCGCATCCTGCAGGCGCTCGCCCGCGACGACATCTTTCCGGGGCTCGGCTTCTTCGCCAAAGGCACCCCGCAGGGCGACGAGCCGCGGCGCGGGCTGTGGCTGAGCTTCGGCATGGGCATCGTGGTGTTGCTCGTGGCCGGCTCGGGCGGCGGCGGAGGCGCGCTCAACGCGGTGGCGGTCGTGCTGACGATGTTCTTCTTGTTCGCCTACGGCATGACCAACGCCGCGGCGTTCATCGAGCAGTTTAGCCGCAACCCGTCGTTTCGGCCGCGCTTCAAGTTCTTCCACTGGGGCTCGGGGCTCGTGGGCGGCATCGGGTGTTTGGTGGCCGCGTTTCTGATCAACCCGATGGCCGCGATCGTGTCGCTCTTTTTGGTCACCGGGATCTACTTTTTCATCTCGCGCCGCGTGCTCCAGAGCACCTTTGGCGACGCGCGCCGTGGGTTTTATTACGAGCGGGTGCGCAACAACCTGAGCAAGCTCGACACCTACGAGCAGCACCCCAAAAACTGGCGGCCCACCGCGCTGGTCTTGTCGGGCAACCCCAAGACGCGGCTCACGCTCACCCAGATCGCCAACTGGCTGGGCCGCGGCCGCGGCATCACCACGCTGGTCAACGTCATCGAGGGGCGGGTGCACGAAAAGCTCGAAGAGCGCGCCAAGGTGCAGGCCGAGATCGAGGAGTACGTCGACCAGAACAACATCCAGGCCTACGTCGAAGTCGTCGTCAGCCCCTCGTTTCGCGAGGGTCTGGGCGTGTTGTTGCAGGCGCACTCCATCGGCCCCATCAAGCCGAACATGATCGTGTCGGGCTGGCCGGGACGGCCGCGCGACTACGAGGAGTTCGCCCGCCAGTTGCGCGTCGCCCACGAGCTGGGGCTGAGCCAGGTGATCCTGGTCGACCACGGCCTGCCCGACGAGCCCGAGCGCATCGACATCTGGTGGCGCGGCCAGCGAAACGGCTCGCTGATGGTCATCCTGGCATATCTGCTCACCCACAACTGGGAGTGGACGCGCACGCGGATCCGGCTCATCAAGATGCTCGACGACGGCGAGACGACCGCCGAGGCCGAGGCGAAGCTCGAGGAGCTGCTCGACGCCGCGCGCCTCGACGCCGACTACCTGGTGCTCGAAAGCGGCGACTTCGCCTCGCAGCTCCAAAAGACCTCGGGCGACGCCGACCTGGTGATGCTCGGCTTCAAACCGCCCACGGGCGACCGCGCCGAAGGGTTCCACAAGGCGTACAGCCAATTCGTGGAGGGGTTGCCGACGACGCTGATCGTGTGTTCGACGGGGGACGCGGATTTGTTGTCGTAAGTCGGCGTCGTTTTCGGCGCGAGTTGCCAGGGAGTCGCAGGTGGCGAAGGCCTTGCTAGAACCCGGGCCTGCACCACCTGGAGTCCGAAGGGCGGAATCTCCTTTTTGATAGCCCCTTGCGAAGGGAGCGCGTAGCGCGACCGTAGCTGGGGGAAGGCGTCGAAACCCTGCAAGGCGTACCTCTCGCCATCCCATGGTTACTCCACCAACGACTTTCCCGCCTCCAAGTACGCCCGATAGCTCTTGTTCATGTGCAGGCGCTTCGTCTCCACGAAGCCGCGCAACAGCCGGTACGGCAGGCTCTCGACGATCTCTTCGTCGCCGTCCTCTTCGAGGCCGTCGAGCTGCTCGAGGGCGTGCTTGTAGTAGCGTCGCTTCGTGAGCAGGTAGGCGTAGAAGAGTCCCTTTTCGCCGTCGTAGCCCCCGCGCGGCGGGGTCGCTTGGCTCTCCAGATACATCATCGCCTGGGTCTCCTTGCCGCCGCTGATGGTGTCGATGGCCATCTTGTGGAAGTCGGACTGCGGCACGGGCCAGGTGCGCACCATCGCCTCGTCCATGTCGAGCGAGGAGGCGTGGAGCACGAGGTGGATCTCTTCGAGCGCATCGTAGGGCGGGGCCATCGGCTCGGGCAGGTCGGCGACGGTGCCGAATCCGGCGTCTTCGAGCAGCTTTTTGGCGTAGGCCCTCTTGCTGCCGAGCCACTCGGCGCGCGCCAGGCTGCCGACGCGCTCGGGCGTCCAGGCCTGCCCGTCGGGCCACTCGGTCAGGTAGGGGCGGATGTCGCCGTAGACGTCGCGGCGGTAGTAGCGGTCGGCGAAGAACTCCTCGCCCTCTTTGTAGAGGATGAGGTCTTTGGGGGCCTCGAATTCGAGCAGGCCGTTGTCGTCGGTGTTGAGCTCGGCGCCCTCGGCGAACTCCTCGAGCTCGGCCTGGTTCATGAACATCAGCCCGTACAGCTCGTCGGGGTGGTGGATGCCCACGCGCTGCAGCTCTTTGCGCACGCTGTCGATCTCCCAGGCGCGCTCGTAGCCGCCGGGGGGCAACGGGATGGGGTCGTCGCTGCCGATGAGGATGAGGTCGGTCCCCTTGGGCATCGAGCTGAAGGCGTGCACGTGGGGGAAGACCTCCAAGAAGGTGGCGAAGACGCGGCGCACGTTCTCGGGGCGAAGCTCGTAGAGCTGGACCCACTGGGCGAAGACGCCGCCGGGCTTGAGGTGGCGCTTGGCGCGGGCGAAGTGCTCGACGGTAAAGAGCGAGCTGACCCCGGCGATCCAGGGGTTCGACGGCTCGGAGACGATGACGTCGTAGGTCTTGTTCGTGTACTCGAGGTAATTGCGGCCGTCGCTCTCGATGACCTTGGTGCGCGGATCTTCGAGGGGGCGGTGGTTGACGTGATCGAAGAACTTCGACGCCTCGAACATCGCCGCCTCGATCTCGATGACCTCGAGGTGCTTCAGCGGCCACTGCAGGCTTCCGCCGGCGGTCACGCCGCTGCCGTAGCCGACCATGACGGCCTCTTCGTTGCGGATCTCGAGGTTCGGGTCGCCCGAGCGCACCACAAAGGGCATCAGGCCTACGAGCACCTGGGTGGCCATGTCGGCGCCGTCGGAGGCCTCGGGCTTGCCGTTGGCCTTCAGCGTGACGAGCTCGCCGCGCTTTTCGACGGTGGTCGTGGCCGTGAGGCCATCCTCGTAGAAGACGAGCTCGGGGTCGTCCTTGGCGAGCTTCTCGGGGGTGAACAGCTCTCGCGCCCAGTAGACGCGGAACATGCCGCGGGTCAGCGCGATGGGGTCGATGCGCGGGGCGAACACGTAGCCTGACACCGCCACGGTGGCCGCCAGGGCGACGGCGATGATGCGATTGCGCTTGGGGTTCAGCCACGACTCGAGCCCCGCCAGGCTCACCGCCACGCACAGGTTGATGGCGATGATGACCGCGATGGCGGTGTTCAGGCCGAGCCAGGGCATCAGGATGAAGCCGGCGGCGAAGCTTCCGATGATCGAGCCGGCGGTGTTGAACGCGTAGGCCGTGCCCACGAGCTTGCCCGAGCTCGTGCGCTCGTGGACCGCGGTGCGGATGACCAGCGGGAAGCTCATGCCCTGCAAGAAGGTGGGGATGAGGACGACCACGCCGACCAAGAAGAAGTAGTAGGCGTAGATCTCGGTGGTCCCGCCGACATCGTCGCGCAAGCGCTCGAAGAGCCACACCGGGAGGCGATCGAGCACGAAGAACGCGGCGGTCGCGCTGGCGGCGACGCCGAATTGGGTCAGCCCCAGCCAGAAGACCGGGCGTTTGATGCGTTTCAAGAAGGGCGAAATCGCCGCGCTACCCGAGGCGAGGCCGACCAGGAAGGCGGTCAGAATGACGGTGAACGAGTAGGTCGAGCTGCCCAGGATGATGACGTAGGCGCGTGTCCACAGCACCTGGTAGCTCATCGAGATGCCGCCGGCGAGGGCGAAGAGGCCGAACACCGTCCAGACGGCCCAGTGCGGGATCTTGTCGCTCGTCTCGGAGGCGCCCTCGAGCTCGTCGAGCTCCTCGACGTCTTCGGCGCGGTCGACGAATTCGCCCGGCTTGAGGTCACTCAGGCCCATCTTGGCGGCGACGAAGACCAGCGCGCACAGCGCGAAGTTCGAAAAGGCGAATACCGTGTTGGTCAGCGAGAGCCCGAAGCTCGGCAGCAGGATGAAGCCGGCCAAGAGCGTGCCCATGCACGCGCCGAAGGTGTTGGTGCCGTACAGCAGCCCGATGCCGCCCTGGAACATCTTCTGGTGGCGAGAGACCCACTGACTCACGATCGGCAGGGTGGCGCCCATCAGGGTCGTGGGGATGACCAAGATGGCGAAGACGGCCACGAAGCGAAGCAGGCTGAAGACGTAGAAATCCTCGATGAAGTGATCGAAGATCATCCCGTAGACCGACGGGAGCAGGTCGAGCATAAGGGGCACCGCCAGCGCATAGGCGCCGATGCTCCCCTCGAGCAGCCCGTAGACCAGCAAGGGGCGCTTGAGCTTCTCGGCCACGCGCCCGCCGATATAGCTTCCCAGGGCCAGCCCCGCCATGAACGCGGTCAGCAGCGTGCTCAGCGCGAAGCTCGTCGACCCGAAGATGTGCATGAGCATGCGCTCCCACAACACCTCGAAGACCAGGCTGGTAAATCCCGACAGGAAGAAAAATAGAAAGACGATGCGGTACAACGGCGCACCCTCGGAAATGGTAGTGATTGCGTGGCGTTAGGGCTGCGTGGTGCAGCTCGGTGTGCGAGCGCGGCACACTATACGGTGGTTTGGGGGATCTGTGTAGGGCCGCGATGGGCTCGACGGCCCCGGGCTTGATTGTTCGGGCCGAGTTGGCAGCTTTGGCACTGCAGGGTGGAGCACTTTCGCAGTCTGCCCGAACCAGAGGTGTTGCTTATGCGTGGTATCGGCGTATCGATCGGATTGATCGTTCTGTTTGTGCTCATCTTCTACTTTATCGGGGAGGCCATCGGCTTCGAGATCTCGCTGGTGGGCTCGCTCATCGGCAGCATCGTGCTGACGGTGGTCGTCAACCTGTTCTTGATGGGGTTTCGCAAAATGCGCTCGGCCTGAGGCGTGGGTGAATCGACGCCGAGGCGTTGCAAGCGCCCGGTGGGGTGAGTATGTTGGCGCGGCGCACACCTTCTCACCCTCGCAAGCGAGCACCCACACATGAAGAACGACATCCAAGGCTTCCCGACCCCCGATCCCTCCTGGGATCTCGACGTGATTTTCCCCGGCGGCGCCGACTCCGACGAGTTCGACGAAGCGATCACCGCGCTGATGGGCGATATTGACGCGCTGGTCGCGCAGGTCGAGAAGCTTCCTGCGCTCGCCGAGCTCGACGAGCTGAGCGGGGAGCCGCTCGAGCAGTGGGTGCAGTTCATCGAGGAGAGCGAGCGCATCCAGGACCGAGCGCGCGAGGCGGGCGCCTTCGCCAACTGCGTGGCCGTCACCAACACCGACGAGCCGAAGGCGATGCGCCTGCCGATGCGGCTCAACAGCATCCAGACGCAGCTTCGCTCGGTGCGCGTCGAGGTCGAGGCGCGTTTTCGCGGTGTGAGCGACGAGGTCTTCGCGAGCCTCGTCGAGCATCCGAACCTCGAGCGTTGCAGCCTGTACCTGCGCGAGATCCGCCGCGACGCCGAGCAGGCGATGTCGCCGGAACTCGAGTCGCTGGCCGTCGACCTCAACCGAGATGGATTGCACGCCTGGGGCCAGCTCTACGACCGCATCAGCGCGCGCATCGAGGTGGTCGTGCCCGACGAAGAGGGCACCGGCACCAAGAAAGTCTCGGTGGGGCAGGCCAAGAACCTGTTGAGCAATCCCAAGCGCGACGTCCGCAAGAAGGCCTTCGAGGGGCTGCAGGTCGCCTGGCGCGAGAAGGCGCCCGAGTTGGCGATGATCCTCAACTCCATCATCGGCTCGGAGCGCACGCTCTACACCCGCCGCGGCGGCGACGAGTTGACCATGCCGCTGCAGGCCAACCGGGTCGAGCGCGCCACCGTCGAGGCGATGTTCGAGGCCGCCGACGAGTTCCAAGACGTCCTCGTCGACTACATGCACGCCAAGGCCAAGCTGCTCGGCGTCGACCGACTCGCCTGGTACGACCTGAGCGCGCCGGTGGGCGAGACGAGCGACGAGAAGATCTCCTACGAGCAAGCCCAGCGCTTCATTGTCGATCAGGTGTCCGACTTCTCCGAGCGCATGAGCGGCTTTTACCAGCAGGCGCTCGCCGACCAGTGGGTGGAGGCCGAGGACCGGCCCGGCAAGGCGCAAGGTGGCTTTTGCACCGGTTTTCCGGTGTCGGGCCAGGTGCGCATCTTCATGACCTTCGGCGGCACGCCCGGCGGCGTGCAGACGCTGGCGCACGAACTCGGCCACGCCTACCACGGCTGGCTGATGCGCGACCTGGGCGCCTTCGAGCGCAAGGTGCCCATGGGGCTGGCCGAGACGGCGAGCACGCTGTCGGAGGTGCTCGTGGAGTCGGCCGCGCTCGAGCGCGCCGAGGGCGCCGAGAAGCTTCGGCTGCTCGACGAGCGTCTGCAGCGTGGCGTCGCTTTCTTGCTCGACATTCCGGCGCGCTTTCGGCTCGAGCGGGCGATGCACGCGGTGCGCGAGCACAGCGAGCTCGACGAAGATCAGCTCACCGAGCTGACCACCGACATCTTCGGGAAGGGCTTCGGTGAGGGCGTCAGCGGGGTCGACCCGACCTTCTGGGCCTCGAAACTGCACTTCTTTATCACCGGGCTGCCGTTCTATAATTTCCCGTACACGTTCGGGTATCTTTTCTCGCGGGCCGTCTACGAGCGCGCTCGTCAGGATGGGCCGGCCTACGCCGACGTCGTCGACCAGTTGCTCGTCGACACCGGGCGGCTGACCGCCGAGGAGATCGGCCAGCGTTATCTGGACGCGGATCTGACCGAGCCCGACTTCTGGCGCGAAGCCGCCGCGTCGGTGCGTGAAGACGTCGCCGAGTTTATTGCGCTCGTCGAAGAGTGAGCGCGCCAAAACACATGATTGTTTGAGATCAGTCGAGGAAAATCGCCATGAACAAGCCGACGCACGACCAGCAAGTCTATTCGCCTGCCACGCAACCGCCGTCGGGCGGCAGCGGGAGCGGGTTTCCGTGGGGCAAAGTGCTCGCCGGATGCGGCTGCCTGACGGTGCTGCTGATGTTTTGCGCCGGCGGCGCGGTCTTCTTTATGATCCAGAAGGGCTCGGAATTCGCCGAGGAGAATGGGCTCAAAGACATCGCCGAGATGATCGAGGAGATGGAGGGCGGCTCGGGAAGCTCGGGGTCCGGTGGGCCTCTGGGTGGCGCTGAGAGCGGTAATGGCGAGGGGAGTGCCGACATCCAGCGCGAGGCGCGCCAGCGCAAGGAAGACGCGCTCGACGTCGAGAAGATTCGCGCCTACATCAACGAGCCGCTCACCAAAAAGGATATCCGCGAGCACCACGAGTTCGTCGAAGAGTGGAAGTCCGACCCGGCCTACAAAAACTGGGTCGAGCAGTTCGAGAAGATGAAGGAGCTCAACAAGAAGAAGGACGAATCGGTCACCGGCAACCTCAAGGCCATCGGCCAGAGCGCCAAGTGGATGAATGCGGCCAAGACCGTCATGGAGGCGTTCGACAAGAAGGTGCGCGAGGAGGAGGGCGGCTACGAAAAGTATTACGGCCGGCTGATGCGCATCGGCGGGGTCGTCGCCGCGTCGGACACCATCACCAAGTCGAACCGCAAGCTGAAGGATGCGAACTCCGACGCGGTCGCCAAGCGCATGCTCGAAGAGCGCCCCGAGATCGCCAAGCAGTACAAAAAGAACCTCGCCGAGGCGAAAAAGGCGGTCGCCGAGGCCGAAAAGCGCAAGAAGGCCGGACAGGAACCGAATCCGGGCGATATGGCCGCGTTGGGCGGGTTGATGACGATCATGCAAGGCCCGGGCACCGTCGCCCTGGCGCGCATGCCCGAAGGGTCGTTCGAGACCTGGAAGAAGCTGTCGCCCGAGGAGCGCAAGAAGCTGCGCGAGTCGCTGACCGACTCGATCGCCCCCGGCCCGTATTTCGGCCTGTTTGCGGTCAATCCCGCCGGTCTGATCATGACCGCGTACATGGCCGAACTCGACGAGCTCAAGCCTGACAAATAAGGCTCACGGGCTGTATTGCTGCCCGGGAATGTTGTAAGCGACGAGGCGTTTTCTGCTCGGAAGCCTCGAGCAATCTAACGAAGTATTGGAGATCTCATGTCGCAGAAGAGCTACACGATTGCGATGATTGGTGCGGGTCCAGCCGCCCTGTACTCGACCGCTAAGTTGACCGAAGCCGGCCACGACGTGGTTATCATCAACCGCGACATCAAGCCGGGGGGACTGGCCGAGTTCGGCATCTACCCCACCAAATACAAGATGAAGCGTGGCCTGCGCACCTTGTTCCGAAAGATCTTGGCCGACGACAAGGTCACCTATTTCGGCAACGTGAGCGTGGGCATCGACGCCGACATCACGCTCGACGAGATCCGCGAGTTGGGTTTCGACGCGCTGGTCGTGGCGGTCGGCGCGCAGGGCACCAAATGGCTGGGGCTTCCCGGTGAAGACGCCGACTCGGTCTTCCACGCCAAGGACCTCGTGTACCACTACAACTCCTTGCCGCCGTTCAGCGAGCAAGAGTTCGACGTCGGCCAGAACGTGTGCGTCGTCGGCCTCGGAAACGTCTGCCTCGACATCGTGCACTGGCTGACCTGCGAGAAGAAGGTCGAGTCGGTCACCGCCGTCGCCCGACGCGGCCCGGCCGAGCGCAAGACGACCAACAAAGAGCTTCGCATCGTCAGCGCCGCCATCGACACCGAGCAACTCCAGGCCGAGTTCGACCAGATCGCCCCGGCGATGGAGGCGGTCGGCCAAGATCCCGAGAAGGTCTACAAAGCGCTGACCCGCTTCGTCGACCATCCGCTGGAGACCGAGAGCCCGACGAAGTTCCGCATGCGCTTTATGCGCAGCCCCAAGTCCATCGAGGTGGACGACGAGGGCAACGTCACCGGCCTGACCTGCCAAAAGACTCGCCTGACGAAGCGCGACGACGGCAAGGTTGGGCTCGAGAAGCTCGACGAGTACGAGACCCTCGAGTGCGACACGGTCGTCTTCGCCATCGGCGACAGCATCGAGCCTACCATCGGCCTGCCGGTCGACCCGGAGTGGAGCGGAAGCTTCGCCACCGTCGACGAGCCGTGGGAGGCTCATCCGGACCGGCCGCGCTACATGGTCTACGACCCCGACAGCGACGATCCGATGTGGGACACTTTCGTGGTCGGTTGGGCCCGTCAGGCCTCCGACGGCCTGGTCGGCAAGGCCAAGGCCGACGGCGAGCAGGGTTGTGACGAGATCTTGGCCTACTTGGACGGCGGGTTTCCCGTCGCGCCCGGCGAGAAGACCGCCAGCACCGATGAGATCGTCGGCCGCTTGCGTTCGACGCTCGACGAGCGCAAAGTCGAAGCGGTCGACTACGACGACGTGCGTCAAATCGAGGCCGTCGAGCAAGAGAAGGCCGAGGAATACGACGTCGAAGAGTTCAAGTTTACCAGCCAAGAGAAGATGCTCGAGCTGGTCTGTGAGAATTAAGCGAGAAGAACTTCATGTTCAGCAAGCAGTTTCTGTTGCTTCTAGTCACCGTCAGCCTGGTGTGGACCGGCTGCGCGAGCAGCTCGAGTGCCGATAAAGAGTCGGACGCAGCCTCCGAGAGCGTCTCGGGGCAGCCACCGTCGGCCGAGGAGGACACTCCCAAGCCGCTCCCCAAGGGGCCCGAGGTCCAGTTGGGCTCGGCGCAGACCGACGGTGAGCAGAAAGCCGAGGAGGCTGTCGGCGGCGATGACGGCGAGGACGCCGCTGAGGCGGGAGCCGTCGTCTCGCGCGCCGAGCTCGACCGCTTTATCGACAAGGGGCCTCCCTTTGCGCTCACGATGGTGAAGGTGAGCCCGTCGCGCGCCGACGGGAAGTTCCAGGGCTTCGAGATCACGGCCATGAAGCGCTCGGCCGCCGAGGCGGTCGCGCCGCAGCTGGTCCCGGGCGACATCGTCACCCACATCAATGGGGTGCGCATGGAGAAGCCCGACGACTACCTCAACGCCTGGAAGCTCTTGGGCGAGGTGAGCAAGGTCCGGATCGACTTCATTCGCGACGGCGAAGCCAAGCACGCCATCTGGCGCGTCCAATAACCCCGCGCCACCCCATCAGGCATGCGTGACGAGCAGACCCAACAAGTGGGCTGGAAGCCCGAGCACCTCTCTGGCGGGAGTGCTTGGGCTTACCTCGTCTTGGTGCTGGGCGTGTCGCTGTGGGCGCAGCTCTTCTCGCTGCCGCTGCTCGACGAGTTCCAGTTCACCGACCACAACGCGCTGGCGACCATGGCCTATATGGTGCCGCTGGTCGCGCTGGTACCCGGTGCGCTCTTCCGTGTGCCGGTGCTCACTTTGCTTGTCTTCCCGATCTGCTTCGTGCCCGGCGTCGTGCTGCTTCCCGAGCGAAGCGTCATCGAGCTCGAGCAGGGCTTTAGTATGCTGCGAATCGGGGTGACGATGGCCGCCTACGTGGGCGTGGCGGCTGCCGGGGCGGCGCGTACCCAAACCGTGGGGCATATCGACGCCGCCGACTCCGACGATGCGCAGAGCGTCGACGGGATCTACCCGTTCTATTTCGTCGTGCGCTGCGTGATCCTGATCGCCCTGTTGCTCATCACGCAATACGCGGCCTTTTACGATCCGACGATAGCTGCCAAGATAGCCGAGAGTTATGCGGATCGGCCGCAGGCGGCGAGGACCTTTATCGGGCTCTTCTCGTTCTTCGCCTGGTGTGTCGCCGCGTACACGATGTTCTTCGTGCCGCTGATGAACCTCGAATACGACGTGCGCAAGCTCTCGCGCACGATCAGCGGAATGCTCGAGGGTGGGCGGCGGGCGAGCTTGGTGCGGTTGAGTCTCTGGGGCTTGGCGGCCTCGGGCGTCGCCGCCGCTGCATGGGCGCTGGGTTGACACCACTGTGAGTTTCTGAGGGCCGACGAAATTATGAGATCACTCGTCTACGAGATTTTCGGACTCGGACTTTTGGCCAGCAGCGTCGTCTTCTTCTATCAGTGCATCGAGTTCCTGGCCGAGAAGGATTACGTAGCCGGCTTTGCGGTCCTCGCCATCGGTTTTTTCGTGCTGCGAGCCGGCTCGGAGTTGGGAAAGATGGCGGTGTTGTTGCGACGTGAGGAGGCGCAGTGAGTAGGGCGGTGTCGACATGGTGGAGGACGCTGGGGCTGGGGGCGCTGCTTTGGGTGGCGGGCGTCGGTTGCGGTGAGCAAGAGGTCGTGCATCCCGACAGTGCCGCTGCACTCCAAGCCGCCGAGAAGGCAAACACCGCCGAGGCGGTCGCCCAGGTCGATGGCCGCAAGATTTCGGTCGATGAATTCGAGAGCTATTGGCGCGAGCACCCGAGTCTTACGCGTGAGGAGGCGCTCGAGCGAGTCATCGAGCGTGAAGTCTTGGTCGCTACTGCGCTCGAGCGTGGGCTCGTCGACGACGCCGAACTCACGCTGGCAAGGAAGCGCGCCATGGTCCGCCAACTGCTCGAAGCCCACGTCGAACGAGAGGTCACCGTCGACGATATCACCGACGAGCAGCTCGCGGGCGCCGTCGAGGCCGTCGAAGCCGAAGTCGGCCACCCGCCAGGTATCCGAGCGAGCCACTTGGTGGTGCTCGTGCCGCCGGACAAGCAGAAGAAGGCTCCCAAAAAGAAAGTGGCCGAGTGGATGGAGCAGTCCAAGACGTGGCTCCAGACCATTCGCGGCGAACTTCCCGACGCCCCTACGATCTTCGATCTGCTCGGCGCGCAGGAACGCTTCGCCGACCAGCTGCCGGACCCGTTGAAGGTGCAGGTCGACCTGCACTTGGCGTTTCCGGCCGAGGAGGCCCGCGGTGAGTTACCGAAAGGGTGGAACCGCGTGGTCGAGCCGTTTCGTGAAGCGTCCGCCAAGCTCGCGCGGCAGGAACGCTTTGGCGAGTTGTCCGAGCCGGTCGAAACGCGCTTCGGCTGGCATCTGATCCTCGTCGAGGGCACCATGCCGGCGAAGGTTGCCGAGGCCGAGCCTGTCCGTGAAGTGGCGCGCTGGCGTCTGCTTCGGCAGAAACGCCAGGCGCGCTTTGGCGAAGTCTTCGAGAAATGGGCCCAGGACGTTCATCTGCTGACCTATCCCGAGATCATCTCGCAGGCCGAAGAACTCAACAAGTAGCTCAGTCGACGACAGAGAGGCTCGGCGGAGTGCCTCAGGGGAGTTCCCGATAGACCTCTTCGAGCGGTTGCCGCGGAGTTTCGAACAGCTCCTGGCTCGAGTGACCGACCCATACGAATCCGACGATCTCTTCACGCTCCGCGTCGATTCCCAGGAGCTCGTAGGTCTTCGGGTGGCGAGTGACGCTGCCGGTGGCCCACTTCGAGCCCACACCCTCATCCCACAGACTCAGCATGAAGTTCTGGATGGCGCACGCCAGTGAGGCGTAATCTTCCTTGCGTCGAAAATCGTCGTCGTCGAGCACTTGCGAGAAGACGATGACCTCCGGCGAGTTGCCCAGCTTCGCTCGGATCAACTCCTCCTTCTGTTCGGAGAGCTCCAGTCCTTGCGCCTCGCATTTGTCGCGCTTGAGCGTGACGCCTACTTCGACAATCTGCGCCCGAGTTTCGGGGCCGATGCGGGTGAAGCGCCACGGGTTGCTCAATTTGTGGTTGGGCGCGCGGATGGCACATTCGAGCGCCCGCTCGATACATCCCTCGGGGATGGGCTCGGTGGTGTAGCGTTGGACCGTGCGACGGGACAAAATGGCTTCGCGTGTATTCATGGCTAGGGGGTTGGGGGTTTAGGGGTTTGGGGGTTGTGACGGGGATACGTGTAGCGGCTGATCTGGAAAAAATCGAGGCTTTTGTGAGTATTTGTGACGTTGCGCACCACGTTTTGTCTCGCTATACAGATGCTCGAAGAACGTAAACGTAACAAGTGGTTAACATTGGTAGGTCGGCTGAGCAGGACGAGGGTCCGCGAGGCGCGCAGAAACGGAGCGAGACAATGAAAATCGGTGTCCCTACAGAGATCAAGAACAACGAGTACCGTGTTGGCCTGGTGCCTGCCGGAGTCCGCGAATACGTACGTCGCGGCCACAGCGTCGTCGTCCAGAAGGGCGCAGGCGAGGGGAGCGCAATCCCCGACTCGGCCTACGTCGATGCGGGCGCCGAGATCCTCGACACCGCCGACGAGGTCTGGGAGCAGTCCGAGATGATCATCAAGGTCAAGGAGCCGCTGCCGGCCGAGTATGATCGCATGCAGGAAAACCAAATCGTCTACACCTACTTCCACCTGGCTGCGGTGCCGGAGCTGGCCGAGGTGCTCATCGACAAGAAGATCGCCGCGGTCGCCTACGAGACCATCGAGCTGCCCGACGGTCGTCTTCCGCTGCTCGAGCCGATGAGTGAGGTCGCCGGCCGCATGTCGATTCAGGTCGGCGCACGCTGCCTCGAGCGAGAGGCCGGCGGCAAGGGCGTGCTGCTCGGCGGCGTGCCCGGCGTGGCTCGCGGCAACGTCGTCATCATCGGCGGAGGCACAGTGGGCACCCACGCGGCGACGATGGCCGTGGGCATGGGCGCTCACGTCAAGATCCTCGACATCGACCTGTACCGTCTGCGCTACCTCGAAGAGGTGTTCGGCAACCGCATTCAGACGCTGCACTCGAACGCCGACACCATCGCCGATCAGGTGGCTCGCGCCGACCTGGTCATCGGCGCGGTGCTCATTCCGGGCGCCAAAGCCCCCCACTTGGTCACCCGCGAGCTCCTCAAGGAGATGCCGCGCGGAAGCGTCGTCGTCGACGTCGCCGTCGACCAGGGCGGCTGCATCGAGACGTGCCACCCGACCACCCACGACGAGCCGACCTACGTGGTCGATGACGTGGTTCACTACTGCGTGGCCAACATGCCCGGCGCCGTGCCGCGCACCTCGACGTTCGCGCTGAACAACGCCACGCTCAATTACGGGCTGACGATCGCCGACGGCGGCCTCGAGGCGGCCATGAAGGCCGACAACGTGCTCGCCAAGGGCCTGAACACCTACGGCGGCCACATCACCCACCCGGCCGTGGCCGAGAGCTTGGAGAAGGAGTACGCGTCGGTCGACGGCGTGCTCGGTTAATCTGACCCGAGGCGTGTGCCTTGCAGGGGCGTAGCGTCTATTTGAGCGGACAAACAACAATTTGAGGGTCGCTCGGTTCGTCCATTTGGGTGAATTGAACGACCCTCAAATTGTTTCTTGGCTGCTCAAATAGGGTGAATTGAACGCCCCTCAAATTGTTTCTTGTCCGTTCAAATAGCGTTTCGTACTCTGCAAGGCGCACATCCCCGTTTATTTGAATCTTTTCGTGCATGTTTTCGTACAACTGTTGTGACAGCAGGGCGAGAGATCGCAAAAAAATCTCGCCCCTTATCGGAAGTTCATGAAATAGAATGGCCGACCTTTGAAGTTGTACTCAGTGACTGCTCAAAATGGGTGCAACTGACTAGCTCAGTCATTCTGCGCAATAACCGAGAGACGACATGTTCGGAAAAAAGCGATCGGAGAAGGACGAAGCATTTCAGCGCGAGGCGGTTCCTCACCTGGATGCGCTGTACGGCACTGCTCTACGCATGACCAAGGACGAGCAAGATGCAGAAGATCTCGTCCAAGAGGCCATGCTCAAGGCGTATCGCTACTTCGACAAGTACGAGAACGGGACCAACTGCAAGGCCTGGCTCTTCAAGATCATGACCAATACCTTCATCAACAGGTATCGGAAGTCGAAGAAGCGCAAGGAGTACTTGGTCGACGACGACTATCGTCCCCTTCAGGAGCGCGCCGAGGCCCCCGAGCGCAATCCCTTCATCGACGATTTCAATCAAGATGAAGAGAATTTGTACTTCAAGATGTTTGGCGACGAGGTGAAGAACGCGCTGGAGACGATTCCAGTCGACTTCCGCATGGTCGTACTTTTGGCCGACCTGCAGGACTTCGCCTATAAAGAGATCGCCGAGATTATGGATTGTCCCATCGGTACGGTCATGAGCCGTCTGTACCGCGGGCGTCGCATGCTCCAGGCGAAACTCGAGGAGTATGCCGTCAGGGAAGGCTACATCACTGTCACGGAAGACGCGGCCGACAAAGAAGAAGAGGCCGACTCGAATACGACGAATCTCGAGGAGTATCGCCGCCGACGCGCCCAGGGCTGAGCCTCGGTGGTGAGCAGCCGTCTGCTGCGAGCCCGGTGGGCCGCACGCGGATAGACCTTTTGGAGAAGGACAGCGATGAATTGCCAAGAATTTCAGCTCTTTTCGGACGCCTATGTGGACGGAGAGTTCAGCGACCGAGAGAGAGCAGAAATCGAGATGCACCTGCGTGAGTGCGACGGGTGCCGGGCGGAAGTAGACTCGAAGATCCGCTTTAAAGAGCAGTTCAAGGATGTGCTGGGACAGGAAAAGGCCCCCGAGGCTCTGCGCCAGCGTATTTTCGAAGGGATCGACGAGGTCGAGCGCCAGGTGCGACGCGACGAGCGTCGAGGCCCGGTGATGCGCTTTGCGATGGTCGGCGCCCCGCTGGCAGCCACCGTCGCGCTGGTGGTCTGGTTTTTGCCCCAAATCACCACCGTCACCCCGGCGAGCAGCGAGCAGATCCCGGTGGTCGAGAACACCATCGAGTGGCATAGCGGTGATTTCCCCATCGAGGTCACCGGCCCGCAGCCGCGCGAGGTGGCCCGATGGTTCCGCGGAAAGGTCGACTTCCCGGTACGTCTCCCCACCTTCAGCACCAACCAGGCTCGACTCATCGGCGGTCGCATCGCCCACGTCAATAACCGCCGCGCTGCCTACGCCTTGTACGATGTCGATGGCGCCCGTCTCAGCGTCATGATCTTCCACGGCGACGACTTTAAAGTCCCCGGCGACAAAATCCGCAAAGTCTCCGGTCGCGACATCGCAGTGCTCAACAGCAAAGGGTACGAGGTCGCGGTGCTGCAAGACGACGGCATCACCTACACGATGACCAGCGACTTACCCGAAGAGGAGCTTCTCGAATTGGTGGGCACTTCGCTCGCGCACTGAACACCAGACCGAATCCTGCACAAAGAGCCCTGCAGCAAGTAGCCAGCGATCGAGGTGGCGGCTTGCTTCAGGGCTTTTTTGGCGATACGTCTGTTCGCGTCGAACCGCGTTTCTCGAAGGAGCTTCGATGCCAGGGCGACCCAGTAGCGATCCGAAAGTCGGAGTCATCACCGAACACTCTGCCATTGCAGGGTTCGATCAGACTGTATTTGCCGATGGGGTCTACGTACCCGCGGCGCCGGACGAGACCAAGGTGGCCTCGCTGGGGCGCCTGCTCGACCAGGAGGTCGATGTGGTCGCCGTCGTCGGTGACGACCGGCTGGTGGCCGATGTGCTCAGCACCCACCGCCGCCATTTTCGCACACACCCCACGCCGCTGCGCCTCTTCGTGATGCGCGCCGGCCAGTTCACCCGGGTGGCCGACGCGCTCGATGCGCCCGCATTGGAACCCAAGACTTTTCGGCGCCTCAAGAGTGCGTTGCTCGCCGGCAACCTCAACCGCCGCCTACTTCCCACGCTCAAGGTCACCTCGTCGGCGCAGCCGTCGGCCCAGTTGGGGTTTTCATTCGGAGCGGGGCTTTTCTACCGTCTCTTCGAAGCTTACCATCGTGCCGGGGCATCTACGGTGGGAGCGGTGAGCTCCACTCTCGGCCGCATCGCCCGTGAGATGCTCTTGGAGAGCACCAGTGCACTCGAGCCGGTGAAGGCGCGCGTGGCCGTCGACGGTCGCCCGCGGGCCGACTCGATCGGCTTTCTGCTCGCCAGCAGCTTGAAGCATTCCTGGCTCGGCCTGCACTTGCTCGAAGAGCGGGATATCAGCTTTCGAATGGGGAACTCGAGCGCCGAGTTGATTCGTGAGGTGGCCAAGGCACGCGCGTTGCCGCGCTTTTTGCGCTCAGACTCCGGCGCCGAGGCGTTCGAGAGAATTCACATCGATTGGACCGGGGGCTACGTGCTCGACGGCGAGCTTTACGAGCCGTCGATGCCCTATGTGGTTCAGGTCAAAGAGGGCCCGGTGGCCCACTTCGTCACTCTGTAGAGGATTCGGTTATGGCACTCAATGAGTTCAAGCCCCCGAGCGATTTCGTCGCGGAAGACGGCGGTGGGTCTGGAAAGAGTTGGCTCAAGTGGCTCGGTATTGGCTGCGGCGTCATCGTGCTCATCATTGGCGGTCTGCTCGCCGTGGGGACTTGGAAGACCGCGTCGTGTTGCGGCGATCTGTACGATCAGGCTCGCCTGTCGGTCGAGGCTGGGAAGTTCAGCACCGAGTTCGGCAATGACTTGGCTCAGGGCGAGGTCGAGGCGGCTCGCGCCAAAATGACCGATGCGCTCCGGGCCGAGGTCTCGGCCGACGACCTCCAGAGCACTCTGAGTCAGTACGAGCGCTTTCTGGTCGCGGGTCCCGGCCGGTTGAGCAACGTGTCGGTCGAGAAAAAGGATATGGACCAGCCGACGCGCTGGAAGATGACCTTGGATTTCGCGCCGCCGGCGGGCACAGAGAAGCTGGTGGCGATGCTCGAAATCATCAGCCGAGGAGAAGACGAAGCGCAGACGTTTCTGGTGGACGAGCTCAAGTTCGAGACGCGGACGCGTGACATCAGCTCCGAGCCTCCGGCCGTCGAGGTGCTCGATTTCCACCGCCAGCTTCGCGGTGGCAATTTCGAGAACGCCTATCGACACATGAGTAGCGGGTTTACGCAGCAGAATAATGTCGATGCGTTCCGAAGTTTCGTGCGCGAGCAAAAAGAGGTCTTTCGCACCGGCGACGTCGATATTCAGTCGATCGATTATAGCGGCCAGAAGAAAGCACGGGTGGTCGCCCTCCTCACGAACGACTCCGGAGAGAGCGCGCGGGTTGTCTACGATCTGGTGCGCCCGGTCGACACGGTGCCGAAGTGGCTCATCGAGGGCGTTACGCCGAATTATGATGCCGCGGCGCCTGCTCCTGATGGAGCGCCCGACAAGGACGAACAAGCGGGTGAGGACGGTGCCGAACAGGGCGATGCTGGCGCTGGTGAGGCAGATGCCGGCGGGGGCGACGCACAAAACTGAGACGATTATTTGAGGGTGGGCGTCTCAGCACATAGAATGCTTGATATAACAGGCAGTTGGCCTGTGTGAGTGTTCTGATAACTTTAACCGTCTAACCCCCCGAGATGGGGTGGTTTTCGAACGGGGATTTCGAGTTCTTGACGGGCCCGAAGGGCGTTGTTAAGGAAAACTTGAAAATCTTAACCCCCATCTGTAGCGAAGCCCTTTGTGGCGAGGAACTTGTAGCATGTCCAGCGAAGAAGCAGTCACCGAAGCAAGCGCCGCCAAATCCGTCAGTGATTTAACCGAAGGTAGTGAGGTCGTCTTGGCCGACACCGAAGATCCGGGTGGAGCGCAGTTCTACCGGACCCACCAGGCGCAGGTTGCCCGTGCGGTGCCGCATGTGCCCATCGCCGACCACGTGCGACTCATTTTGAGTGAGCCGAAGAACGAGGTCATCGTCAACTTCCCGGTGCGCATGGACGATGGGCGGTTCAAGCTGTTCACTGGCTACCGCATCCAGCACAACAATATTCTGGGACCGTACAAGGGCGGCATTCGCTACCACCACGACGTCACCCTCGAAGAGGTCAAGGCGCTCGCCTCGGTCATGAGCTACAAGTGCGCGCTGCTCGAGGTGCCGTTTGGCGGCGCCAAGGGCGGCATTCGCCTGAGCCCGGCGCAGCACTCCAAACGCGAGTTGGAGAGCATCACCCGCCGCTTCGTGCACGACTTGGGCAACAATATCGGTCCGGAATACGACATTCCGGCGCCCGACGTGGGGACCAACAGCCAGATCATGGTCTGGATGATGGACACCTACATGAACACCCACAACCAGATCGACAAGAACGCCCAGAAGCGCATCGTCACCGGTAAGTCGCTCGCCTCGGGCGGCAGCCGCGGGCGTGAGAAGGCCACCGGCCAGGGCGTCGTCTACTGCATCCAGGAGTGGGCCGACGAGCGCGGCGTGCGCCTCGACGGTTGCAACTACATCCTGCAGGGCTTCGGCAACGTGGGCAGCCACGCCGCTCAGATCATGAGCCGGTTGGGCGCGGTGCTCGTGGGTGTGCAAGACCACACCGGGTCGATCTACAACCCGCAGGGCATCTACCCGCGCAAGCTCATCGATCACGTCAACAAAGAGGGCGGGATTCGCGGCTACGCGGGCGCCGAAGAGATCAACAACGACGACTTCTGGAGCATCGAGTCGGATATCTGCATCCCGGCCGCGCTCGAATTGCAGATCACTGAAGAGGTCGCCAAAAAGCTCACCGCCAAGCTGGTCGTCGAGGCCGCCAACGGCCCGACGACGCTCAAGGGCGAAGAGGTCCTCAAGAAGCGCGGCATCGAGGTCATCCCCGACGTCATGGCCAACGCCGGCGGCGTGGTCGTGTCGTACTTCGAGTGGATTCAGAACAAGCGCTCGGAGTCGTGGCAGCTCGAAGAGGTCGACAGTCGCCTTCTGTTCATGATGAAGCGCTCGTATCACGAGATGCGCGCGTTTGCCCGTGAGCATGGCGTCGACAACCGCACCGCCGCGTTCGCCGTGGCGCTCAACCGTCTCAACGCCGTCTACACCGAGCGAGGCGTCTTCCCATGATTGGAGTCGACACCGGAGGTACTTTCACAGATCTCATTCTGCGGGAGCCTTCGGGTCGAGTGCGCCTACACAAGCTCCTTTCGACTCCCTCGGACCCCTCCGAGGCGATCGGCGACGGCGTCGCGCACGTCGTCGCCGATTCGGAGTCAGCCCAAACCCCCCACATCGTTCACGGCACCACGGTGGCGACCAACGCGCTCTTGGAGCGCAAGGGCGCCCGGGTGGCGTTCGTGACGACCGACGGCTTCGAGGACCTGCTCCTCCTCCGGCGCCAAAACCGCCCCGATCTGTATCGCTTCCACATCGAGCTGCCGCCGCCCCTGGTGGACGGGCAGGATTGCTACGGTGTCAGTGAACGTGTTGGCTATGACGGTCGAGTGCTCGAGGCGCTCGACGGCGACGAGTTGGAGCGAATCATCTCCGAGCTCGCCGAGGAGAACTACGAGGCGATAAGCGTCTGCCTGCTGCACGCCTACGCCAACCCGAAGCACGAAGAGGAACTCGGCCGCGCGATTCGCCAGGCTCTCCCCGATGCGCACGTATCGTTGAGCCACGACATCATTCGCGAGTTTCGAGAATTCGAGCGCGCCTCGACGACCTCGGTCAATGCGTTCGTCGGTCCGGTCATGGCGCATTACCTGCAAGCGCTCAGGGGCCGCGTCGAGGCGAGCCGCATCGAGATTCTGCAGTCGAGCGGTGGGCGCTCCGAGATCGACTTTGCGGCCGAGTATCCGGTGCACACGGTCCTCTCGGGCCCTGCCGGCGGGGTGGTCGGTGCGCTGTCGGCCGCACGTGAGATCGGCATCGAGCGCATCATCACCTTCGATATGGGAGGCACGTCGACCGACGTGAGCCTGTGCGACGGTGAGGTGCTGCTCACCAGCGAGGCAGAAATCGGCGGACTGCCGATTCACGTGCCTGTCATCGATATCCACACGGTGGGCGCAGGCGGCGGCTCCATCGCCTACGCAGATCCGGGCGGAGCGCTTCGTGTGGGTCCTCGAAGCGCCGGGGCGGACCCGGGGCCGGCGTGCTACGGTCGCGGAGGGCACGAGCCGGCGGTGACCGACGCCCATGTCCACCTGGGCCGCATTCGACCCGATCGATTCTTGGGCGGTCGCATGACGCTCGAGCGCGACGCTTCGGAAGAGGCGATTGCGCGGCTCGCCGAAGAGCTCGGCCTCGACGCTGACCAGACAGCTCAGGGCATCTTGGACATCGCCGACGCCAACATGGTGCGCGCCATCAAGGCGATCTCGCTCGAGAAGGGCTACGACCCGCGCGACTTCTGCCTGGTCGCCTTCGGCGGCGCCGGCGCGATGCATGCCTGTCGACTTGCCTCCACGCTCGACATCGGGCGGGTGCTCGTGCCGCGGCACCCCGGGCTGCTATCTGCCTTCGGCATGCTCAACGCCGACTCCCAGAGGCTCTACAGCAAGACCTTTTTGCGGCCGCTGAGCGCGTTTCTGGACGACCAGAAGGCTCGCCGGCAGATGCGCGACGAGCTTCGTGCGCTCGAGGAGCGTGCACACTCAGACCTGCAAGACCCACAAGAACAAGACGAACACGTCGAACTCGAGTGGTCGCTCGACCTGCGCTACGAGGGGCAAAGCTTCGAAATCAGTGTGCCGGTCGATTGGTCGGCCGACGACGGGCGCTTCTCAGACCCGTCCGAGGCCTTCGAGGAGCGCCACGAGCGCTTGTACGGTTACCGTGCCGAGGGGCGCCAGGTGGAGCTTGTGACGCTGCGTCTCAAAGCGTTCGTGCCCGCCGAGACATTCAGCTTCACCGACGGTGATGCCGACTCCGGTGCAGACAGCGCTTCGAGCGTGGGTGAGCACGAAACCGCGCAGGTCGGCTTCAAGTCGGGTACCTTCGAAGCCCGCATCATCGAGCGCGACACGCTCGACGACGGCGAGGTGTTCGAGGGGCCGGCGGTAATCTCCGAGTTTAGCAGCACAACGCTCGTGCCGCCCGACTGGCGTGTCGAAGTCATCAAAGGCCACCTTCTGTTGACCCATCATCGTCCGGAGGAGGAGGTCTCATGAACGCGATCGAACTCGAGATTTTTCGCCACCTCTTCGCCTCCATCGCCGAGGAGATGGGTGTTGCGCTGATGCGCTCGGCCTTCTCGCCCAACATCAAAGAGCGCCGCGACTTTTCGTGCGCGATTTTCGACGCGAGTGGCGAGATGGTCGCCCAGGCCGCTCATATCCCGGTGCATCTGGGCGCGACGCCGCTGTCGGTGCGCGCCGCCATCGAGGCGGTCGAGATGGGCCCGGGCGATCACGTCGTGCTCAATGACCCGTATGCAGGTGGCACGCACCTGCCCGATATCACGGTCGTCTCACCGGTCTTCGACGACGCCGGCGAGATTCGCTTCTACGTGACCAACCGCGCCCACCACGCCGATGTCGGCGGCATCACACCCGGCAGCCTGCCGCTCTCGCACAGCATCGAAGAGGAGGGGATTCGCATCGCGCCGACGCGCTGGAGCGAAGAACTCGCCGCCCAGATCGCGTCGGAGAGCCGCACACCCGAAGAGCGCAAGGGCGACCTGCGCGCGCAGATCGCCGCCAACTTACGTGGTATTAAGCGTCTCCGGGACCAACTCGCGCTTCGTGGCGACGAACTCCTTTTGGCGGCCGCGTCGCTCCAGGATTACAGCGAGCGTTTCATGCGCCGCATCATCGGCGAGTTTCCCGATGGCGAGTGGCGCTTCGAAGACTGCCTCGACGACGACGGCCATGGCCACGGACCCCTCACGATCCGATGTCGGCTCGCCATCGACGGCGAGCAGGCCACCGTCGACTTTACGGGCACCGACGGCCAGACCGAGGGCCCGGTCAACGTGCCACGTGCCGTCACGCTTTCGGCCGTTCTCTACGTCTTTCGGTGCCTGGCGCCGGCGGAGTTGCCGTCGAACGGCGGCTACATGCGATGTGTCGAGGTGGTGACGGAGCCGGGCTCGCTGGTCGACGCCGAGTACCCTGCGGCGGTGGCGGTCGGGAACGTCGAGACGAGTCAGCGCATCACCGATACGGTCATCGGCGCGTTCGCCCAGGCGCTGCCCGAGCGCATGCCGGCGGCCTCGTGCGGATCGATGAACAACGTGATGATCGGCGGCACCGACACACGCAATGGGCGCTCGGAGTCATTTGCCTACTACGAGACCATCGCCGGCGGCAGTGGAGCCGGAGAGGGCTACCAGGGCGCGAACGCCGTGCACACCCACATGACCAACACACTGAACACGCCGGTCGAGGCGCTCGAGCATGCGTATCCGTTTCGGGTGGTGACCTACGCGGTGCGCCGTGGATCGGGTGGAGAGGGGCGCTACCGAGGTGGCGATGGCGTGGTGCGCGCTTACGCGTTCGACTCGAAGGCGACGGTGACGCTGATGACGGAGCGGCGCGATCGCGCGCCCTGGGGCCTTGCGGGAGGCGAGGGCGGCCGCGCCGGGCGAAACCTGCTTCGTCGCGGCGGCGAAGAGACTCGACTGGCCAACAAGTGCACCGTCGAGGTCGAGCCGGGCGATGAAATCGTCATCGAGACGCCCGGCGGTGGCGCCTGGGGAAGCGCCGAGTCGCCAGAATAGGATTCTCTTAGTTCTGCGGGGTGAAGCGGTACTTTTTGTTCACCAGCACCGTGCCGCCTTGCGGAGCGGGGAAGAGCCACTTGTTGGCCTCACGCTCCATGCACTTGAGCGCGCTGCGGTCGCCGATTTCTTGGCTTCGAGCCTTCGCCATGGCGACTTCGCCGCCGGAGCCGATGCGAATGGTCAACACCACCTGGCCCATGAGCGCCGGGTCGGCTTTGAGCGCACGCTCGTAGCACTTCTGCAACACGCCCTGATTGTTGCGAAGCACGCGCTTGACCCCGGCTGCGTCGATCTTGCCGGTATCTTTGGGTTGGGGCGCGCGCTTGACCTTGGGCGCCTCCACCGTCTTTTTCTGCATCCCCTCGAGCTCGGCGGCCATGAAGCGCGCCTTCTGCGAGATGTTGAACGCGGCCGTGTCGCCGGCTTCTTCGGCTTTCTCGGTGGCCTCTTCGAGCATCTCCGCGCGAGTATCCTCGACCACGTCGGCTTCCTCGGCCTCTGCAGCGTCGGGCTCGGCAGTAGTCTTCTCTTGGTCTTTCTCCGCAGAGCACGACTCACAGGAGCTGCAGGCGGCAGTGGAGACGCTCGCGATGAGAAAGGCGACGAAAAGCAGGCGCGACATGGACTTCATACTGGTTTATCCGGTACTTCGATGTTGCCACTGCCGGTGTGCGAGGGCACAGCCGGAATTTGGCCCCTAATTGCATGCGGTTAGCATTCGGCGAGGACAGTTGTCCCGAGCGGAAGATACACTGCCAGCCAACTCCTCGCAAGTTTTGGTGTTGCTTCGCGTACGGGCCTCACCTAATACACGACGACCGAGTAATCGTTCAGTTGGCAATGAGCCCGAACACTATGAAAGATCAACAACAAATCGAAATCGTAAGAATGGCTCACGGCGGAGACGGCATCGGCTATCTCGAAGATGGCCGCATCGTCTTCGTGCCGACGACGCTTCCGGGGGAAGTGGTCGACATCGAGCTCGTCGAGCTCAAAAAGTCGTACGCCAAGGGCAGGGTGGTCGAGATCGTGGAGGCCTCTCCGGAGCGCGTCGACTCGGAGTGCCCGTACTTTCCCAAATGCGGTGGCTGCCAGTTCTGGCACACCACCTACGAGCACGAGGTCGAACTGAAGACCGAGGCTGCATGGCAGACTATCTCGCGTATCAGCAAGCTCGACCTTCCCGAGGCGCGCGTGGTCGCCGCTCCCGAAGACCGCCGCTACCGCAGCCGAGTGACCTTCCACCGCGCGCCCGCCGGCGAAGGGCAGGGCTGGAAGATCGGCTTCTACCGGGCCAACAGCAGTGAGCTTCTGGACATCAACGACTGTCTGATCACCGACGGGCTGCTCAACGAGGTGCGTCGCGCGCTCGAGCCGGCGCTTCGCGACGTGGGCGACTGCGACTTCATCTTGGAGACCGCCGACGAAGAGAGCGTGGTGGTCACCCTGATGCCCGAGCGCAACCTGCGCACCAAGATGCCCCCGTCGCTCAAGACCTTTTTGCAGACGCTCGACCAAAACCCGACGGTGCGCGGCTTGCGTGTGGTCGGCGAGGACGAAGACGTCGTCTTCGGCGACATCACCGTCGACGGTGAAGAGGTGCTCGCTCGCCCGCCGGTCGACGCCGCGCATGTGCCCTCGGCAAATTTCCGCCAGAGCTACCGCGACATGAACGGGCAACTCGTCGACGAGGTGAGCGGGATTATCGACCGTCTCGGCGCGACCTCGGTCATCGAGTTGTTCTGTGGAAACGGCAACTTCTCGTTCGCGCTGCCGGATCGCGTCGAGCGCTTCGTCGGCCTGGAGGCCAACCCGGCCGCCATCGAGAGCGCCAAGGGCTTGGCCAAGCTCGCCCGCCTCGACGGCTACAGCTTCCGCGTCGCCGACTTGTCGGAAGGCTTTGTCGAGCCGCTCGACGAGATGGTCGACGACTTCGACCTCGTCCTGCTCGACCCGCCGCGCGCGGGCGCCTCGGAGGTCTGCGACGAGCTCGCCCAGTACCAGCATCTCGAAGCAATCGTGTACGTCTCGTGCGACCCGGCGTGCCTGGGCCGCGACCTCAAGACGCTCACCAACGGCGGCTGGGAAGTCGAGTCACTGACGATGTTCGATATGTTCCCGCGCACCTCGCATATCGAGACGGTGGCGGTACTGCGCTGACGTCAGGGCTACTTGTCAGGGTTACTTGTCTGGATTACTGGGACGGAGCGGCGTCGTCTTTGGCGGCGCCGCTGTCTTGTTCGGGGAGTTGCGCTTCGACCTTGTCGGCGCGCTCTTTGGCCTCGGTTTGGACCTCGCCGACCTCGTCGCGAAGCTCTTTTTGCTTCTCGTTGACGTTGATCGACGGTTCGGGGGCTTTGGGGGGATCGTCACAAGCGCCGGCCAAGAGGGCCAGCGCGAGTAGCGTCGCCAGAAAAGAGAGGGAGGGGACTATGCTTGTCGCCCGAGAAGTCATCGGCTCACGATGCCTTCTTCTGGACGGTCAGGAGCGGAATCTCATCGTTCGAGATGAGGCGCACGAGCTTGACGAGGGGCTCGAGGAGATACCCGAGCACGGGGAACTCGTCGATGTCGCCGTCCCAAAACTGCAGCGCGCTGTAGGTGCCCTTGGCCTGGTCGGCAAAGCGCATGTGGATATTCGTCTCGCCCTCTTCGCGCTTGCGGCGCACGGGCGAAGCGTCCCAGAACGGGTGTTGGCGCAGCAGCATGTAGAACTTCACCAGGTCGGCCTGGCCAAGCTCCACGCTGTACAGCTCGGTATCGTCGGGGCGCTTCCAACTCAGCAGCGTCCAACCCGACCCCGCAATCTGCAGGGTGGTCAACCCGTTGGGGTCGTCGTGTCCGCCGATCTGCAAAAAGAAATGGAGGCCGCGAGTATCCTGCTTCTCGGCTACGTCGTCGAGCCGTCTTTCCAGGATCTCTTTAGGGTCTGACACAGACAAATCTCCGCTTGAAGTCCTACCTACTACACACGTTTATAGTTCTGCGTGCGATCCTGCGTCAAGCGCGCTTGGTTTTGACGCTAGATTTCAATTATTTCCCGGGGGAACGGGACCGAAGGTGGCGCCGCCGAGCCTCGAAGTGCACTTCGGAACACTCGGCGGCGCCGGACAGGAGAGAAACAGCCGCTCAGTTGCCCAGAATTCCGTCCGACTTGGGGAACCACTTAAACGCCTGCAGCGACACGTAGTACAGATCGTTCTTGTCGTCGTAGCGCGTGCAGTACTCGGTCGGGTAGAAGCCGGCCTCGGGCATCGCCTCGGGCGTGGGGTAGGGCGTGCAGTGCTCGGCTTCCTTCTTTTGCAACTCGGCCACGGTAATCATCGGCTCCATGAAGTTCAGCGAGCCGTCCCAGGCGCCGTACAAGAAGGTGCGCGTGAACGTCTCGCCGTTGAACTCGGGGGAGGTCGGGTCGATGAGGTGGGCGCCCATGCCCGCCTCGACGGCGCCGGGGTTGATGTAGCCGGGGACTTGCTCGTCGGCCGGCAGGGGCTTCATGCCCTTCTGGAACGCCTCACACGAAATGAGCGTGCCCGGCGCGGCGGCATCGCAGATGCCGGCGGTGATATTGTAGCGCTCGGCTTCTTCCATGAAGTAAAAGTGGAAGTCGAAGTGGGGCAGGTCCCACACGCCCGGAGGGATGTGGCCGCCCGGGTTCCAGTTGACCATCGCCCATTTGAACGGGGTCGCCACCGCGTTGCTGGGGAATTGGAGCACGTGCTCGTGGCCGCAGCAGGTGTGGCCGTCGTACTCCCATTTGCCGTCGCTGGCGGCGGTCGGAAGGTTCTGGAAGGCCGCGCCGTCGAACTCCACGCCGATGCGGATGGGCTTGCCCGACGGGTTGACCGTCGAGAAGGCGCGAATGTTGCCGTCGCCCATCGACAGCGACGGGCCAAACTCGGTCAAGTTCTTAGGCGGACCGGCCAGAGCTGTGCCAACAAACGTCACCATGCACCCGACAAACACACACACAAAGAGCTGCCAAGAACGAATCATCGCCGACCTCCAATCACTACGCGGCATCCCTACCGCTCGCCAAATTGTCTCTCGAAAAGAGTTAACCCTATCATAGCGGTTTTGGCAGAGCGGTTCAACGAGATTGCCGAGACTTTTGTCGGCAATTGACGCGAGCGTCGCCGCGACGTGCGAGATCAATCGGTTTGAAGCGCAACCGGCTCGAAGGCGATGATGCGTTCGCCATCGCCGAGTTGGCCGTACGAGCCCTTGCCCCAGCAGTACAATGTGTCGTCGGTGGTCAAGCCGCAAATGTGGGCGCTCCCGGCGGCGAGTTGTTGGAAGGTGTGGCCACCAGTGACCGCTGCCGGGCGCACGCTGCCGTCTTGAGTGCCCAGCCCGAGTTGGCCGGCGAAGTTGCCGCCCCAGCAATACGCCTTGCCGGCCGGTGTCAGCCCGCAGGTAAAACGTTTGCCAGCGACGAGCGAAGCAAACGTGTGCTCACCGACGACCGCAACGGGGCGGCGTTGATATCCGTCGGGCGTGCCCAGTCCAAGTTGGCCAAACCAGTTGTTGCCCCAGCAATACGCCTGGCCATCGGAGTCGAGGCCGCAACTGTGCCAGTCCCCGGTGACGATGTGCTCGAACGCGACCGAGGTGTCGACAGCGGTGGGAGAGGCGCGACTGGTCTCGGTGCCGTCTCCGAGCACGCCGAATTCGTTGAGTCCCCAGCAGTAGGGCTGGCCGCTGTCGTCGACTGCGCAGCTGTACTCGGGGCCGGCGCTCAGGTGGCCAAACGTCGCGTCGAGGTCGACCTTGGCGAGTGAGGTTTGGTTGGCCGCCTGGCCGATGCCCGCCTGTCCCTCGTCATTTCGCCCCGCGCACCATACGTCGCCGGAGCTGTCGAGGAGGCAGTGGTGGTACTCGCCGGCCACGACCGTGGTCCAGTCGCCGCTGTCATGGACGAGCACAGGCGCGTCGTACCAGTCTTCGGCGGTCTGCACGCCGAATTCGCCGTAGTAGTTCTGGCCCCAGCAGTACACGTCGCCGCTTTGCGCGAGTCCGCAGGAATGCTGGGAGGCGAGGGCGACGGAGTCGAAGGTGTGCGATTCGGCGGCGCGGCCGACGCTGCTTCGAGACTTCCAGCTGCCGTCGGCGAGTTGGCCGCGGTCGTTTCGTCCCCAACAGTACAACTCGCCGGCGCTCGTCTTCGCGCATGTGCTCTCGAAGCCGGCATAGACCGCCTCGAAGGCGTGCTCGGTGTCGACGCGAGCGGGCTCGAGCACGTCGATGGCGCGGCCGTCGCCGAGCTCGCCGTAGAAGTTGGCACCCCAGCAATAGATCTTGCCGTCAAAGCCGCCGCCGCATGTGTGGAACATGCCCGCTTCGAGCCAAGCAAAGCGCTTGTCTTCGGACACCTTTCTGGGGGTGCTGGTCTCGAACGAGACGTCCGGGTGGGCCAGCGACCCTCGAGTATTGCCGCCCCAGCAATACGTTGTTCCGTCGGCGGTTGCCCCGCAGGTGTGCTGGGCGCCGGCGGCGAGGGTCACGAACTGGTGGCCACCTGCGACCTCGGTGGGGGTGGGCATGGCGCCTGCCACCGAGTCGGCGTGGCCGACCTGGCCGTCGCCGTTCCACCCCCAACAGTAGGTCTTCGAGTCGGCGGTGATACCGCAAACGTGGTAGTATCCGGCGACGAGCGTGGTGAATTGATGCCCGCCGGTGACGGCGACCGGGGAGCTGCTATTTCGGGTCGACCCGTCGCCCAGTGAGCCTGCCGAGTTATCGCCCCAACAATACGCGTTGCCTTGGCTGTCGAGACCGCAGCTGAACAGCCCGCCGAGGGCGAGTTGTTGGAATGCGTGCCCGCTGTCGACCTCGACGAACCCCCACCCATTCGAGCCGGTCGACCCGCCGAGCTGGCCTTTTTCGTTTCCGCCCCAGCAGTGAAGGCTGTCATCCTCGGCGATCGCGCACGAGTGGGTCTCGCCGGAAGCGATGTCGACGAAGCGCTGCGAGCGCAACACTTCGGTGGGGCCCCAACCGCCGGCTGTGGGACTCTGGCCCATCTGGCCGTAGTGATTGTTGCCCCAGCAAAGCATCTGGCCGTCGGTGGTGATGCCGCAGGTGTGGCTCACGCCGGTGGCCAAGTCGGTGAAGGCGTAGCCCGGCGCGGCCGGGGACGGGCGGCTCTGATCGACACTCGAGTCACCCAACGCTCCCCAACCGCTGTTGCCCCAGCAGTAGGCTTGGTTGGATGCATCGAGCGCACAGGTGAGCTGGTAACCGGCGGTAAGTTCGACGAAGGCGAAGTCTTCACGGGCCGGTCGTTCGACGTCCGGCGCCGTGTCGGTGCTGCCGGCGTCTGTACCGGTGTCCGCGTCCACGCCCACATCCGGCTGCGAGGATTGGTCGTCCTCCGATTCCGCCGGATCCGCGCAGGCGGTCGACATCGCAACAGAGATAGATACGAGTGAAACGAGAAAAAGACGACGCGTATCGAAATACATCAGACCGGCCCCCTTGCTATAGCGTTTGAAATTTTCGAGGTGGCAGACAGCGGGCGCATCTTACCGACACTCGCGACATCCAGCAAGCAGTGGCCGCTCCGGACACGAGGGCAGTGGAATTGTGCCCCCCACTAATGGTAACACTTTGGCCAAGATAGGGGCCGACCCATTCTGTCGCGCCCAAACACCCGAAAACGATGCGGGAATGGACGATTCGATTTCCGCCACGCATATATCGCAGTGACCGACCTATGAGTTCGAAAAACGAGAACTCCAAACGTACGCCTATCACCGAGCTCGAGTGGTTCGAGCCGGATACCAAGCCCTGGTGGCGAGACCGCTGGGTGGTGTTGGCCGCGGCCGTCATCGTGTTCATCCCGATGCTTGGAAGCTTCGGGCTGTGGGACCCCTGGGAGGTCCATTACGGCGAAGTCGCGCGCAATATTCTGGAGCGCAACGACTGGATCAGCACCTGGTGGGGGAGCCACTGGGAGGACGGCGCCGGCAACCGCGAAGGCAATTACTTCTACTCCAAGCCCATCCTCTTGATGTGGATGATGGCGATGGGGATGCAAGTCTTCGGGTTTTCGGAGTGGGGCATCCGCATCGGCGTGGCGTTGGTGGGGATTCTGGGGCTTTTGCTCGCCTACTCGTTCGGCTCGAGCGTCTTCAAGCGCCGCACCGGCTTTTTGATGGCCGCGGTGTTGGGCACCTCGCCGTTCTGGTTCTTTTTGAGCCGGCAGGCACAGACCGACATGCCCTTTGTGGGGCTGATGACCGTCGCGATGTGTTTCTTCATGATGGCGATGTTCGGCAAGGACAAAGATCGTCCGGCCGACAAGTTCTCCTACGTACTCGCCTTCGGGTGGATGGCGCTGGTGTGCGTGCCGCAGATCGCGCTGGTGCTCGTGGGCCTGTCGCGCTGGCGAGGTGGCCCCAACCCATTCATGCAGTCGTTTACGTCGCCGGCCTGGCAGGGCATCGCCGTTGGCGGAGCGCTTCTGGGCGTGGGCTTCGGCCTGCTGCTATGGGGCTTATGGAAGGGGCGTGAGGAGAGCGATCGGGCCCAGACGCTTCGGCGTCGGTTCGCGCTCGGGGGCTTGGGCGTGCTGTGGGTGCCGCTGTTGGTGCTCCTGGTGGTCATCTTGGTCAGCGGCTCGACCCTCGCAAAAGACCTCAACGGCTGGTTTATCTGGGGCCCCACGCAGGCGGCGATCTACACGACCTGCTTCGGCACCGCGCTCTACCTGGCGTTTGCACGCCCGGTCGTCGAGCGCCGGCGGGTCTACCTGCTCGCCTTCTACGTCTTTATCGGCCTGGCCTCACTCGCCAAGGGCCTCTTGGGCTTCATGCTGCCCGGCGCCATCCTCTTTTTCTACATCCTGATCACCCGCGAGTGGCGGATGCTCAAGAA
The DNA here is from genome assembly GCF_006517175.1 of Persicimonas caeni. Taxonomy (NCBI): domain Bacteria; class Deltaproteobacteria; order Bradymonadales; family Bradymonadaceae; genus Persicimonas; species Persicimonas caeni. The sequence continues at coordinate 795,067 of NZ_CP041186.1, read as the reverse complement.
GGTCGACCTGCATATCGGCCTGCCCATCTTCGTGGCGGTCGCCTTTCCGTGGTACGCCGCGATGCTCATCCGGCACACGCAGGGCTTCTGGAACCGCTTCTTCGTCCACGACCACTTCAAGCGCCTGGCCAGCGGTGTGCACCAGATCGACACCGGCAGCTTCGAGCATTTTTTGCATTGGCTAGGCTACGGCCTCTTTCCGTGGATCGCCTTTTTGCCCGCGGCGTTGGGCCACTTCTTTTCGGGCAAGGGCCTGGACATGGAGGACGATCGGGGTCGCGCGACCTTGATGCTGATCCTATGGGCGACGATCGCCTTCACCCTATTCACCCTGTCGAGCACCAAATTCCACCACTACATCTTCCCGGTGGTCCCGGCGCTGGCGATGCTTATCGCCATCACCCTGGACGACGCGCTCGATCGCGAGCTTCCGCACCCCTGGCCGCTGTACTTCGTGGGCATCGGCATCTTCGGCATCGTGCTGTGGGACATTTTGCACGACCCGCAGGTGCTCAAAAACCTGTTCACCTACAAGTACGACCGCAAATGGGACGCCGCCTGGGACTCGGGCTTCCGCTGGGCGATCTTCGGGGTCAGCGTACCGGCGATGCTCGGCATCACACTCTTTTTGACACGAAACCGCTTGGTTCGGCGTCTAAGCTTGGCGGCCATTTTGGCGTCCGGCTTGGGCTTCGCGGTCTTTTGTCTGGACGTCTACATGCCCGGGATTAGTTCTACGTGGAGCCAGAAGGGCGTGTGGGATGCCTACTACTCCCAGTGCACGCGTACCGACGGCCCTCCCGGCTCACATCGGTTCAAACGCTACTGTGAAGAGCCGGCGATTGCTTACAAGCTCAACTGGCGAGGTGAGACGTTTTACACCCAAAACGAGGTCATCCCCATTCGAGACGACGATGACTTCGAGCACTTCCTCGAGGAAGTGGGCAACGGGACGTTCTACGGCATTATGGAAGGCGCGCGTTTCCGCGGAGGATTCCAGCGCGAGTTGCCCGAACGCTTCAAGAATAAAGCCTGTGTTACACACAACGAGAACCTGAAGTTCGTTCTCGTCAAAGTGCCGTGCGCCGAGGACGATCCACAGCGGGTCGAGCCTTGAACTACGGCATGATCCAGATCACAGGGCGGCCCTTCCATTTTTAGCTCATTATTGCTACGTTCCTGTCGCCCTGAAATCTGGGAAAAATCGCCGCTCAGGCGGCGATTCATATACTGAGCGCCACCCAGGCGCACGTACGTTGGAAAAATCTTACTGCTGAGACGGAGATCGCATATGGCAGACGCGAAGTTGGTTCTGAATGGTGAAGAGTACGAATTCCCCGTCGTCGAGGGGTCCGAAGGCGAGCGCGGTGTCGACAACCGCAAGCTTCGGGGTACCACCGGCGTCATCAGCTACGATCCCGGCTACGGCAGCACTGGTTCGTGCAAGAGCGCCATCACCTTCATCAACGGTGAAGAAGGCGTGCTGCGCTACCGCGGCTATGCCATCGAAGACCTGGCCGAGAACGCCTCGTTCGAAGAGGTGATGTACCTGCTGGTGTGGGGCAAGCTTCCCAACCAGGAAGAACTCGACACCTTCAAAGGCCGCCTGGCCGAGCACGCCACGCTCCCCGATGGCGTCGTCAACGTGCTCGAGAGCCTTCCGAACACCGCTCACCCGATGACGGTCGCCCAGACCCTGGTCGCCTGCCTCGGTGAGTACTACGACGACGACTCGGACGAAGAGACCGACATCATCCGCCTGCTCGCCTCGATGAAGGCGCTGGCCGCTTACGGCTACCGCAAGACCGCGGGCAAGGACTACGTCGCGCCGAACACCGACGCCAGCTACGCCGGCGACTTCGCCAACATGATGTTCGGCGACGCCGACGGCGACTACAACGTCTCCGAGGTCCTCGAGACGGCCATCGACAAGCTTCTGACCCTGCACGCCGACCACGAGCAGAACTGCTCGGCGTCGACCGCGCGCATGATCGGCAGCGCCGGCTCGAGCCTGTACGCCTCCATCTCGGGCGCCATCGGCGCGCTTTCGGGCCCGCTTCACGGCGGCGCCAACCAGAAAGTCATCGAGATGCTCGAAGAGATCCGCGAGGCCGACCGCTCCCTCGAAGACCACATCGACCTGGTCAAAGACAAGTCCTCGGACGTGCGTCTGATGGGCTTCGGTCACCGCGTCTACAAAAACTTCGACCCGCGCGCCAAGATCCTCAAAAAGGCCGCCGACGAGCTCCTCCCCGAGCTCGGCGTCGAAGACCCGGCGCTCGACCTGGCCAAAGAGCTCGAGCAGGTCGCCCTCGAAGACGAGTACTTCGTCAAGCGTCGCCTGTACCCGAACGTCGACTTCTACAGCGGCACGATCTACCGCGCGCTGGGCATCCCCACCAACATGTTCACGGTGATGTTCGTGCTCGGTCGCCTTCCGGGCTGGATCGCCCAGTGGAAAGAGATGCGTGACGACGAAGAGCAGCGCATCCACCGTCCGCGCCAGATCTACATCGGCGAGAACAAGCGTGAGGTCACGCCGATCAGCGAGCGATAACGTGATCGAGTGATTGAGTAGACGAGAAAAGGCCGCCCGGGCAATCCGGGCGGCCTTTTTCCGATCTAGCAACCCCTGAGTCTTTAAGCACTTCGGCCTCCAAGTCCTCTCGATGGTGCCTAATCGGATACGGCGTCGAGCCAACCTCGGTTCTCATTTCCGCCCCCCCCCAATCCCTCGCGGGTTGGGTATTGCTGCCAGGCCGGGAAGACTCGTCTGGAAGCCGTATAGTTCACCATCCGACACAAAGATCATCATCCCGCCCGAAGTGAGCAGCGGCTTGGAAACGGTCTCTCCGGGCTTGGGGTAGGGGATAACTGTTTTGGGTTCGCCGGACTCCGGGTCCACCATGAGGAGACTCGACTGTGTGCCGCTTGGGTCTCCAGTCTCACTGATTGTTCGATGCACCAGAGTGGTGCCGTTATTGGCTGAGAGTCTGCCGAGTTGGTAGCGGCCGTAGCGGTAGTCGACCAGCGAGGGCAGCTCGACTTCGCGGTGGTCGCGCCCGTCGAACCCGAAGGTAGTGAGTCTCGCTGTGGCGATGCCCCAGTGCAGACAGCTCTGCCCTCCTGGGGTGTAGGTCATTGCGCTGGGACACTCTTCGACGTGCACTCTGACATCGTCACGATAACTCTCGAAGTAGCGATCTCCTCCACGTGACACCACCAGGAGATCGAACTCCGACAGCCTTTGCACGTTGGCGCCTCGACCGGTGCCTTGCTTGACAAGCTTCGCGTTCCCGCACTCATCGACCGACAACACTCCATAAGAGTCGCCCGAGTCGATCGAAATGAAGACTTCATTGTCGGATTTGATGTAGGCGTTGAATAGAGTCGCGCGAGGTCCGGCATCCGGCCAGAGTTCTCTGACGTGCTTGGCCCAAAACACCTCGCCGTTTAGCGCATCGAAGCTCACCAGATATTCGTTGTCGAACCCCATCAACCACTGCCCGTTGGGCGTGATGAGATTCGGGCGAATATTAGGGGAGCCCGGGTCGACAATCTGCTTCGTGAAGGTCTCTCCATCGTAGGTGCCACTTCGCAGCATGAACATGGGCGTGGGCACCTGGTCGTGGGCATCGCGAATGGTCTCGGTGTAAAGCCAGTACCGCTCCGGATTCGACGAGACGGCGAGCTTGGGCTCGGGAGTTTGCAGCGGCTCTTCGAACTCGTGGCAACTCAGGAGGTTGCCGGTCTGAGCGTCGACGAAGGCAATCGCAGCCAGTCTGTCCGAGGGGGTAACACCGCTGTGCGTGCTCACGGACGTCACCACCACGGGACGCTTCTCGCCATTGACCGTAAAGTACGCGAGTGCGGATGACTTTTCATCGAACTTCCCATCCCGCACACAGGTCGCCTGGGTGCTCCAAACTTGTCGCGGAGTATCGCCGAGCGGTTCCGGCAACGACACAGCCCGCAGCTTCTCAATGGGCACTCGGACACTTGTCGGCGCGCAGCGGTTCTCCGCTCCTTCCAGCCACGGTGGCGGTGCGTGACTGACGTCCGTCGCATCTGGATCTACATCTAACTCAACGACGTCGTTATCAGTGTCGCTCGCGGTGTCACCACCTCCATCCTGAAAGGGAGCAGCATCGCCACCCGCCCCCGAGTCTTCGCCCGCGTCGCCGATAACGGCGACATCAGAATCGTTTGCCCGGTCTTGGTCGCAGTTTGCCAGGCTCACAGCGAGCACAAGTCCATTTACGAGAAGCCAAGGTTTCTTAGAGATCACAACCTTCTCCATTGGGTCCGCCGTAGCTTGGCATGACCCCGGTTTTCGGACACGTGGGCTACATGGTCTACGCCGCCTTTCGGTCGGTCAATTGCAAACTCTCGAAGTGCATGGGTGACAGGTAATCGAGCGAGGAGTGAAGTCGGTGCGCGTTGTACCACATCAGGTGGCGCAGGATGGCTCCTTTGGCCTCGTCTCGGGTCTCAAATCGCCTCTCGTGAATCAGCTCGGTCTTGATGGTCGAAAAGAAGCTCTCGCTGGGCGCGTTGTCTCAGCAACTGCCCTTGCGGCTCATGCTGACGATGGCACCAGCCCGTCGAAGCTCGTCCTGATGGGCGTGTGCCGCATACTGTGAGCCTCGGTCTGTGTGGTGGATAAAGCCCCTGTCCGGCTGTCTCTGCGCCAGTGCCATACGAAGCGCGCTCAGTGTCAGTTTCTGGTCGATGCGGCTGCTCATCGCCCAACCAACGACACGCCTCGAGTACAGGTCGATGAGCACCGCGAAGTACAGCCAACCTTGGGCAGTTGGGATGTAGCTGATGTCGCCGACCCATGCTTGATCGGGAGAATCGACCTCAAAGTCCCGGTCGAGCACGTTGTCGGCCACCGGATAGGCATGCTTTGAATCAGTGGTCGCACGAAACGCTCTACGACGACGGGCAAACAGGCCGTTCTCACGCATCAGCCGAGCCACGCGGTGCTTGCCGCCCTGGTGGCCCTCGAGCTTGAGCGCACGCAGCACTCGCCGGGCACCGTAGCGTCCCTTCGATGCCTCGAAGATACGCCGGATATGCTCGAGCAAGGCTGCGTTTGCACGGGATCGCTTCGACGGCTTTCGGTTGCGCCAGGCGTAGTAGCCACTGCGGCTGACCAGCATCACCAAGCAAAGGGTACGAACAGCGTGATTGGCACTCTTAGAGCTGTCTGCGGTCCGACGAGTCTGTGCACCAGAAGGTCATCGAGATGCTCGAGGAGCTTTGCACGAGCGGCCGCAGCCTCAAGGCGCATATCGACCTGGCCAAAGAGCTCGAGCAGGTCGCCCTCGAAGACGAGTACTTCGTCAAGCGTCGCCTGTACCCGAACGTCGACTTCTACAGCGGCACGATCTACCGCGCGCTGGGCATCCCCACCAACATGTTCACGGTGATGTTCGTGCTCGGTCGCCTTCCGGGCTGGATCGCCCAGTGGAAAGAGATGCGCGACGACGAAGAGCAGCGCATCCACCGTCCGCGCCAGATCTACATCGGCGAGAACAAGCGTGAGGTCACGCCCATCAGCGAGCGCTGATCGTGTGATCGGATGATCAAAAAAGCCCCCGCGCTCATTGGCGCGGGGGCTTTTTTCGTTGGGGCGGGCATCGCCTATTGCAGGCGCCCCGGACGTTGTTGGGCGCCGGACGCGCGCGGACGAAACGACACCGAGCAGCCTTCGCGCTGGATCTTCTCGTAGATGCGACTGGCGGTCTGCAGCGTCGGATTGAAGGTCACCCACACCAGCCGCGTCTCCGGGTTGGCGTTGACTTCGTTGACCCCGGGCATCTGCGCCAGGACATTCTCCAGGTGAGCCGCGGTGTCTCGATTATCCAGCTCGACGACTTCAATCTCGCGAGTTTCTTGCACGGTTAGCCTCCATCGGGTCGGGACAAGTGGGCGCACTGTAGAGCTTGGGCGCGCAAGGACGCAGGACAAGACCCTCCGGCCGCTGTCAGGTCGCGTAGAGGGCGACATAGATGCTCATCCACACCATGCAGACGAACTGGACGAGGAAGAATGTGAACCGGAAACTCGTGACGATATTGGTCTGCTTGAAGCTCAAGTGAATGAGCGAGTGGATCACCCGCGCGCCCATGAACACGAGCGCGAGGACGTCGAGCGTGGGCGCGTCGAGGCCGGCGACGACGATCACCAGCACGATGGCGCCGTACACGGGCAGATTCTCCACACAGTTGGCGTGCGCGCGCATCGAGCGCTTGTACCAGTCGGAGTGTCCCTCCAGATTGTAGGCCTGCAAGTCGCCGATTTCGGAGCGACGCGTCAGGATCCGTCCCCAACGGTACACGCCGACGTTGGTGATCAGGATGAGCAGCGTCCAGCCGGCGAAGGCGAGTAGGACCCAGACAGGGATGGTCATGGCGGTTCTCCGGAGAGGGGCGACTGCCGATCGACTCTCTTGAATCAAAACGCCGGGCGTTGAAGTGCCAAGCGCGATACTGCGGCTGCGGCGGATCTTTTGCGATACGCTCCGAGTTGAGATCACAAAACGACAAGAAAGATCCGCCTTTCACGCCCGCCAAACCCCGATCTGCGGAAAAGCCACGCAACATTTTCCTCATCTCTGCCGAAAACCGTAGTGAGGCAAACAAAGACCATCACTCGGAGGCAGAAATGACCATTCCGAAGCCGAGATACCCGGAACTACTGCGCCGAGCGCGCCAGATGCGCTCGAATCCCACCGACGCCGAAGCAAAGCTCTGGGCGAAGCTGCGGCGCAAGCAACTCGGCGGCTACAAGTTTCGCCGGCAGCACATCTTGCAGCCATACATCGTCGACTTTTACTGCACTTCGGAGAAGCTCGTCGTGGAGGTTGATGGACAGTGTCATCGACGGCCGTCGAACCAGGCGTGGGATCAGAAGCGTGATGCGTATCTGCGCGACGTGCACGATGTCGAGATCGTGCGTGTGGAGGCAGCGGATGTGTTTGGGTCGATCGAGAAGGTACTGGAGGAGGTTTTGGAGGTGTTGGAGGGGGAGGCGGAAGGAGAAGGGGGGGAGTAGGGGAGTTCGAGTTGGAATCCCTTGCCGGTTGAGAGGTCCCCTCCGGGGGCTTTCGCTACGCTATAGCCCCCACCTCCCCTCGCGCTGGAAAACGCGCTGGGGAGGGGGATTGCAGGAAAGGAAAGCGGTTCAGAGATGCAATCCCCTCCCCGAGGCGTTGTTCAGCCTGCGGGGAGGTGTCGGCGAAGCATAGCTGAGCCGACGGAGGGGCCCTGCCAGCAAGCAAGGGATTACAAATCGCCCATTACAACGGAATATTGCCGTGCTTTTTGGGCGGCGTATCCACGCGCTTGTTCTGCAGCATCTCGAGCGAGCGGATCAGGCGCGGTCGGGTGTCGACCGGCTCGATGATCTCGTCGATGTAGCCGAGCTCGGCGGCCTTGAACGGGTTGGCGAAGGTCTCGCGGTACTTGTCGACCAACTCGTCCTTCTTGGCGGCCGGGTCGTCGGCCTCGGCGAGCTCGCGGCGGAAGATGATGTCGATGGCGCCCTCGGGGCCCATAACCGCGATCTCGGCGGTGGGGTAGGCCAGGTTGATGTCGGCGCCGATATGCTTCGAGCTCATCACGTCGTAGGCGCCACCGTAGGCCTTGCGGGTGATGACGGTGATCTTGGGCACCGTCGCCTCGCTGTAGGCGTACAGGAGCTTGGCGCCGTGCTTGATGATGCCGCCGTACTCCTGGTCGACGCCCGGCAGGAATCCGGGTACGTCGACGAAGGTCACCAATGGGATGTTGAAGGCGTCGCAGAAGCGCACGAAGCGCGCGCCCTTGAGGCTGGTGTCGATGTCGAGGCAGCCGGCCAGGTGGCTCGGCTGGTTGCCCACGATGCCCACGGCGTGGCCGCCCAGGCGGGCGAAGCCGACGACGATGTTGGGGGCGTATTGCGACTGAACCTCGAAGAAGTGGTTGTCGTCGACGACCGTCTCGATGATCTCGGTGATGTCGTACGGCTTCGAGGGGTTCTCCGGCACGATGCTGTTGAGCTTCTCGTCGCGCCGGTTCGGGTCGTCCTGCGAGGGGACAAAGGGCGGGTCTTCGGCGTTATTCGACGGGATGAACGACAGCAGTTCGCGGATCTGGGCGATGCACTCCTCTTCGTTGGCGCTCTCGAAGTGCGACACGCCGCTCTTCTCGCTGTGCACGTGCGCGCCGCCCAGCTCCTGCTTGCTCACTTCCTGGCTGGTGACCGTCTTCACGACGTCCGGCCCGGTGATGAACATGTAGCTGGTGTCCTGGACCATGAAGATGAAGTCGGTGATCGCCGGGCTGTAGACCGCGCCGCCGGCGCAGGGGCCCATGATCGCCGAGATCTGCGGGACGACGCCGCTGGCCTGCACGTTGCGGTGGAAGATGTCGGCATAGCCGGCCAGGCTCTGCACGCCCTCCTGGATGCGCGCGCCGCCCGAGTCGTTCAGTCCGATGACCGGAGCGCCACACTTGGTCGCCAGGTCCATGACCTTGCAGATCTTTTCGGCATACGCGCCGCTCAAGCTGCCGCCAAAGACGGTGAAGTCCTGGGCGAACACGTAGACGGTGCGCCCGTCGACTTTGCCGTAGCCGGTGACGACGCCGTCTCCCGGGATCTTTTTGTCTTCCATCCCGAAGTCGGTGCACCGGTGCGTCTTGAGCTTGTCGAGCTCGACGAAAGTGCCCGGGTCCATCAGCAGGTCGATGCGCTCACGAGCGGTCATCTTGCCGGCGTCGTGCTGGCGTTGGATGCGCCGCTCGCCGCCGCCTTTCTCGGCCTGCTCGTTGAGCTGCTGGAGTCTCTCTCGTGTGTCACTCATGTCTGTTCCTTCGGAAGCGAAGAAGCAAAAGAGCAAAAGGCAAAAGAGCAAAAGCGGCAACATGTCGAGCGCGATCGGCTCGTTGCGTTTTACTTTTTCGCCCTCTTACTCACCTACTCTTTTACTCCTGCCCGCGGTTCAGGGCGTTGTTATAGATATCGATGTACTGGCGTGCCGAGCTTCCCCACGAGAAGTCTTGCTTCATGGCGTTTTCGACCAGCGGGCGCCACTTGCGGTAGTTGCGGTAGCGCTTGGTCGCCCGCGTGATCGTCTCGCTGAGAGCGTCTTCGTCGTAGTCCTCGAAGATAAAGCCAGTACTCAGTTCTTCCTCGTCGCCCTTGGGGTCGACGACCGTGTCGGCCAGGCCACCGGTGGCGTGGACGATCGGAAGTGTTCCATATTTCATCGCATACAGCTGCGTCAATCCGCAGGGTTCGTAGCGACTTGGAATCACGAGCAAATCGGCGCCGGCCTGGATCTTGTGGGCCAGCTCCTCGCTGTAGCCGATATGGGCGGCGATGCGCTTGGGGAACTTCTCGGCCAGCGCCTTGACCTTGTCGGCGTAGCTGTTGTGGCCTTCGCCCAAAAAGAGCATCTGGAAGCCGTCGCGGTCGTCTTCGAAGCTGTCGACGAGCTTCTCGACGGCGGGCACCAGCAGGTCGAGTCCTTTCTGCTCGGTCAATCGGCCCACGAACGCCAGCATCGGCAGGGTGGGGCGGATGGGCAGCTCGAAGCGGTGCTGCAGCTCGGCTTTGTTGCGACGCTTTCCGTTGAGGCGCTCGAGGTCGTACTGCACCTCGATATAGTGGTCGATGTCGGGCGACCAGACCGTGTAGTCGGCGCCGTTGAGCACGCCGCTGAGCTTGTCGGCGTTGCCCGACAGGATTTCTTCGAGGCCGAAGCCGCCCTCGGCGCTCTGGATCTCTTCGGCGTACGTCGGGCTGACCGTGGTCACCTGGTCGGCGTGGACGATACCGCCCTGCAAGAAGTTGATGCCGTCGTCCTGGCGAAGCTCGCCGGCCTTGTAGAACTTCTTGGGCAGCCCGGTCTGCGAGAGCGCCTCGGCGTCGAAGCTGCCCTGGAAGGCCAGGTTGTGGATCGTGAGCACCACGCCCACGTCGGCCAACTCTTCGGAGTAGTAGTGGTCGCGATAGATCGGGGCGAGCGCGGTGTGCCAGTCGTTACAGTGGATGACGTCAACCGGCACGCTGAACTGCAGGGCGAACTCGATGATCGCACGGCTGAAAAAGGAGAACCGGGCCGGGTTGTCCTCGTAGTCGTTGTCTTCGTAGCCGTACAGGTTGCCCTCTTGGCCGAAGAAGTCGTCCTGCTCGACAAAGAAGATGCGCACGCCGCCTTCGGTGCGGCCTTCCCAGACGGTGGCCTCGACTTTGTTGCGGTATTTGCCCAGCCGGGGCACCGACAGCGGCTTGATGCGTCGGCTCAGGTGCAACTCGTCGGGGTCGAGGTGGCTGTACAGCGGCGTGATGATGGAGACGCGATGTCCCAGCCCGGTCAGCGCTTTGGGCAAGCTGGCGGCGACGTCAGCCAGTCCGCCGGTCTTGGAGAAGGGCGCCACTTCGCTGGAGGCGAAGAGGATGTCGCGGGTGTCGGCGGCGCTCGGCTTCGAGGCGCTGGCGGTTCGAATCAGTTGAGCAAGTTCCATATGTCTTCGTCTCGGCAGTCAGTCTATTTCGATTTCGCGTAGATGTTCGGCGGCGCTCTCCGGCGAGGTGGGGTTGATATAAAACCCAGTCCCCCACTCGAAACCGGCGACTTTGGTGAGCTTGGGGATCAGCTCGAGGTGCCAGTGATAGTGGGAGACGTCGTCCCCGTCGGGAAACGGCGCCGAGTGAAGCATTAGGTTGAACGGGGGACTATCCAGGGCCCGATTGAGCTTCTGGAGCACCCGCTTGAGTACCGCGGCGACACTCGCAAAGAGTTCGTCGTCGGAGTTTTCGTACCATGGGTCGTGCTCACGCGGGAGAATCCATAACTCAAATGGGAAGCGTGAGGCAAACGGAGTCAGTGCCACGACCTTGTCGTCGGAGCAGACCACGCGGGTGCCCTCGTCGAGTTCTTGGGCGACGATGTCGCAGTAGACGCAGCGGTCGTGGGCCAGGTAGTAGCGCTTGGAGCCGACCAGTTCCTCGGAGAGGCGTTTGGGGATGATCGGCAGGGCGATGAGTTGGCTGTGAGTGTGCTCGAGGCTGGCGCCGGCAGCCGCGCCGTGATTCTTGAAGACGACGGCGCACTCGAGGCGCTCGTCGTTGCGCAGGTCGTTGATGCGGTCCTTCCAGGCGCGCAGCACCGTGGCGATCTGGTCGACGGGAAGCGCGGCCAGATCGGAGACGTGCTCGGCCGCCTCGATGATCACTTCATGCGCGCCGACGCCCGCGAGGCCTTCGTAGACGCCTTCAGTGTGCGGGGTCAGCTCGCCGGTGGTCTGCAGGGCCGGAAATTTATTGGGGATCACGCGCACCGACCAGTCTTGGTCTGCGCCCTTGGGGTAGATCGCGACCGGGTCCGGAGTCGAGTCCTCGTTGCCGGCGCAAAACGGACAGAATCCGCTGGGCAAGCTTTCCGTATCGACTTGATATTCACGAGGACGCTTCGCCCGCTCGGTGGCAATGATAACCCACCGCCCGGCGATGGGGTCTTTTCGAAGCATCGGCATGTAGGAGCGTCTCCAGGTCGACGATCGTCGCGGCGCACCGGCGCGTATGTCGGCGCTAACGCCGTCTTCTATAAAGGAGCGCTCCCCAGAGTGCAACCGCAGGTGTCAGCCCTCGGCGAGCTGCTCCTCGAGTTCGCGAACCATCGACAGCGTGTGGTTCAACTCACGGATCTGGGCGCGTTTGACTTCAATCTGATGACGAAGCTCTTCACGCTTTTCTTCTAAAGTCTCGAGTTTGGCTTCAATGCTTTCAACCACTTTGTCGAGATCGCGGTCTTTTTTGGACGCCATAAGAAATCTCCCTTCGTTAACTTGCTAGTTTCCAACGACCGCGGCCTACTTTGTCGACCACGCCTTCCTCTTGAAGCGTGGTCATCACGGCGTAGGTGTAGCTTTTCATGCCATCAGTCAGCTCGCCTTCAATATCTTCGAGCACATTGAGCACATCGACGGTGCGAAAACTCTCCTGAGTTCGCCCGATGCGCTTGCAGATCTGCTCGATCTGATCGCGACGCGCCCCGCGGGCCGGACGGCCGCTGTCGGGGTTGATGTCCACTTTGTCGATCTGGCTGGCCACACCTTGTTCTTCGCCGTCGGGAAGCTCGCCACGCAAGGTGCGCCGCAGGTTGGCCAACGCCTGGCGAGTCTCTTGGGTCTTCAGGTCGTAGGCTCTCCAGCGTTGCTCGAGGTCGTCGAGCTCGTCGCGAGCGCGCGCTAACTTAGCCTCGAGTGCCGATATCTCGTCTTCGAAGGTGACTCTGTCAGACATATCTACACAGCTCTTGCTATGGACATTGGTTGTTGTCTCACAAGAAACAATCAAAACCGTCCGGAAAAGATAATCACGTGCTTCCACGCGGCGCCTGACGGGGGCCGCGTTTTCAACAAGAGAGTATATAAACACGGCCCGGAGAAATATTCAACGAGTTATGTCCCCGCTTTTGAGATTTAGCGTCAACAGCATCCCTTGGCGGCACCGCCATGTGTCTATGTTGGCAATGTGGCGCGTCGAGTATGCCGTGGGGCAGGCCAGCGTAGGTCGGCTCTTGCGATACCTAGCTTGAGAAGTTTCAGCACAGGGCGTGCCTTTGCAGTTTGGAGGAGGAGACATGGCAGATACACAAAGAAGACGTAGTTCACGCAATCGAGCCGGTTGGGTGTGGGTCATCGTCGGCATTGTCGCCGTGGCGCTCGTCGTCTGGTGGGTCGCGGCGGCGGTCGATGACGACGAGGGCGCCTACGACGAGACCGGCGAAATCAGCGCCATCGAAGAAACCGAGCAGCTTGGCCAAGAGGCCGAGCAGGGCCTGGAGGAGGCCGGCCAAGAGTTCGGCCAGCTTGGCGATGAAGCCGAGCAGGAGCTGGGCGAGCTCGGTGAGGGCGGCGAAGGCGATCAAATCTTCGAAGACCAAAACGGCGTCTTTGAAGAAGAGGGCGAGCAGGCTGACCGCGCCGGGCAGGTCCTGGGCGAGGCCCCGGGCACCGGTGAGTTCGAAGCCACCCAAGAGACCCAAGATGCGCAAGGGGTCGAAGAGTTCAGCCAGTGGAACCAGCAGGAGCAGCAAGCGCAGGTCGACCAAGACTATGTGCGCGAAGGCTCGGAGCGTCTGGGTGGCGCGGTCGAAGGCGTGATCTTGCTATTCGACGGGCAACAGCCCCAACAGGGCGAGCAGGTCGGCGGCGGGCCGAGTCCCGAGCAGGACGAGGCCGCGCAGCAACAAATGCAAACGCAACAGCAACAATTCGAGCAGTCGCTCAGCCAACTGCAGCAAGCCGAAGAGCAAAACCAGCCCCAGGCGTTTAACGAAGCGGCCAACAACGTGGTGAACCTGTTGTCGTCGATGGCCCAACAGGTCAACCTCGACCAACAGTTGAATCAACCGCTTCAAAACCTGCAGCAGAGCGCCGAGCAGCTCCAAGTCGACCAACCACTGGCCCAACAGGAACAGCAGGTGCGCGACTTCTTCAATCAGGCCGAGCAGGTGCTCAGCCAGATGTCGCAAAACCTGCAACAGGCCACCGGTGGCGGACCCACCGAGGGGCAACAACAGCAAGACGAAGGCATCAGCCAGTAACCGTCACCACACACCACGCCGGCATCCGTTGCCGGCGTGACTGTTTGGAGGGGGAGCAGGTCGGGACCACGCTCAGTGGGTGTTCCCGACCTGCTCTGTCCTCGGACGGGATCATGGGGGGTTGTTCGTAGGCCCCCGATAAGGCGTAACCAACGGAGGCAAGATGAAACGGTGGTTCAAAATATTGGCTGCCCTCGTGGTCGGCGTCGCGGTGACCGCGACGGCGTTTGCCCAGGGCAGCAGTGACGCGCAAAACCCGCAGGCACAACCTCAGACTCAGCGCACCCAGCAGTTCCAGCAAAGCCCACAGTGGGCTCAGACCAATCAACCCCAGTTTCAACAACCGAGCTGGCAGCAGTTCCAGCAACCGCAATTCCAACAGCAGCCCTACTACGGCCAACAGTTCCAGCCCCAACCGTACTTTCAACAGCAATTCCAGCAGCAGCCGCAATTCCAACAGCAACCCTACTACTCCCAACAGTACGGCCAACCGAGTTGGCAGCCCCAGTATGGCTGGCAGCCGCAATTTCAACAGCAACCATTCGCCCAGCGCCCCTTCGCCCAACCACCTTATGGGCAGTCGCAGTTTGGCCAATTTGGTCAACAGGGCTTCATGGGGCAGCCCGCCATGCAGCCGGTGAGTGCAGCCCAGCAACTGCAACAATTCGGCAAGTGGAGTTCGGCGACCTCGCAGTCCAAGGGGCGTGTCGACCACGAACATGCCAGTGAAGGGCTGAGTCTGTTGAGCTCGACCCTCGACACGTTGGTGCAGCAGCGCAACGTCTACGGTGGGCTGATGCAGCAGTATGGGCCGATGGGCGTCCAGCAGATCCAACAGCAGCAACAAGCACTCGGCCAGCTGGCGAGCGTGCTCGAGGAGAACGCGGTGGCCGACCAGCACCCGCGCATCTTGCGAAACGCGGCGCTGTCGGCGGCCAATATCATGGCGGTCCTCCAGCCGGGCTATAACCCGCAGGCGACCCAAAAGATCCAGCAGGTGCGCCAAGCGGCCCAGCAAATCGACATCAACAAGCCGGTCATCGCCCAAAACAAACAGGTCAAGCAATTCTTCAACCAAGCAGCCGATGTCGTTGAAGCCTATTCGCCCCAGCAGGTCCAGGGCGCCATTGGCGGCGGCCCCCTCCAGCAAGACCAGCTCCAGCAACCCCAGCAGAAATCACAGCAGCAAGAGCAGGAGCAGCAAAAGGGTCGAAAACAGGAGGGCCAGCAGCAACAGCAGCAGGATGAGAGCGCTCAGTGATCGAGCCACAACTCAGTGATCGAGCCACAAGGAGCGCATCTCGGCCAGCCAAGCCATCTGAACCATCGAAGTAAGGAGGATTTATGAAGCTCTGGACCCAACGCGCCGTCGGCGTCCTCGCAGCACTGGCCCTCGCCGGGGCGGTGGGCTGCGAGAGAGAAGCGGCGGCTCAACAAGGTCAGCCGGGCACTCAGCAAGCCCAGCAACCGCAAGCACAACAAGCACAAGGCCAAGCTCAGCAGAACCAGCAGCCGACACAGCAACAACAACGCCGACTCCAACAACCGCAGCAGCAGTTTCAACAGCCGCGGCAATTCGGCCAGCAGCAACCCCGACAGCAGTTCCAACAACCGCAGCAGCAATTCGGCCAGCAGTACCAGCAGCCGCAACAGCTCCAACAGCGCCAGCAGTTCGTACCGCAACAACAGTACCAGGCCATCGGTGGCGGCCCGACGAGCGTCGCCTCGATTCGCCAATTCACCCAGTGGGCCGACACCGTCGACAACATCGAATTGGTCAACCACAAGACGGCGAGCACGGGTCTGTACATGTTGTGGGCGGCCACGGACGCGATCATCGATCAGGCAAATCTCCAGCGTCCAGCCCAGTACGGCTCCCCGCAGGGAGGCGGGCCCGCGCCGCAATACGGCTGGCAGCGAGCTCCCACTCAGGTGAGCCCACAGGGCTACAATGCGTTGGCGACCATCCGAAAGCAGCAGCGTCAACTTCGCAACATCGCCCTCGAACTCGAGGAGACCGACAACGTGATCCAGCATCCGTTCCTGATGCGAAACGCGGCGATGTCGACGGTCAGTCTCTTCGACGCAATGTCGCAAGTCGGCCTGCCCGATGCTTCCGATCAGATCGATCGGGTGCGTGAGCTGAGCCAGCAACTCGACATCAATACGCCCATTGTCGCCCAGGCTACTCAGGTGCGCGATTTCCTCAAGGCCAGCGCTCAAGTCGTCGATCAGATGTCGCAGAATCTTCAGGTCGGTGCCGTGGGAGGCGGGCCTCAGCAGGGTCAGCAGCAGCCAGGCCAGCAGCAAGACCAAGGTCAACAGCAGCAAGGCCAGCAGCAAAACCAAGGCCAGCAGCAGAAGCAAGAATAGCGCAGCGCCGGGCTCGCCGGCCGCCGCGCCAGCGAGCCCGTCGCCCACCGAGAGTTTTCAGTTTCGACGCACGAGGTCGTTATGAAGAGTTGGTTCAAAGAGGCAGCAGTTGTGATCGCTGCGATGGGCCTCGCCGGAACGGCAGCAGCCCAGGATGTCTCACAACAGCAGGCGCAACAGCAACAACGCCAGCAACAGCAACAGATCCAGCAGCCGCAACAAGCCCAACAGCGGGGACTCCAGCAACAAGGTGTCCAGCAGCAGGGGATCCTGCAAAATCAGCAGCAAATTCGCCAAATCGGCGGCGGTCCCATCGCGGGTATTGGCGCCCACGACGTTCGCCATTTCCTCCAGTTCTCGGAGGTCTCTCAACAACAGGACGTCCAGATCAGCCACGAGCATGCCAGCAAGGGGCTCAACCTGTTGTGGAGCTCGCTGAACACCATTGCCAATCAACCGGTGATGGGGCCGGGCGCGCAGGCCGGCGGAGGTCCGACGCAGACGACGGTCAGCCAGAGCTCGAATTTCCAGCAGTCGCAGCAGGCGTTGCGTAGCCTCGCGCTCAGGCTGGAGGAGAACTCCCAGATTCCACAACACCCACAGATTCTCAAGCAAGCGTCGCTGGCTGCGGCCAGCACCATCGGCTCGATTCAACAGGCGCGCTTTCCCGAGTTGCAGAGCCAAGTGCAGCAATTGAACAACTCGGCCCAGCAAATTGACGTCAACCAGCCCGTGGCCGCCCAGGACAAGCAGGTGCGCCAGTTCTTGAAGCAATCCTCGGACGTGGTCCGCGCGATGGCCGAAAAGACCTGGCAGTCCCAGCAAAGTCCTGGCCAGCAGGGCCAATAGAAGTCGTACTTTTCATTCCCGAGTTCTGCCGCGTCCGTACATTTGGACCGGAGACGAGGTCATCGACGCCGTGCACAAGGGCGGAGGTGGCGCTCACTCGGAGGTTAGATACTAACGAACGGAGGTCTCATGAGCAGTCTCCAACGTAAGATCGCAGCATTGCTAGGTTCATTGGCGTTGGCCGGTTTCGGCCTTGCCTGCGAACCCGAGCAGGAAGGAGCCGAGCTCGAACAAGAGCCCGGCGTCGAAGTCGAAGCCGAAGAAGAGGCCCAACTCGGTGAAGAAGAAACCGAAGAGGGCATCTTCGACGACCAGGAGCAAGAGCAAGCTGCTCAACAGGACGAGGTCCGACAACCTCCCATAGGGGAGATGGACCAAGAGGAGATGGCCCAGCAGGACCAAGAGCAGATGGGCCAGCAGCAGATGGACCAGGAGCAAATGGCCCAGCAGGACCAGCAGCAGATGGCCCAGCAACAACAGGGCCAGACGGCCATGCAGCCCCAACAAAAGCTGCAGTACTTCTCGGACTGGGCCAAGAACGAAAAGCCCGGCGAGGTGTATCCGGAGTATGCCAGCACCGGCTTTGTCCTGCTGAGTAACTCGTTCGACACCATCTCCCAGCAGCTCCAGCAGCAGGGCCAAATCCTGCAGCAACAAGGGCAGCAAGGTGAGCAGCAGGGACAAGAAGGTCAGCAGCAGATGAGCCAGCAGGACCTACAAAAGGTCCAACAACACAGCCAGAAGCTCCAACAGGTGGCCCAACAACTTCGCGACAACAAGAATATCTATCAGCACCCGCAACTGGTCCAAGTCGGCGCTCAAACGGTGTCGACCATCCTGTCGACCATGCAGGACAAGCCGCAGTTCAGCGACCTGCGACAACCGTCGCAGAAGCTCGACGATCTGGCCGCCAAGATGGACGCCAACAAGCCGCTCGCTGCGCAGAAGAACTCACTGCAGAGCTTCTTCTCCGAAAGCGGCAAGGCGATCGATACGATCTCCCAGAAGCTCGCGGTCGGCGGCGGCCCGCAACAGCAGGGCCAGCAGGAGCAAGGCCAACAGCAGCAGGGCCAGCAGGAGCAGGGCCAGCAGGAGCAAGGCCAACAGCAGCAGGCCCAGCAAGAAATGCAGCCCCAGGACAAGCTGAAGTATTTCAACGAATGGGCTCAGAATGAGCAGCCCGGTCAGTCGTTCCACGGGTACTCGAGCAATGGGTTCGTGCTGTTGAGCAACTCGTTCGACACCCTCGCCCAGCAGGTCCAGAAGCAGGGCCAACAGGAGCAAGGCCAACAGCAGCAGGGCCAGCAAGAGCAAGGGCAACAGCAGCAAGGCCAACAGCAAGCTCAGATGGACGAGCAGCAGATCCAGCAGCACACCCAGCAGTTGCAGCAGGTGGCCCAGCAGCTCGGAGACAACAAAAATGTCTACCAACACCCGCAGCAGTTCCAACAAGGCGTCACGACCACGGTCAACCTCCTGAAGTCGATGCAGCAGCAGCCGCAGTTCTCCGGTCTCGAGAGCCAGGTCAACAAGATTGACCAGATGGCGCAAAAGATCGATGCGACCAAGCCGCTCGCTGCTCAGAAGAACTCGCTCAATCAGTTCTTCACTCAGACGGGGGATGTGATCGACAAGATGTCACAGAAGGTCGCCGTCGGCGGTGGTCCGACCGAGGGGCAACAACAGCAAGGCCAACAGGAACAGGGTCAACAGCAGCAGGGTCAACAACAAGACCAGCAGCAAATGGGCCAACAGCAGCAAGGCCAGCAGGAACAGGGCCAACAGCAGCAAGCCCAGCAAGAAATGCAGCCCCAACAAAAGCTGCAGTACTTCACGCAATGGGCCAAAGACACGAAAGCCGGTGAAGTTCATAACGGCTACACCAGCAACGGCTTCGTGCTGCTGAGTAACTCCTTCGAGACCCTCTCCCAGCAGGTCCAAAAGGCGCAGAGCCAACAGCAGCAGATGGGCCAGCAACAACAAGGCCAGCCACAACAAGGCCAGCAACAACAAGGCCAGCAGGAGCAAGGCCAACAGGCTCAACAGCAGTTGGATCCCCAACAGGTCCAGCAGCAAAGCCAAGAGTTGCAGCAGATTGCTCAGAAGCTCCAAGACAGCAAGAGCGTCTACGAGCACCCTCAGCATCTCCAGAAGGGTGTGCAGTCGACGGTGAACATTCTTCAGTCGATGCAGCAGCAACCGCAATTTGCTGAGTTCCAAAGCCAGGTCCAGCAGCTCGATCAGATGGCTCAGAAGATCGACACCAACAAGCCGCTCGCCGCGCAGAAGGACTCAGTGCAGCAGTTCTTCACCGACACCTCGAGCGTGATCAACGAGATGTCGCAAAAGGTCGAGCAGCCCGCGGTTGGTGGTGGTCCCGCTGAAGACCAAAAGCAAGGTCAACAGCAGCAAGACCAACAGCTCCAGCAGGACCAGCAGATCCAGCCCGAACAGCAAGGAGAGGAGGGGATGCTGGAGGAGTGATCGAGTGAGCGAGTAGTCGAATATCAAAAAAGCCCCGTCCGGCTCGATGCCGGCGGGGCTTTTTCTCTGGCGTCTGGCTGCCTAATTCAGGCCGGCTTATTCGGCATACTCGAGCGCGACGTTGAGCTCCTTGGCGTGTTCCCACTTGAAGCGGCCACGCAGAAGAACGAAAGCACGGTCGTAGTTGTCGGACCAATCAATCAGGGTCTCCATGTCGAACTGGTCGAACTTGCGTCGCAGTCCGGCGCGTTCGGTCAACACCCAGCAGGCGTCGCCGTGGGTGAAGGGAATCTCTTCACGATAGGCAATAAACGGGTCGTGGGCGTACACAAGCCCGATATCTTGGGCGAAGTCGCGGGTGTCTTGGATCTGCCAGGGGCCCTGGCTCTCCCAGAGAACCGCCGGTTTGGCGTCTTTGACCAGCTCTTGCGAGACCTTCTCGAGCAGCGTACGCGACACGCTTCCCGGGGTGAACTCCGGCGGCGTCTTGATCATGACGGCCTTCGCAGCCAGAGCGTGCGCACGCTCCATCGTCGTCTCCCATCCTCGGCGCACGCGGTCATTGAGCTTGTCAGCGCCGCGGTCTCCGAGCGCGACGAGCGCGTCGGTGAACTCACGATCGACGTCGAGCACAAAACAAAAGCCACGCGGTGAGTCGACTCGCCAGCGGTTCAGCGTCGCGAGCTTGGGAGGCGCGTCGAACGATTCGACGTCGACTTCGAGTGCGTTGCACTGCTTGAAGTAGTGCTCCCAGCCGCGTGCCAGTTCGTCACAGCCGTAATAAATCTTGCCCATGGCTTCGTTCTCTTTCTTTTCGGAACTTCCGAAGTACAAAAATTTCTCAGAGTGCGAAACGGCCCGACGCCGTCGTGGGCGGGCCGCTTCGCGTCGCTTATTCGTTTAAGCACATACGCGCCAAACTACTCGAAGGCAAGCACTTCTTTGGCGCCGTGGACGTCGGTGAGCGAATCGGCTCGCTCGAGCACTTCGTCACGCTGGCTCCAAAACACCTCGAGCTTGGCCTTCTCGGCCGCCGAGGCTTTCGGGAAGAGCTTGTCGGAGACAAGCTTCGGATCCATCAACCGCAGCGAGGTGATCGTGTCTTGGCTGAAACGGCTCGTCCAGCGGAACCGCCCCTTTACACGCGTCGAGGCGCGAGGCTGGAACGCGGTGCCGTTGTCTTTCGAGACCAGCGAGCCGTCGACCAGGTGCAGGTTCGTGCCCCACTGGTCGGGATTGCCACGGAAGCGGTCCCAGTTGTTGGTCAAAAAGTCGAACACGAGCACCGTCGACAGGTCTCCGGCCAGTTCGGCCAGGGGCGTGTCGCCCAGTTGAGCCTCGAGGGGCGCCTGGAAGCGATTCTCGACACCCGAGATTGCTTCTGTTGCCGGGGCGTCCATCGCCGCGGAACTGCCCGGGAGGAGCCATCCACGCCAGACGTCGGTGTCTTCGATGGGGAAGCGAGCCGGCTCGGCGACGGCCGCTTGCAGCACGCCGTAGACGTACTGCTTGCCATCTTCGGTAACCCAGTTGAGCCGCGACAGGCGCGAGGACGCCGGTCCCTCGATGCCGAGCTTGTCGAAGCTGGCTTTGTCGAGACGTGCCGGCTGGCTGTGCGGCACCTCGAAGTTGCAGGCCATGATCTGGCACAAACGCCAGGAGGCAATGCTCGAACGCCAACCCTCTTCCCAGCCGGCTTGAGACGGCTTGAAGGTGAAGGAGTGTGCGTCGCCTTTGGTCAATTCGAGCACCACACGCTTGCCCTCGGACTCCGCATTGGCGCCGTCTGCATGCTCACCGAGAGCGACGTCGACGACCTCGTAAGCTCGCAGCTCCGGATTTTCTTGGATCGCTTTGGCGAAGAGCTTGGCAAATGCGTTCTTGTTCTCGCCCAGTTGCACGCCGTCGATCGCGATGGCGCGGGCTCGAGCGTGGTCTCCGGCTGCCAACAAGGCGTTCGCGTAGCGCGCGGCGAAGTCTGCGTCATCCTGCCGCTCTTGCCACAGCACCCCGAGGATTTTGGCCGCGCGGACATGCTCACCCTCATCGGCGAGTTGGCCGGCTACCTGTTCCTGCAAGGTGGCATCGTTAGGATCGACGGCCAGCGCAGCGTGCAGGCTCGAGGTCGCCTCGTCGATCGCTTCGTCGACTTTCGCGCTCTCTTTTTTCTCCTCTTTTTCAACGCTCACAGCCTTGGTCGAAGCAGGCTTTGGAGTGTCGTCGGTCGACGCCTCCTCACCCAAGAGATTGTCCACGTAGGGACGGCCCATCGGCGAGAAAGCGAAGGCGGCGATCCCTCCCAAGACCACGGCTGCGGTGAGCAGTGGTAGCCAGGTACGCATCGACCCGCCGCCAGCTGCGCGGTGCGAGCCGGTTTCGGCTGCCGGTACGGATTCCTCGAATTCGACGTCTTCTTCGTCGACCCCCAGCGCATCGTAGTCGAGCTGGACCGAGCCATCGTCGGCCTCGTCTTGGAGGTTCGGGGCGTCGTCTTGCGGCTGCGGTCCCGGCATCGGCGGAGGCGCGGCCATATCCTCGGCGTCCTCCTCATCGTCGGCGAAGAGTTCACGAGCAGCTTGCTCTGCTTCCTCTTCGAGTTCGGCCTCGAGGGTGGGTATGCCGCTGAAGTCGAGCTCGGCCGAGGAACCGTCGGCGTTCGGCTCGGTTGGCTTGGGCAGGCTTGCCTGCGGTGCCGGAAGGTCGGCCTGCGGCGCCGGAAGGTCGGCCTGCGGCGCCGGCAGCTCGGCGTCGTCTGCCTCGGTGGACCCGGAATCGCCGCCGCCGTACTGCTTCAACAAGTCGTGGGCTTCGCGCGCCATCTTGCGACGAAGCTCTTTGAAGACCGGGTGGTCCGCAATTGGCATCCAATCGCCGTCGAAATCGGCGATCTCTTCGGCACCGAGCAGCACGCCCCGCTTGACCAGTTGCGTCAGGCCTTTTTTGTCGATGGGTTCGTAGACGATGTCTTCGACGCGGAGCCGGTAGGTCCCCTGGCCGAGGACGTCTTGAATCTCGGCGGTCGGCAGACGGATATAGCCGCTGCCACGGCGCTCGCTGGCCGCGCCCGGTTGCTGATCCTCAGCGACCCGGCGTCGCAGCAACTCGATCATCGTCGAGTCGCCGGTGTCGAAGGGCGGCGGCGTCTGATCCTTCTCGTCCGGCTCTGCGGTCTTGGTCGAGTCGGCGCCGGCCTCCGCACGGATAGCGCGCGCGGTCTCACTGGCCAAGTCATCGAGAGCGCGTTCGAGATCATCACTGGCCTCTGCGGGCGTTCCACTGCCCGTCGAGTCGTCTGATTTCGGCGCCGGAATATTGAGCTTGCCTTTTCGATCTCGCGCCTTCTTGAGCAGCGCCGAGAGCGAAGGCTTTTTCGAGTCGTCCTTCGTCTCGCCAGGCTTGGCCGCGCGGGCGCCAATCGGCTTTTTGGAGCGACGCTTGAGCTTCTTCTTGATCTTGATCTTGCCCAAGACCATCTGCCCCGGCGCCTGCTTGTTCTCCTTCTTGCTCTTCTTATCTGCGTCGGCGTCGTCTTCCTCGCCTTCCTCCTTCAACTCCTCGGCTTGGATGAGGTCCTCGGGCTTGATGGCCTTGTTCTCGGAGGTCTTGCGCTTGAAGACATCTTCGCGCTCGGCCGTGTCGCGCAGCGGGTCGTGCTCTTTGTCGCTCGAAGACGGGGCTCGGCGCTCTTTCTTCTCTTTGTCGTCATCGTCCTCGACGACGCTCGACTCACTGCGAATTTTCTCGAGGAGTTCGTCATCGACGACCGCGGTTTTGTCGCGGCGACCACTCGAGCCGTTGATCGCGGGGAGGGCCGACCCCATCCCCAGGAAGGTCGACTTCGGGTTGCTATCCGAAAGGCCGGGGCTGACGACCAAGTCATCGAACTCGTCGTCGGGGTCGACGGCGTCCAGGCGATGAGGCGTCTTGACCGGTGAGCCCGCCATCGTCCCAGTTCGCTGTCGCTGCGAGCCGGAGGCGCCGGGCGTGTCGAAGACATGCGCCTGCGGGGCATCGCTCTCCCGCTTTTGCACGTCGCTGCGCCGAATATTCTCCTCGACGACCGGAATGCTCTCGGCGCACTTGGGGCAGGGAACAGGGCCTTCCGGCAGCCGCCCTTTCTTGGGCTTGAGTCGGAACTGAGTTTCACAACCCGGGCAAGCGATTTTTACGACTTCGGGAGTCTCTCCCATGCGGACTACTCGAGCACTGGGTTCACTGCCTCTGACGGTGGAACTACCACCGGCGGGTGCCTTAGAGGGCACCGCTCAGTCTCTGCCGATCAGACGCGTTGAACAGGGCAAATTTGCTGTGCCCAATGTATCGCAGAGAATCAATTGTCTCAACTTTCGCAGCGAAAATCGCCGCACGCGTTTACATCCGGCCCCAGTGGCGCCTGAGCGTCCACTCGGTTCCCAGAAGTCCCAGAATGACGAAAAAGAGCACAAAGCTGTCCCACAGCTGAATGACTTTTCGCCGATTGACCTTCACATAACTGGGGGGCTCGAAGCGAAGCGAGGAGGCTTCGAAGTCGGGCAGGACCGCGTGGTGGCCGCCGGAGGCTTCGGCCAACGAGGCGAGCAACTTGTCGCGGGGGATGATTTGGCGAAACTCATTGACGTCCGGCACCGACAAAAAGATGTCGCGGTCGTTCAGCTCGCCGGCTTTCGTCGAGGCCTGGGCGACAAGCTCGTAGACGCCGGTCTGGGAGACCGGAACCGACACGGCGGCCTCGCCGCTGTGGTCGGTATGGAACTCGATCGTCTCGACAAGCTCTTGGGCCGGAAGCTCTTCGGCGCGAGGCTCGGAGAGCGGGCGCCGCAGCACCTTGAGCACCCCTTTGGTGTTCTTGGCCGGGGTATAGTCCGGGTTGGAGATACGCACCGTCACGTCCAGCGGCTCACCCGGAGCGTGGACATCTTCGGGAACCTCGACGTCGATGAGCTTGAGCTCGGGGTCTTTGATGAGCCAGCGAATCGCGCTGTTCCAAAAGACCTGATACTCGCGGTTGGTGCCGCCGCTGCCGACGTTCTCGAACGCCCAGCGCCAGGTCGAGTCGGAGGTCAGCGACATCACCCGCCCGTCACCCTTCTCCGAGACCGCCACCACGGGCATCGGTTTGCCGTTGAAGGTCAGGTTCGGATGGGTCGCCAGCACCGTAGCGTCCGGCTTGGCGCCGGTGACGATGTTGGTGCCGCGCATTTTGGGAAGCTCGCTCCAGATTTTGACGTTCGACTGCGGATCGAAGGCGAGTTGGGTGATCGGGTGGTGCAGGCCCGCCTTGGTCAGGTTCGGGCGGAAATGCTCCAGATCGATGACACTGTCGGACTGGCCCACCGGCGGCAGGTAGACGGGCAAGATATCTTCGATAGGCGTGCGGGCGTAGCCGCCGCTGGCGAAGCTGAGTTCGCCGCCGGTCATGATAAAGCCGCCGCCATCTTTGACGAACCCTGCGATGCGCGACAGGTAGTGGCGCATGTTGTAGGGCCCGAAGTTGAAGTTCTGGAAGATGACCAGGTCGAAGCTTCCCAGCTCCTCTTCGAACAGTTCCCGGGTGGGGAAGGGGATCAGGCTCAGCTCGTCGTTGGGCACCAACTGCACGTTTTGGTCGGTGCGCAAGATAAAGAAGCTGATCAGGTCGTAATTCGGGTTCTTCTTGAGGTGGCGACGCAAGAATCGCTCGTCCCAACTCGGTCGGCCGACGACCTGCAACACGCGAATCTTGTCGCGAATCACGTTGAGCAGGAAGTGGCTGATATTGTTCTCGGTGAGCACTTCGCCCGAGAATTCGGGCACCGAGACGGTGTAGATCTCTTTGCCGATGCGCTCGGGCACCAGCTCGAACGAAACTTTGTAGTCGGTCTTGTCCGGCGTGATGCTCACCTGGCGGGTCTGCAAAAGCTCGCCCTCGCGGCGCAGCTGGACCGGAAACGTCGTCGCCTCCATGCCCACCACCTGCAGATCGACGTCGATGCTGACTTTGTTGTGCACAAAGGCAAAGTCGTCGTGGAGCACGCGGGCCACGGCCACGTCGCGCAGCCCCTCTTCAGAGGCGGCGGCGAGCGTGTTGACTGGGCTGTCGAGCTCCTCGAGCAGGTCGAGCGTCGCCTCGTCGACATCCTCGCCGCGCTTGATGCGCCGGCCGATGGCGCCGGTGTCGATGCCATCGGAGACGACGACCACGCCGCCCAAGTTCTCGACGTCGAGTTCTTCGCGCATCTTTTCGATGGCGCCAGTCAGATCCGAGGCATCCTCGTTGGGCCTGGCGCCGGCGAGCGCGTTTCGAGACGAGGGACGGACGTCATCACCGAACGCGTAGAAGTGGAAGTTGTGGTCCTCTTTGGTGCGCTCGAAGAGCGGCTTCATCTCGTCGAGTGCCGCACTCGCGCGGTCGAAACGCGTCTCGTCGGCATCTTCGCCGGCCTTCAGCCCCATCGAACGGCTCGTGTCGACGAGCACGGCGACGTCGTTTTTGACCTTCGAGATATGCTTGAGGTCGATCGCCGGCTCCAACAGGAGCATGACCGCCACGGCGTAGACGATGCCGCGCAGCCCCACCAGCGTCCAACGCCGGTGGGCGGCGAGGTTTCTGAGGTCGTAGGCGCTGATGCCGATGACCACGACGCCCAAGATCGCCAAGATCGCCACCCAGGTCGGGCTCCAATCGCCCAGCCAGAGCAGATCCCCTGCGTTATAATCCCCGAAATCGAACATGGGTCAGTCCACCTTCCACTGGCGACGCTTGAGGATGAACGGCACGTGCACCTGGTCGGCCTTGTAGTTGATGCAAAGCGCGTACATCACGAAGTTGATGCCCAACCGGAAGGCCATCTCACGCTGCTGCTCACCGCCCGGGCTGACCGAGTAGCGCCAGTTGCCGAAGTTGTCGCGCGCCCACGCCCCCATCAGGTCGTTGGGACACACCACCGCCAACAGGCGGTCCTCATCGAAGATCGCCCGCATGCGCGAGGCGACCTTGACCCGGCCCAGAGGCTGGTCGATCAGGTAGAACGACTTGTAGAGGACATGGTCTTTAGGAATGGGCGCGAGCTTCTTGTCGGGCAGGATACGTCCGAGTTCACGCTCGACCGACTTCATGAACGGCCCGTCGGGCACGCCCTCGGCCGAGTCGACCATCAGAAAGCCGCCCGATTTCATGTAGGTGCGAAGGTTCGTGACCATCTTGTCGGGCAGCGGGTCGAACTTCGAGTCGCCCGCCAGCGCCAGGAACGGATGCTCGAACATATCCGCCGACAGACCATTTACCGCCGGAACGTCGGTATCGACCTTGATGCTCGTACGCTTCTCGACCTCCAACAGAAGCCGACGAAGCGCCGACGGCCGCGGGTCCCACCCGCTCTCGGCGTATTGCAGCTTGGCGATCGTAAAGTGGGCGTCCTCGCCCATCGCGAAAGCGCGCCCGGGGACAAGAGCCCCGAGCCCGGCGAGGGCCGCCGCTTTTAAGAAGTCACGTCTGTTCATGATGCCGTGTTGTAAAGGCAAGACCGGACAAGTCAACACCTTCAACATGGACTCGATGGTGCAGCATTCCAAGGAGTTTGTGGTTTGTGGCCGAGAGCAGTTCGGTGCGAGCGCATCACTGCTCTCGCGAACGGCGACACTAGTCGTCGAAGATCGCCGACTTCAGCGCCGACAGATACTTCTGGTTCTGCTCCTCACGCTTCTCGGCCAGGCTCACCGACGACTCGGCGCGCTGCCACTCGATGGTCTCCTCGGGGATTTCCTCCAAGAAACGACTCGGCTCGCGGTCTTCCTCTTGGCCGTATCGCTTGCGCATGGCCGCCGACGTGAGCGTCAGGTGCTCCTTGGCGCGGGTGATGCCGACGTAGCAGAGCCGGCGCTCCTCGGCCAAGCCCTGACGGTCGTCGAGGCTGCGGCCGTGGGGCAGGTAACCCTCCTCCATGCCCACCAAAAAGCAAACCGGGAACTCGAGACCCTTTGACGAGTGCAGCGTCATCATGCGCACGCCCTCTTTTTCGGCTTCGTCCTCGCCAGGGTCGCTGCGGTCGAGGGTGATGCGGGTGAGGTAGCTCTTGAGCGAGTCGCCTCCGGCGTCTTGGTACTGGGAGAGCGACGACAAGATCTCGTCGACGTTGTCGATGCGCCGGCGGGCGATCTTGGGGTTCTTCTCGACGCTTCGGATGTGGTCGATGAGGTTGGTGCGCTTCAGGACCTCGCGGCTGATCTCGGCCATGCGAATCGATGGGTCGTCCTCGGCCTCTTCGAACTTCTCGTTGAACGTGTCGAGGATGTCGATGAAATCGGCGATGTTCTCCGAGACCGCATATCCGATGCCGTGCACGTGCGACGGATCGTCGGCGATCTTGCACAGGGCCAGGTGGAAGCTGATGTCTTCTTCGTGGGCGAAGTCGCTGATGCGCTCGAGCAGGGTTGGGCCAATGCCGCGCGGCGGCACGTTGACGACTCGGCGGATGCTCACCTCGTCGTTGTGGTTCACGCACGCCTTCAGGTAGGCGACGAAGTCTTTGACCTCTTTTCGGTCGAAGAATTCGGTCGAGCCGACCACCGTGTACGGGATGCGGTAGGTGCGAAGCGCCTCTTCGAAGAGCCGGCTCTGCGGGTTGACGCGGTACAGAATCGCGCAGTCGCGGTAGCGCAGGTCGTATTTGAGCTTGTAGCGCTCGATCTCGGCGGCGACGAACTCGGCCTCCTCACGCTCGTCCTCACACTCGACATAGCGCAGCTTCGTGCCGTCGCCCTTCGAGCTCCACAGCGCCTTCTCCTTGCGCACCGAATTGTTCGCGATGACCTCGTTGGCCGCGCGCAAAATATTGTTCGTCGAGCGATAGTTCTGCTCGAGCTTGACGACCTTGACCCCTTCGAATTGCTTCTCGAACTCCAGGATATTCTCGGCGACCGCGCCTCGGAAGCCATAGATGCTCTGGTCGTCGTCACCCACCACGCACAGGTTCATGTGGTCTTTGACCAGCTCGCGCAAGAAGAGCAGCTGGGTCATGTTGGTGTCCTGGTACTCGTCGACCATGACGTACTGGAAGCGGCGCGCGTATTTCTGGCGTACCTTTTCGTGCTCCTTGAAGAGGACGACCGGCAAGCAGATCAGGTCGTCGAAGTCGACGGCGTTCAACCCTTTGAGGGCGCCGGTATAGAACCCGTAGATCTTCTGGGCGTAGGGCATCAGCGGGTCGTGCTTGAGCTCGGGGAGCTCCTTGGGCTCGCAAAAGCCCATCTTTGCCTTGCTGATCAGGCTCAGGATCCGGCGCGGGTCGACGACCTTCGGGTCGAGCTTGAGTTCCTTGAACGCGTCTTTGATCACCGATTGCTGGTCGCCCTGGTCGAGGATCGTAAACGGCTTCTTGAAGCCCAACGCGTCGATATCCTGGCGCAAAATATCGGCGCCGAGGCTGTGGAAGGTCGACAGGTACGTCTGCTGGGCGAGCTTGTCGCCCGTCAGTTGGGCGACGCGCTCCTGCATCTCGGTGGCCGCCTTGTTGGTGAAGCTCACCGCCAAGATCGACTTGGGCTCGATGCCCCGGGTGATCAGGTAGGCGATGCGCGTGGTGATCACGCGCGTCTTGCCACTACCTGCGCCGGCCAGAATCAGCAGCGGGCCGTCGATATGGGTGGTCGCCTCCCGCTGCTGCGGGTTGAGCATGCCGAGGTTCAGGTTCATCATAAGTCTATATATCCAGTTGAGATCGACCGGGCATTTCAGTATGACTGCCAATGTCTTGGCAAACCTTAAATTGTTTGGCCGCGGGATTGAAGCCGTATTGGCCAATGACTCTCTATTTGTAGGAGAAAGGTGATGAAGTGCAGTACACGTAGTCTTCTCTTAATCGCCGCGAGCGTCTTCGCGCTCGGGCTTTCGGCATGCTCCGCGGACGACCCCTCCACCGGCAAAGATGACTCCTGCGTGGTCAACTCCGACTGCGCCGATGACGAGATCTGCGGATCGGACGGCAACTGCGTGGTGGTCAGCGACGAGGCGTGCTCGGCCGACAGCGACTGCACCGACATCCCCGAGCCCCAGTGCAATGGCGACGACTTGGTCACCTACGGCGGCGTGTGCGACGGCGACGACGCCCAGACCTGCACATACCCCGAGGTCAACACCGAGACCTGCGAAGCAGGCTGCACCGACGGCGCCTGCAACCCCGACCCGTGTGAGAACGTCACCTGCGACGAGCCGCCCGCGGCCCAGTGCTCGGGCAACGGTGAGCTCGTCGAGTACGAGGCCACCGGCACCTGCGGCGCCGGCGAGTGCTCCTACGACCGCGTCTCGCCCGCCCAGCAGTGCGTGCACGGCTGCCAGGACGGCGCCTGCTTGACCGGCCCGTGCGACGCCGAAGCGTGCGATACGCCCCCGGCGCCCGAGTGTGACGGCAACACCGGCATCGTCTACGCCGACACCGGCACCTGCAACGAGGAAGACGGCAGCGCGACTTGCTCGTACGACATCACCTACAACAACTGTGACTACGTCGGCGGCACCTGCGACGAGAGCACCGGCACCTGCACCGACACGGTCACCGAGACGGGTGGCGCGATGATCGTCGAGATCATGGCGAACGCCGCGGGCAGCTACGAGAGCGGGGACGAGTGGTTCGAAGTCGTCAACGACAGCGGCTCGGCCATCGACCTGAGCGGTTGGACCATCCGAAGCGGCACGTCCACGGGCACTGTCGAAGAGCACGCGCTGACCTCGGCGCCGGCGTTCGCCGCCGACGCACGCCTCGTTTTCGCCAGCAGCGCGGACCCGGCCGACGACGGCACCGTGACCCCGGATTACGTCTACGCAGGCATCACGCTGAACAACAACTCCGACTACATCGAGTTGCTCGACTCCAACGGCGCGATCGTCGACCGCGTCTTCTGGGAGGCGGGCACCACGCTCGACGGCAAGTCGAGAAAGCTCGACCCGAACGCCACCGACAATGACGACTTCGCCGACTGGTGCCCCGAACTCGACTCGACCTACGGCGACGACGGCGAATTCGGCACCCCCGGAGCCGCCAACCCGCCGTGCGCGGCCGACGCCTGCGCCGACGTGACCTGCCAGAAGCCCGACGACTTCTGCAACGCCGACGGCAACGCCGTCCAGTACACGCTCGACACCGCCGATTGCCAGGTCTCGCGCTTCAATAACCCGTACTGCGACTTCATGCCTCAAGAAGTCGACTGCACGGACGCCGAGTACTGCCTGACCGGCGTCTGTGAAGCGGTCACTGGCACGCTGCCGAGCCCCGGCGACATCATCTTCACCGAGTTCATGGGCAACCCGAGCGCCATCAGCGACTCGGACGGCGAGTATCTCGAGCTCTACAACACCACCGACCAGGAGCTGACGCTGTTCACCCTCGTGATCAAAGACAACGAGACGGGCAACAGCCAGGACAGCTTCGTCGTCGAGAACCCGACGGCCACCATCCCGGCCAACGGCTACGTGGTCTTCGCTGCGGACACCGACAGCTCGCTGAACGGCGGCATCCAGAACGCCTACTTGCTCGACGACAGCCCGCTCAAGAACAGCCCGGGAAGCGCCGGGCTCGTCATCAGCCTCGAGCTGCAAGACGGCACCGTCATCGACGAGGCTTATTACGGTGAGCCGACCGCGGGCGCCTCGCAGCAGCTGAGCATTGACGCCTACACCGGTGGTGCTACAAACGTGGCCCAGAGCAACGACTCCGACGCGAATTTCTGCGACGCGACGTCGGCCGACTCGGCATATACTTCGGGCGACTTTGGTAGCCCCGGCGTGGCCAACGTGAGCTGTGCCCCGATTCAGTGAGGCTTCGACGTGAGGGCATCTTGCCCTCGTAATCGGTGCGGGGGCATCTTGCCCTCGTAATCGGTGCGGGGGCATCTTGCCCTCGTGGGGGCATCTTGCCCTCGTTATCGGTGCGGGGGCATCTTGCCCTCGTAATCGGTGCGGGGGCATCTTGCCCTCGTAATCGGTGCGGGGGCATCTTGCCCTCGTGGAAGGTTCGGAATGCCTCGGTCGTTGCAGATCGAGGCATTCCTGCATTTTGACCGGATTCTGCGTTTAACCGGATTGAGAAACGACCCATGCTTACCCATCCCAAAAAATACGACGCGATCGTCATCGGCGGCGGCCACGCCGGCTCCGAAGCTGCTAGCTCCATGGCCCGCATGGGCCTGCAGACGCTGCTTCTGACGATGAACATCGACACCATCGGCCACATGAGCTGCAACCCGGCCATCGGCGGCGTCGCCAAAGGTCACCTGGCCAAAGAGGTCGACGCGCTTGGCGGCGTGATGGGTAAGGTCGCCGATGCCGCTGCCATTCAGTACAAGCGGCTCAATACCTCCAAGGGCCCGGCGGTGCGCTCGAGCCGCGCGCAGTGCGATATGCGTATGTATCGCAAGGCGATGCAGGAAGAGTTGATGAACACGCCCAACCTCGACATCAAGATGGGTCGTGTCGAGGACATGAAGATCGTCGAGGAGGGCGGAGAGCTTCGCGTCAAAGGGGTGATCTCGCACCTGAACGTCTTCTACGAGTGCAGTGCTGTGGTCATGACCACCGGCACCTTCCTGCGCGGGCTGTGCCACGTGGGCATGGACAACTTCGAGGCCGGCCGCGCCGGCGACGAGGCGAGCTATGGCCTCGCCGAGACGCTCTCGAAGATGAACCTGGAGATGGGCCGCCTCAAGACCGGCACCACGCCGCGCCTCGACGCGCGCACCATCGACTGGGAAGGACTCGAAGAGCAGCCCGGCGACACGCCGCCCAGGCGCTTCTCGTTCTACCACGAGCCCGAGATGCTCGAGCAGGTCTCCTGCTACATCACCTACACCAACCCAGAGACCCACAAGGTCATCCTCGAGAACACCGATCGCTCGCCGATGTTCACCGGCCAGATCGAGGGCATCGGCGCGCGCTACTGCCCGAGCATCGAGGACAAGGTGGTGCGCTTTGCCGACAAAGAGCAGCACCAGATCTTCTTGGAGCCGCAGGGGCTCGACACCGTCGAGATCTACCCCAACGGCATCTCGACGAGCCTGCCGCTCGACGTTCAGATGAAGATTCTGAAGACCATCCCGGGCTTGGAGAACGCCGAGATCATGCGGCCGGGCTACGCGGTCGAGTACGACTGCGTCAACCCGATCCAGCTCGACCCGACCCTGGAGCTTCGCGGCGTGCGCGGGCTCTACCTGGCCGGCCAGATCAACGGCACCTCCGGCTACGAAGAAGCCGCCGCCCAGGGCCTGATGGCCGGCATCAACGCCGCGCTGCATATCCGCGGCGAGGAGCCGTTCATCCTGGGCCGCGACGAAGGCTATATCGGCGTGCTGGTCGACGACCTCGTCACCAAAGGTGTCGACGAGCCGTACCGCATGTTCACCAGCCGCGCCGAGTACCGCCTGCTGCTTCGCGAAGACAACGCCGACTGGCGCCTGTCGAAGTACGCCCGCCAATTCGGTCTGCTCGGCGACGAGCACTGGGCGAAGTTCCAGCACAAAAAGCAGACCATCGAGGAGACCCGCAAGGCCCTGGCCGACACCATGATCGGCGGCTCGGCCGAAAACGACGCCTACTTGAAAGAGCAGGGCGTGGGCACCGCCAGCAACGGCGTCACCCTCGAAGACCTGCTCAAGCGCCCCGACAACTCGATGGAAGATCTGAAGCCCGTCGCCGCGCGCTTCGCGCCGGGGCTCGACCTCGACGCCCTGAGCGATGAAGTCATCGAGGCGATCGAGATCCAGGTCCAATACCAAGGCTACATCGACCGCCAACTCAAGCAGGTCGACAAGCGCCGCGAGATGGAAGAGGCCAAGATCCCGCGCGAGCTCGAGTACAGCGACATCCACAGCCTGTCGAATGAGGTCGTCGAGAAGCTCAGCAAGGTCCGCCCGACCACCGTCGCGCAGGCCTCCCGCGTGCAGGGCATCACCCCGGCGGCCATCTCGGCCATCCTGATCCACCTCAAGAAAACAGCATAGTTTCACCACGGTGAGCACGGTGACACGGGGAAAGGCATCTTTTGGCCTCTCTCCGTGCCCCCTGTGTTCCCCGTGGTGAATCCCCGCTGTTAGCGTTTGCGGTAGTCCGGCGCGTCCAGCTCGATAAACGTCGACATCTCATACAACCGGCTGAAGATACGCTCGCCGATGCGCTCGCGCAGCGTCTCCTGGGTGGCCAGCTTGCGGAAGTCGTCGGAGTTGGGGTCGAGCTTGCCAGTGGCGTTTTCGTCGACCGGGTAGTTGGTCGTGAACAGCGTAGTCAGCTCGCGGTTGTAGCGTTTGGAGATGATCTCGTCGATGATCGACAGCTGCCAGGCGTTGTTGCGGCCCTTGCCGAGCTCGTCGATGGCCAGCACGGGCACCTCCGACAGCGGCCCGAGGATGTCGGCTTCGCCGCGGCCCTGGTCGAACTGCTCGCGGATTTCACTCAACAGGTGGGTGAACTCGATGAACCGGCTCGCGATCCCCTTCTCGAGCGTCAGGTGACGCACGATCGCCGCCAGCAGGTGCGTCTTTCCCGTCCCCACCGCGCCGTAGAGCAAAAATCCCTTCTCGCCCGGACTGAAGCCGGTGACCCAGCGGTGCAGGCGCAGCTTGACCTGCTGCAGGTTGCCGATAGGCTTGCCGTCTGAACCGTTGGTCTTGAAGTGCTCGATCGCCGCCGTCAGGTGGTAGTAGCGCGCCGGGATGCGCGCCTCGTTGAACGCCTCGATGCGTTTGTTCAGCGTGCCGCACAGCGCGCAGCGCTTCACGTAGCTGTAGCCGCGCTCGTCGGTCACGTGCATGAACTCTTCGTCGTCGCACGCCGGACAGGTGTCGAAGCACGCTTCACAGGTCTTGGCGACCGCGCGATCACCACGGCGCGTAATGATGTAGCGCTTCTCGTGGCACTGCTCACAGGGCTGGTTGTATTGGTCCAAAGAGGTAGGCGCAGTCATCGTCGAGGCACAACTTCAAAAGGCAAGGGAGTTCGCCTGTGGAGGTTAGCAATGCCTGTGAACGATGGCAATCAGCGGTGTGGTGTTTGACCTCGCGGGAATCGTAACTTTGGAGGAGTCATGCCCGAGCACACCCCGCCAGTTCATGTGACCCACCTTCGCTGTGAGCACCTCGAAAATCCTCTGGGGCTGGATGTCGCTCGCCCGCGCTTGCGCTGGCAGTTGCAGTCGACGGGGCAGGGCGTCCATGGGAGCGCCTACCAAGTTCGAGTCGCTCACCGCGCCGCCGACCTCGACGGGGGCGACGTCCTGTGGGACTCGGGGCGTGTCGAGTCGCTCGACGAAATCGAGGCCACCTACGCAGGACCACGTTTGCAGTCGCGCCGGCGCTACCACTGGTCCGTGCGCGTGTGGGACCAGAACGGCCAGGCCAGCGAGCGGGCTGCGCCTGCTTGGTTCGAGATGGGGCTGCTCCACCCGGAGGAGTGGACGGCCTCGCTCATCGAGCCCGACCGAGACGTCTCTCCCGAGCAGCGAGCCGAGGCGCCCATGCTGCGCAGGTCCTTCGTTCTGACCGGCGATGTCCGCCGTGCTCGCCTCTACGTCACAGCTCACGGACTCTACGAGGCCCGGCTCAACGGAAACCGTGTAGGCGACGAGCTCTTCACACCAGGCTGGACCTCCTACGACGACTGCCTGCAGTACCAGTGCTACGACGTCACCGACCTCCTCCAGAAGGGCGACAACGTCCTCGGAGCGATCCTGGGCGATGGCTGGTACCGGGGCTCCATCTCCTACATCAACGCGCGCCACGTCTACGGCGACCGACTCGGGCTTCTGGCCCAGCTCGAGGTCACCTACGACGACGGCCGTACCGAGACGATCGCCACGGATCGACAGTGGCGCTGGTCGACCGGCGCGATCCGCGCGAGCGATATCTTCGACGGCGAACATTACGACGCCCGCGCCCGGCAGGTTGGCTGGGACTGTGCCG
This sequence comes from Persicimonas caeni, assembly GCF_006517175.1. Lineage (NCBI taxonomy): Bacteria > Deltaproteobacteria > Bradymonadales > Bradymonadaceae > Persicimonas > Persicimonas caeni. The sequence goes on along the minus strand of NZ_CP041186.1, from coordinate 759,840 downwards.
GCTTCGATGACCGCGATTGGCAAGAGGTCCGCACCGGCTCTATCGATCCGACGGTGCTCACCGCGCCCCGCAGCGCGCCGGTCCGGGCGATTGAGGAACTCGAGCCGGTCGAGATCTTGCACACACCGGCCGGCGAGACCGTCTTCGACTTTGGGCAGAATATGGTCGGGTGGGCCCGTCTTCGGGCGAAGGGGCCTGCAGGCACCGCGGTGAAGCTCCAATTCGGCGAGGTGCTCGACCCCGACGGCAACTTCTACAACCGCAACCTTCGCACCGCCGAGGCCACCGATACCTTCGTGTTGGCCGGGACGGGAGACGTCGAGGAGTTCGAGCCTCACTTCACCTTCCACGGGTTTCGCTACGTCAAAGTCGAGGGGCTCGTCGAGCCTCCCTCACTCGGCCACCTGACCGGTATCGTCGTCCACTCCGACCTCGAGTTTACCGGTCATTTTCGGTGCTCCGACGAGCGGGTCAATCAGCTCTTCGACAACATCGTCTGGTCCCAGCGCGACAACTTCCTCGACGTGCCCACCGACTGCCCGCAACGCGACGAGCGCATGGGCTGGACGGGGGATATCCAGGTCTTTGCCCCCACGGCCTGCTTCAATATGGACGTGTCGGCCTTCCTGACGCGTTGGCTGCGTGATCTGCGCGTCGATCAGCACGCCGACGGTCTCGTACCGATGGTCGTCCCCGACGCGTTCGCCGACCGCCGCGACATGCTACGCCGCGTGGTACGCAACGCCCTCGACCGCCGCCCGGGCGACGAGAAAGGTCTGTTCGACGAGTACTTCGCGCTCTTTCATTTGAACGGATCGGTAGGGTGGGGCGAGGCTGCGATCGTCGTCCCCTGGACGCTGTACCAGTTCTACGGCGATACGCGCATCCTCGAGGAGTCGTTCGACAGCATGCGCGCGCTGTTCGAGTTGCGCCTCTCCAGGACTGGCCGGCCCACCGACATTATCTGGTTCTTGGATCGCGCGCACCGAAAGGAGACGTGGCGCCACCTTCGCTACTTCACCAGCGACCAATTCGGCTTCGGCGACTGGCTCGCCCCGGGTGACGGCATGAACGGCTCGATTCTGCGATCGCGCCGGTATATCCCGACCGCCTACCTGGCCTACAGCGCGCTGCTCTTGTCGCGTATGGCCGAGGCGCTCGGCCGCACCGAGGAGGCCGCCGAGTACCGGGAGCACCACCGGCGCGCGGCCGAGGCGTTCTGCTACTTCTTCTACGAGGGAAACGGACGGCTCACGCCCCACCGACAGACCACCTACGTGCTCGCGCTCGCCTTCGAGCTCCTCCCCGACGAGGAGCGCGACGCCGCGGCAGCAACACTCGCCGAACTCGTCGAGGCCTCCGACTACGAGGTGCGCACCGGCTTCTTGGGGACGCCGCACCTGTGCGACGTGCTCAGCGCGCACGGCAACTCCGAGCACGCCTATCGGCTGCTGCTCAACCCCGACCACCAATGGCTTCTGCAAGTCTCACACGGCGCCACCACCATCTGGGAGCACTGGGACAATATCCAGCCCGACGGCTCGTTTCGCTCCGAGCGCATGCTCTCCTTCAATCACTTCGCCCCCGGCGCCGTCGGCGCTTGGCTGTACGGATGGGTCGCCGGCATCCAGCCCGACTGGCGCGCCCCCGGCTTCCGTCGGTTCACCCTCGCCCCCAAGCCATGCGAAGGCCTCACCCACGCCGAGGCGTCGTACGATTCAGTGCGTGGTCGTATCGCGTCGAGCTGGACGGTGGACGGCGATGTGCTGCGACTGACCGTCGAAATCCCGCCCACCGCCGAAGCGACCCTCGTCATTCCCGAAGCGTTCCGCGGAAAGGTCACCATAAACAACGAGCCGGCCCAAGACGGACCGGCTCGCATCAAACTCTCTTCTGGCACTTATGACTTAGCGTGCCATCGAACCCCCAAATCCCTAAACCCCCAAACTCCTAAACCCCCAAACCCCAGCCTCTACCGCACATAATTCTCGATGCGCTGCTTGATCACCGGATGCTCTTCGGTCTCCGCGAGCTGACCGAGCAACTCATAGCCGCTCATGCCGCCGAAGCGACCCAGCGCGACGACCGTCGCCATGCGCACGTCCTGACGCTTGTGGTCGGCGAACTTCTCGATCTTTTCGACACCTTCTTCGCCGGTCATCTGCGCGTAGGCCACGATGACGCCGGGCAGCAGGGCGTCGCCCGGCTTGAACTTCTCGAGCATCGCCTCGACCGTCTGCACGGCGCGCTCGTCGCTGCGGTACAGCGCCAGGGACTGCACGGCGCGGTTGCGAAGCTGCGTCTTGTAGCGCCCGGAGGCGATCTCGACGAGGTCGGCGACCGGGTCCGGCGAGATCTGGCGCAGCTCGAGGCGGCTCGGGATATAAGACTCTTCGCCCAGGTACTTGACCATCAGGTCGAGGCTGTCGACCTGCTCGGCTTGGCTCTTGGCGTTGGGGAGGTACTCGGCCGTGGCGGTGCTCGCGGCGCCGAAGACCAGGGCGAGGGCGATAATGACGGTTTTCAGAAATTTCATTTTGTATCTCCAGCGTAATTCGAACGCTTGTATATGTGCGATGTCGTGCGAGGTGCACATACACAAGCGAGAATCATGCCAACAAAGGTGTCGTTGGGCTGGAGGTGGCTAAGTGCGCGGGATGACGGGGGAAGGCGGGTCTGGCGAGGCAAGTGGTGGGCAAGAAAAGAGTCAGCCGGCAAGTCCGGTTGCCAGTGTGTGGAGACCACGTGGCAACCGGACTTGCCGGCTGATGTTCTATCGGAGGGAGTGCATCTCGTGCCGACGAGGGCAAGATGCCCTCGCTCCGAATTGGCTTTACGGACAGCCCGCCGTCGGCTCCGTGCCGAAGTGGCTCACGTCGTCCTTGGCGTGCTCGGTGTAGTAGTCGAGCACGTCGAACGTCGTCTGGCCGTAGTACGGGGTGAAGTCACAGCGGCGGTAGGTCTTGTCCTTCCACGCCTCGCCCGGGTCGACGGCCGTCTCGCCGAAGGCGTCGGTGACCGTGTCGTTGGCCGGCTCGAAGGCGCCCGAGCCGTCGTCGTCCTGGTAGATGACGTAGCGGTCGTTGCCGTTGTGGTTGATGATGCCGGTGGAGTTGTCGCACGAGAACGACGCGCTCGGGTGGCACAGCGTGTAGACCGCGCCTGCTCCGAGCGACTGGCTCGGCAGGATCAGCTCGGAGTCGCACTCGCTGCCGCTTCCGTTGGCCTGACAGACGCCGAAGTCGGACAACTCAAGGTCGGTCGTGCCGCAGTTGAACAGCTCGATGCCCTTGTTGAAGCTGCCGCCCTCGACGTACTCGCCGATGATGAGGCACGGGGTGCTCGGGCCGGCGGTCACGTCGACGTTGGCCGTGGCGGCCGAGTTTCCGATCTGGGCGGTGAGGATGCCCGTACCGGCGACCGACGCGGCGGTCACGGTGAAGTCGGCGCTCATCTGTCCGGCGGGCACGGTCACCGTGTTCGGCGCCGAGATTTCACCCACCGTCGAGATGTCGACCACCTGGCCGCCGGTCGGAGCCGGCAGGTTGAGCACGACGGTCGCCGTGCCGGTGGCGTCGAGCTGCAGCGTCTGGTTGGCCGGGGTTAGGTCGACGACCTCGCGCACGCTGGCGTCGTCGTAGATGGTGACGGTCGCCGTCATCGAGGTGCCGGTGAGGGTGGCGGTCACGTCGGCCGAGCTTCCGGCCGCGCCCAGTGCGTAGAGGCTGACCTGGACGCTGTCTTGGTTGGCGGGCACGTCCACCGTGGCCGGTCCGTCGATGATGGTCGAGTCGGAGTAGGTCAGGTCGACCGTCGTCGTCTGCGCCGGAGCGCGGTTGAGCGTCACCGTCAGGCCGGGCGCCGGCACGTCGGTGGTGCCTGCTTCAAGGTAGGCCTGCGCCGGACCGAAGTCCTCGATGGTCGGCGGGCCCATGATGACGTCGTTCTCGTCACGCGGGGTCAGCTTGGTGTTGCCGAAGCCCCTGTTCAACACGCCCACGAGCGCGTTGAAGGTGTCGCCGGCCGCCGGGGCGGGGGTGATCTCGTAGAACAGGTCGTCGACCAACAGGCCGCCGTCGACCTCGAACTCGCCGTACTGGTTCGGCGCGGAGGCCACCGTCAGGTTCTCGACGCGGATGAGCACGCCGACGTGATCAGCGTTGGCTCCGCCGGTGGCGACGCTGGCTGCGTCGAGGACCACCGGGGCGGGCAGCGTGTTGCCGCTGGAGTTGACCGTGATCATGTCGGGGTCGGAGAGCTGCGGCTCACTGCCGAACTCGGAGACGGTCGCCGACACGTCGACGCGGTCGCCGCGCGCGGGCATCGGCGAGTAGTCGGGCATGTAAATGTAGACGCCGCTGTAGGGGACGCCGTCGAAGTCGGCCGCGTCGGAGGTGTACTGAATGAACACGCCGCTGTCGCCGGCTGCGGTGACGATGGCGTCCTGGATGAGCACCTTCGCGCCTTGCTCGACCGTGCCGTCCCAGATGTCGTAGATGGTCGCCGGGCAGCCCGTGCCGCCGGCGTTGGCGAAGTCGGGGCACGCGTCGCATGCGTCGCCGATATCGTCCGAGTCACTGTCGGCCTGGTCGGGGTTGGCGACCGCGGGGCAGTTGTCGGTGTCGTTGGGCGTGCCGTCAGCGTCGCGGTCGTTCGGGTCGAACGGGTCGCAGGTCTCGCCTTCGTTGAGCGGGCAGGTGTCGCAGGCATCGCCGATGCCGTCGCCGTCGAAGTCGGCTTGAGTGTCGCCGTCGAGGGGGCGCTTGGGGTTGAAGATCGTCGGGCAGCTATCCTCGCTGTCGTCGACGCCGTCGCCGTCCTGGTCGGTGGCCGAGCTCATGCCCGTGTACTCGTCGGGGCGCATCGGCACACACGACGGCTCGCTGGGCGGTGCGTCGCAGTAAAACGCGTCGTAGCTCGAGCCCGCGCCGAGGATGTCCGACCAGCTGTAGCCGGTGTCGTTCTGGGCGCACACCAGCCGGTCGTCGCCGCACACGTCGACCGACTCGCAGTCGCCGATATTCGCGCTGTCCACGAGCGCCTGGATGAGGTTGGGCTGGCCGACGATGGCGTCGCCGCCACGCATCACGAGCTGGACGTCCTGGACGCCGGCGCCGAGCACCGCCCGGTAGGCCGAGCGATCGGAGGCGTCGAAGATGGCGATGTCAGCCACGTAGCCCTCGGCGAGGGTGCCGACCTGGTCGCCCACACCCAGCGCCTGGGCGCCGTTGGCGGTGGCCATCTGCCACAGGTGCTTGTCGGTGAAGTAGCTGTTGTAGTGGTTCTGGTTCAGGTAATCGACGCAGGCCAGCTCGCGCAGCATGTTCATCGAGCCACTCAGCACCCAGTCGGTGCCCAGCGCGATCGTCACGCCGTACTTGTCGTAGGTGACCACGTCGGCGGTGTTGCCGTACAGGTCGATGTTGGTGCGCGCCGACCAGACGAGCTCGGCTCCGCTGGCGCCGAAGTCGGCGATATCCGCGGCGGTCAGGCCGATGCCGTGGATGACCGAGGTGTTGTCCTCGACCACGTCGTTGCCCCCGCCGGTCGTCGCCGACAGGCAGGTGTACTCGTTCTGGGCCTCGTCATCGATGCCCTCGGAGATATGCGGCAGGTAGATGCCGTTGGCCAGCACCGAGTCGCCGGGGATGTCGCGGTAGCCGCAGCCCTCGGCGATGAGCGTGCCGCTGGTGTCGCCCAGCGGGAAGGTCTCGTAGTCGACGCTGGTGTTCAGCCCTTCGCTGTTGCGGTCCATGTTGCGCAAGAAGCCGTCCGCGCCGCCCGAGCCGGCGATGCTCGTCGCGCCGCCCATCAGGTGGCGAAGCTCGCCGAACAGGACTGCCTGGTCGCTGTAGTCGCTGCCGCCGCTGCGGATTTCGTCGTGGCCGCGAAGCCCTTCGCGCCAGTCGTGGCGGTGGTCGTAGCGCTCGTCGCCGTGCGGCTTGGGCTCGCCGGCGCCCCAGCCCAGGTGCTCGTGGGCGTTGATGAGGCCCGGGGAGATGACGCTCGACGGACACGACACCACCGTGGCGTCGGCCGCGTCGGGCTCGTCGCCGCAGTCGCAACCCACACACGCGATGGTGGCGTTGCCCGAGCTGCGGTCGATGAGGACCTGGCCGTTCTCGTAGATCGTGTCGCCGGCGAGCACCTCGCCCTGGAGCATCACGAAGCTGTTCGTGCCGCTGGTGGTACCGCAGGCTGCGTCGGCGGGCGGGGCGTCGAGCGTGTTCTCACACACGACCAGGTTGTCGGTCTGCGTGCCCCCGTCGCTGTCCGCGTCCGGGTCGGCATCGCCGCCGTCGTGGCCGCCGTCACCGGCGTCCATGTCGTCGCCGTCGACGAGCACGTCGCCGGCGTCCATGTCGCCGTTGTTATTATTTGCAGGGTCATCCGAGCAGCCTGCGCCGATGAGCAGCAGGGCCACAAGGAGGGCCGGTAATCTTCTTAGTCCAGGCTTCATTGCTAGTCCGTTGTATGACAACACAGTGTTCTAGGAACTCGTTTGCTTCAGGTCATGCGATTGCTTCAGGTAACACGAAAAGGCACGCGCACTTCGGGGGCGATGACCAGCGGCTGGCTTGTGTCGCCAGACTGCGCCTGTCCCGCGTCGTCGCGTGCGCGAATGGTCACGATATAATCTCCCGGGGCCAGCCCCGAGAAGGTCTTGGTCCAGGTTCTCCAGACGCCCACAAAGGGCCAGTCCTCACTCTGCTGGGCGCACTCGGCGGCCAGCTCGCGCTGCGCCGGGCTGAGCGCGTCGAGCATCTCTTCGTAGCCTTTTAGCTGGGCCGATTCAAACGGCCCGTCGTCGAGCGCGACCTGCACGTCGACGATCTTCTGGCCGCCCGCAAAGCTCGCCCCGGCGATGGTTACGTCGGGGCCCTTCAGGGTCGCCGACACCGCGTTGGGGTCGGAGACCACGCTCGCCAGCGAAATCTGGCCGGGGTCGTCGATGCGCCGCTGGGTCTCGGCGCTCACCGAAGGGTTGGTCTGCGGGTTGAATCGCTCGGTCTCGTAGGTGCCGAAGATGGCGTCCGAGGGGGTCGCCTCGAGCGCGTCGAGCCATTTGACGTTCTTGTAGCCCCAGGTCTCCGGAATCACCAGGCGCACCGGCCCGCCGCGAAGCCGCGAGATGGGCTCGCCGTTGAGCTCGTAGGCGAGCAGCGGCGCGAGCGGAGAGGGGCCCGCGTCGAAGGCGCGTCCGATGGGGATATTGCTCGAAAACCCATCGGCCCCGAAGACGCGAAGCTTGGCGTTGGCGTCGGGGTCGACGCCCGCCTCTTCGAGCACGCGGTGCAGCGGGATGCCCGTGAAGATGCCGTTGGCCACGAAGGTCGTCGCCGCCGGGCCCACATACGCCCCGTACACGCAACGCATCGTCTTCCAATACGACAGCGACTCGCCGTTGTCGGCCAGGGCCTGCAGGTCGGCGAAGCTGACGCCGCCGACGCGGTTTCCGTTGTTGCGGATTTTCAGCGTCCAGTCCTCGGGGGCGATGTCGGGCGCGTCGTCCTTGGCGATGCCGTTGCCGCTTTGCCAGTACCACGACCCGTCTTCGGCCGGGGTCATAAACGACAGCGGCGCCCCGGCGACCTTCGACTCGAAGACCAACTCCTCGCAACCCGACAAAAACTGCACGCCCACCAGCGCCACCGCGCCGGAGCCGAGTTTTTTGAGGAAGTCACGTCGCGTGGTCATGGTCACTGCCTACAGCGTGGTGTCGACGGCGAACCCGAGGCTCACCTGCTGACTCTTCAGGGCGTTCACTCCGAGCACCGTATACGTGTAATTGAGCTGGAGCTGATAGTTGTCGAGGAAGCTAAAGATGACGCTCGGGCCGACCTTGGTGTAGCGCTGGGTCAGCGGCGTCAGCGAGACGCCCTCGATGGCCACCGGGTCCCCGGTGCCCCACACCCCGTCGACCACCCCGCGCAGCCAGATCCAATCGGTGGGACCGTAGCCAATCTCGAGGAAGTAAGGGATCTCGGGCGGATAATCGAGGCGGTCCCCGTTGGCCGTCGGCCGCGCCCCGCGCAGCCGAAACCCGACCTCGCCGGACACGTAGACGGGCGCGGGATAAAAGCTCTTGCCCACGAGCAGCCGCCCCTCGTACTCCTGCACGCCGTTGCCCAGCGTCGCGCTGCGAAGCTCGGGCGGGTCGGGCGTGTAGCCGGTGGGGGATTTCGCGCCCACGTAGGCCGACATCACCAGCGGTTCGTCGAGGAACTGGTAGCGCGCGCCGAGCTGGAAATCGCCAAAGCCGCGCGCCGTGCTGCGCACCTGGACGCTGTCGAGCTCCACGTGGCGGTAGGCGGTCGCCGCGACCATCGTCAAAGAAGGGAGCACGCCGAACTCGGCGTACAAAAACGAGCCGAGCGACCGAAAGTCGCCCTCGTCGTCTTCGCTCAAAAGCTGGAAGGTCTCGCCGGTCTCCTTGTACTGCTCGCCGGCCACCTCGCCGGCGACCGACAGCTGCACGTAGAGCCCGCGATCCTCTTGCGCCCAGGCCCCGGCGAAGGCCGGCGTGGCCCAACAGAGCCCCAAGAACGCCACGGCGGCGGCCAGGGGCGCGGCGAATTGTCGGTGTTTTGAGGGCATGCGCGATAGAATCGACGTCAAACAACTACAACGCCCACACCGTATAGAAAACGCGAGGGCGCGTCATGTAGATCTTGAGAAAATTGTGTGTGACAGGGCGGTTCTGGGGATGTGTAGCGGGCTTGATCGCGAATCGCTGCAAGGCTGACTTTCCCCGCCACCACATCAGCGCGATTAGAAAAATTCGCCCCGTACGCCCTCTCAGGGCATGATCTGCAAAAAAGACGCAACAATTTTTGCTTTTTGCCGAAAACCGTAATGAGGGGTGGAAGTATCGTGCGCACGAATTTCCCCACAAATTTGAAACGGGCGGGTGGGTCGGAGTTGGTTTTGGCTCACTCCCCGGGTGGCTGAGCCGGTGGGCTCGGACTGTGGCGGAACGGTTTCCCGATCCGCAAAACAGAGCTTTCGTAGCGAGCGTATCTTCGAGGAGAAGTTGGACGGTACTTCTTCGACGCGCTCGGCGGAGGCCGAGCCGGCAGTTTCGTCCTTGTGGCGAAACGGTCGGATTTGCCCGGTGCGGGTTTGTTGCTGCGTCGAAGTTCAGATGTGGCGTGAAGATGGACCTGTGCCATGAGGAGTGCCACAGCGGCGTCGTCGTAGCTAGTAGGTCGTGGCGTCGGGGTGGGCATGCGCCCAGCGTATGACCCATCCGAGGTGGCTTCAAAACGGGGCGGGCCTAGCCCGTTAACCGATCACAATCACAAGCCAATCCGCAGCACCCATGCCGGCGAATTTTGTCGGCAGACGCATCACTATGTCGTCGTGGGGGCGCTGCGCGCCGGTCTCGAGTCGTGGGCCGTGGGTCGTGAGTCGTGGCTCTTGTGGGAGGTTGGCCGCCTCGCATTAGCTGCGCAGGCTGATTCACCGGCGGGGTGAACCCGCCGGGGTCTTGGGGCGTTTGGTCGCCTGGGTAGCTGGACAGGCTGATTCACCGGCGGGGTGAACCCGCCGGGGTCTTGGGGCGTTTGGTCGCCTGGGTAGCTGGACAGGCTGATTCACCGGCGGGGTGAACCCGCCGGGGTCTTGGGGCGTTTGGTCGCCTGGGTAGCTGGACAGGCTGATTCACCGGCGGGGTGAAGAGGCTGTCGCAAAAGCCTTTGGAGGCAGGGCATCTTGCCCTGGGAGTAAGGCCGCACGCTCCTGCAACCAGCGCTGGAAGCGCTGCCTCCAAACGACGGCGACCTTGTGCGACGGCCTCGTGAACCCGCCGGGGTCTTTCGAGGCAACGCTGCCGCAGAAGTCGGATGCGGCTCGATCGGATGGGGCGACTCTCTTGCAAGGTTTGGAGCAGGTCAGATCGAGAAGATCAACGCCTTTGCAGACTTCGACGCCGGGGGGATCGAGAAGATCAACGCCTTTGCAGACTTCGACGCCGGGGGGATCGAGAAGAACGACGCCCTTGCAGAGTTCGACGCCAAGGCGATCGGAAAGAGCAACGCCGATGCAGAGTTCGCAGGTGGGATGATCGAGAGGAGCAACGCCGATGCAGAGTTCGCAGGTGGGATGATCGAGAAGTGCAACGTCGATGCAGTGTTCGCAGGCTGGATGATCGAGAAGTGCAACCCCGATGTAGTGTTCGCAGGCTGGATGATCGAGAAGAGCAACGTCGATGCAGAGTTCGCAGGCGGGGTGATCGGAAGGGGCAATGCCGTCGCGAGAATTGTGAGGGCGCGGCGAGGGAGCTTTAGGGAGGCTGCACATTTCGCAGGAGGGTTGCGAGGGCGGGGCGATGTCGATGCAGCTTTTGCAAGGGGGGCGCGAGAGCCGGGTGAAGGTTGTGGATGCCTCGGGGCGGGGCTGCCCCGAGGCAAGGAGGGGGTTACTCGTTGGGGACCGGCACAGGATCGCTCGGCGCGACAGGCTCGGCCGGCTCCGCCGGTTCGCTCGGCTCGTCGGAACCGCTCGTCGCATAGAGTGCGCGATGGAGCGGCTTGACGATTTGGTTCAGGCGCTCGTGCATGCCCACCATGCGCAGGGCAGTTGCCATGCCGTCGCGCAATGTGACGTAGGCCTCCTTCGCCTTGTTGCGCGCCGTCTCCAAATCGGCCTGCTCCTGGAGCCATTCGGCGTTCGACTGCTCCTGCTCGTCGGCCATGGCCTTGAGTTTGGCGAGGGTGTCGTCGGCCAGTGGTTTGATGCGCGACTCGAGCTCGGTGGGCAGGAAGTCGCCCAGATAGCCGTGGGTGCGCTCGAATTGGACCAAGGTCTCGGCGCGGCTGAGCCGGCGAAAATCGCTGGGCGACATGGCGTCCAGGTAGTTTTCGAGGTTGTCGACGTCGACATCCGTGCGGTCTGGGGCGGCGTGGGCGAAAGCGACCCCGGTCTGCAATCCCGAGTGCATCGCGGCGAACGAACGGCCGGCCTCGGCTTCAACCTGCTCCATCTTGACGACGGAGGCGTTCAGCTTGGTCTCGGCGCGGTCTTCGGCACTGATGGCCGAATCGAATTCGGCGAAGATGGGCTCGACATAGGCGAGGACGGTGTTGCGCACCACATCCGCGCCGCCGTCGAGGGTGACGCCGCGGGCGTTGGTGCAAGCGGCCTTGGATTCTTTCGAAAATCGTGCGTCTCGTTTACCGATCGTCATACGTGTCTCCTTACGTGCTCGAATGGAAAGTTCGTGCTCGATTGGGATCACGGGCCGGCGGTGGCTGGCCCCCCAACGACAGATTGTGAAACAGGTACGTAGGAGATTGCCCCATGGGCGCGCGCGGTGTCAACACGCGCGCGCAGGCTCAGCCGGCGCGGCGGCGCTGCAGGCGTTGGAGGGTGACGCTGGCGGCGATGAAGAATTGGCCGGGGGCGACGATGAAGAGGAAGTAGGGCAGGACGCCCAGAAAGCTCAGGACCATCGCGAAGAAGACGATGAAGTCGTTCTTGGTCAGGTATTTGAGGTTGGCCAGCGCCGAGGAGAGGGCCGACGCCTCTCGTTGGTCGTCGTCCTCGAAGCTCCACTCGAAGGCGAGCAGGTCGCCGCGTTTGTTGGCGATGAGCCAGGTGTAGTAGGCGACCATCGACACGAGCTTGCCGGCCACGGCGATGCCGCCCAGCCACAGCCAGGTCGTCGCGTCGAAGCCGTCGATGGGGAAGTCCCAGGTGCGCCAGGCGCCGATGGCCAAGCCCGCATAGAACAGCACGTCTTTGTTGTCGTCGCTCAGCGTGTCGAGCCACTCGCCGAGCAGGCTGAACTCGTATTTGACCCGCGCAAGCTCGCCGTCGACGCCGTCGACCACCGAGTTGATCTGGTAGGTGATCCCGGCGAGCACGAACCACCAGTAGCCGCCGATGCCCGCGAAGATGGCCGCGAGCGCGCCCAGGCTGAAGGTGACGATGGAGATGTGGTTGGGCTTGATGCCCGTGGCCGCGATCGCGCGGCTGATGCTCAGGCTGATGTAGCGGTTCAGGTGGCGCGACACGATCCCGTCGACGTCCTTTCTGCACCCGCTCCACAGCCGAAGCGCGGCGCCGTCGGCGCTCTGGGCGTCTTCGACGCGCACCTGCCATTTGTCGGTGTCGGTCGTGGTGCTGTCGGCGACCGCGGCGAGCTCGGCGATGTCTCGGTGGGTGTGCCCGGCGCAGTACTCGGCGATCTCGGGCCACACATCGGCGCGGGTCTCGAGCAGGTCGGCGAGCTCGTCGAGCTCGGTGCTGGCGACGGCGATGCCTTCGGGGATTTCATCGCCGTCGAACGCGTGGACGAGCCCGCGGTCGTAGACCGTCGAGGAGCGCACGAACATCACCCCGTCGACCGTGTCGAGGAAGGGCGCGATGGTGTCGGCGGTCTGGGCGATGACCGCCGTGGGCGCGTCGTCGTCGACCGGGCGGACCAGAAGCTCGATGCCGAAGTCGATGTCGGCGGCGATCGCCTCGACCTCCTCGGCGAACTCGGCGGTGGTGGCGATGACGGCGTGCGAGCAGTCTTTGACCGCGCACAGCCGCACGGCGCGCTCGAGAAGAGACAAACCCGCCACGACGCGCCCGGGGGGCGCCTGGCGGGTGTGTCGCGTTGTGTCGATGAGTCCGATCCAGTTCATGGCGCGTGTTATAAACCCTTGTGCGCCTTGAGTAAACGGGCGTGGCGCCTCAGCGCATCGCCTGGGCGTACAGCCACTGCAGCGACTGCTTGTCCTGCGAGTCGACCGCCAGAAACTCGACGCCGTAGTGCTTGCGGGTGCCCGACTCCTCGCGGCGGCGCAGCACGCCCTTGCAGTCGACGCGGGCGCGGAAGCCGTCGCCGATGACGGTGATGCTCATGTCCACCAGCGTGCCCGTCTCCATGGTCGCCTCGGTCTTGAGCAGGCAGCCGCCGGGGCTGACGTTGAGGACCTGGCCGAAGATCTCACGCGGGCCGCCGTCGACGGTCACCGACGCGATGGCGCGCACCGGCGCGCGGCGAATCCGGGTGGTCGGGCCCGGCTCGAACATCGGGGCGCCGGGGCCGCTGGCGATGGACATCGACTTTTGCTTGGTCTTTTCGTCTGCGAGAGCGCGCTCAAATACGTTGGAAAGCATCGGTGACTCCGTGTCGTTGTGGCGGCGCCGTCCTTGGCACCGAAAAAGCTGGCTTCGATGTGGAGTTTAGCTAGAGATTGGGGAGGGGCAAGTTTTTTGCTCGGGGAGTGTAGTCCCTTGCTTCTCGCAGCGTCCCCTCCGCCGGCTCAGCTTTGCTTCGCCGGCACCTCCCCGCGGCCTGAAAGGCGGCCCTGGGAGGGGGATTGCGCGTTTGAACCGAGGCACTTGCCTGCAATCTCCCTCCCCAGCGCGCTGTCCAGCGCTAGGGGAGGTGCCGAAGCGAAGCGAGGCGGAGGGGCCCCAGCAAAAAGCAAGGGATCTCAAATTGCCGAACCTATAAACACCCACTAACTTCACTCCCATGAACCCAACCACCCACATCATCAAACCGCCCGCCCACCTCAAAGACGACGACCTCGTCTACTTCGCCGAGCACTGCGAAGGGGGCAAGTTCTTCAACCCCTGGCGCAACGTCAGCCCCGGCAGCCCCATCGACCTACTCAAGTGGCAGTTGAGCTCGAATCCGTGGGCGGACGAAAAGCAGCGCGAAGAGCCGCTGCAGCCGATCCCCACCGCGCTCGACGACTTCGCCGGGATGCCGTCGCCGAAGGTGCTCTGGATCGGCCACGCGAGCTTCTTGGTGGAGCTCGACGGCTTTCGCGCCGTCGTCGACCCCGTGTTCGGAGGGGCGAGCGCGTTCGTGCCCAGAAAGGCGCCCACGCCGTTCGACGTCGAGGAACTACCGCACGTCGACGCGGTGCTCATCACCCACGGCCACTACGACCACCTCGACCGCGCGAGCCTCAAGCGCCTGGCGGCCGAGCAGGGGTCGGATACGACCGTGGTCGTTCCGCTGGGGCTCGGGAGCGTGATTCCCGACGGGTTCGAGCGTGTGGTGGAGGTCGACTGGTGGACTGCGGTCGACTTCGGCGGGGTCGACGCGACGCTCGTGCCCGCCCAGCACTGGCATCGCCGGGGGCTGGCCGACACGAATAAGGCGTTGTGGGGCGGGTGGGTGCTGCAGGGGACGCACACGCTGTACCACGCGGGCGACTCGGGCTATTTCGGCGGCTTCGAGGTCATCGGCGAGGTCTACCCGGAGATCGAGCTCGCCATGCTGCCGGTGGGCGCCTACGAGCCGCGCTGGTTCATGCGTCCGCAGCACATGAACCCCGAGGAGTCGCTGCAGGCCTTCGACGACCTGGGTGCCGCGCACTTCGCGGCGATGCACTGGGGCACCTTCGACCTGACCGACGAGCCGCTGCGCCAGGGCGCCGAGCGTTTGCAGGGGCTTGTGAGGGAGCAGGAGAGAGCGCGCGATCGGTTTCACGTGCCGCTTCCCGGGGGGAGTGTGGGGCTTTCGTAGGGTGTCAGCCGAGTTTTCGGCGGACGAGCAATCCAGCGGCGAGCGACACCACAACCGCCAGGGAGAGCGGCGCCTGCGGTGAGCCGGTGAGGCTACCCGGGGCGACCGAGCAGGCTGCGCCGCTTCGTCCGGCGTGGGTGATGTGCAGTGGGTCGGAGCTCGGGCCGCGCCGGCCCCAGCGATCGACCGGGGTGGCGACGACGGTGAAGTCGAAGGCCTCCTGGGCGTCGTCGTTGCCGTCGATCCAGGTCACGAGGAACGTGCCGTCCGCGTCGAACTCGACCAAATAGTCGGGCATCCAGAAGTTCGGCTGCGGCATCTCGCCGCCCAGGACCTTCAATTCGTAGCCGACGGACGGTTCGACTGGTTCGACCCGCAAAATGAGCTGGCCGATGTCGTCGCACGAGGTCGCATGGCTCCCTTCCGGAGCCCGGCCGCGTTTGATCAGATCGACGGAGAGTTCGGGCTTTTTGGGCAGCGCGACATCGTTGGGAGCCGGACCGTCTTCGACGGCGAATTCATTCGGAGGGGGGAAGCTGCAAGCCGTCGCCGAGGCGGGGATGGTGAGAGCCGCGGCGAACAAAACGCTGACCACGATGAATAGATACTTCTTGGGGACTGCGAGCATGGTGGCTCCCTCCGAGACCATGGGGGATGAGTTGCGACAGGGGGACTATAGGTGAGCCCAATATGCGATTCAAACACGCGGTTTTTGTAATGGGACGCCGGCGGTTTTCGGAGCGAGTGCTTCCAGCTCTCGCAGACGAGGGCAAGATGCCCCCGCACGTGCGCTGGAGAGTTTAGACAGCGCGATGGTGAGAGTCCATCCGGGGCAAGTTCCGCCCCGAAGTTGAAGGTAACTGCGTCGCCGCGAGGCGGGGTGGGAAGCAACCGAGGTAACGAAGAACCAGTCCGTAGCGAAAGCGAACTCGATTCAGCCAAAGGCACTCGGCGAGCCTATGTGCGGTCGGCGAAGCCCGGATGCCGACGAGCGGTAAAACAGATACGGGAGAAGGGCAAAACCCGTACCCCAAAGCCCACGGCCCCGAACAGACACGGCTCGGTTCGAGGGAACGAAACAGGAGCGTACGCTCGAAGGAAGCCACGCGCACCAAGGAACACACGGTGACGCGATGGGAGTGCATGGTGGTTGGAGACAGAATGGTTCTTAGTGGCTGTCTAGATGAATCCAGGAGATCTGCCGACGGGTCAAAAGACGCCGGCAGAAGTCAGAGCATTCGTAGTAGCGAGGAAACCTGGGAAAGCAGGTGGAGCGAAGGGATGCAGGAAAGTGGAATCAGGAAGGAAAAGAGCGATGGAAGACCAATCGACGTCAGTGTCCTGCGGGACTAAACAAGTCGAAGACACCCCGACCCAATGGACATGGGTGGAACCAGCGATCTGGACCGACCGGATGCTCGAGGCGCTCGAAAGGGGCGTCAAAGGAGGCAAGTGGTTCAGCCTGATTGACAAAGTCTATCGGGAGGCCACGCTGATCCGCGCATGGGATGCAGTCAAAGCCAACGACGGAGCAGCAGGCGTCGACGAGATGACGATCGCCGACTACGAGCGACACATCGAGTCGAACCTGAAGCGACTGAGCCGCGTGCTCAAAGAGGGGACCTATGTGCCCCGAGCCGTCAGGCGAACCTGGATACCCAAGCCGGGTCGAGCCGAGAAGCGACCGCTGGGGATTCCGACCGTAGAGGATCGGATCGTCCAGACGGCGCTCAAGATGGTACTGGAGCCGATTTACGAGCGAGATTTTGCTCGTCATTCCTACGGCTTTCGACCTCAACGGGGAGCCAAAGATGCGCTGCGACGCGTCGACGGGCTTCTCAAGCAAGGTTATCGGTGGGTGGTGGATGCCGACCTGAAGGGGTACTTCGACACGATCGACCATGATTTGCTCATGGCGCGCGTGGAGGAGAAGGTCTCAGACGGACGCATTCTCGAGCTCATCAATGCCTTTCTTACCTGCGAGGTCGTCGACCAAGGGGAAAGCCAAAAGCCCCACAGAGGCACGCCACAGGGCGGTGTGATTAGCCCGCTCCTGGCAAATATCTTTCTCGATCCGCTCGACCACCTGATGGAAGAGCAAGGGTTTGAGATGGTGCGTTACGCCGACGATTTTGTGATTCTATGCCGGGACAAAGAGCAGGCCGACAAGGCGCTCGACGTGGTCAGAAAGTGGGTGCAAGCCAACGAACTGACGCTACATCCGGAGAAGACCCAACTCGTCGACGAGTCCGAGGGAAGTTTCGACTTTCTGGGCTACGCCTTCAAGCGCGGGAACAAGTACCCGAGCAAGAAGGCCAAACGGAGGTTTCTTTGACCGGATTCGGCAATTGACCCCGCGCACCAGTGGCCACAGCTTGGCTACCATCATCGAGGCGATCAATCGCACCGTCCGCGGATGGTACGAATATTTCAAGCACAGTTATTTCAACGTGTTTGACAGCCTCGACGGCAAGATCCGTAGGCGACTGCGCGCCATTCTGCGCAAGCGCCTCAAGATCTCGGGCCACACCAATCACACCGATAATGTGCGATGGCCCAACGCCTATTTTGCCAACCACGGGCTTTTCTTTATGGCCGAAGCCCGACGGCTGGAACTCGAGTCCTTACGAAAAGGAACCCGCTGACTGGAAAGCCGTATGCGGGAAATCCGCACGTACGGTTTGGAGGGAGGGGCGCCCGGTGAACCGGGGGTCCCTACCCCTATCGAACCGTCTTCGGAGCGAGTGCTTCCAGCTCTCGCAGACGAGGGCAAGATGCCCCCGCACCGAACAAATAGGGCAAGATGCCCCCGCACCGAAACGTCTTCGGAGCGAGTGCTTCCAGCTCTCGCAGACGAGGGCAAGATGGCCTCGCACCGAAACTCGAAGAACCACTGTGAATGCGTTTCAAGGCCCGGGCACCCGCGCCCAGTTAGATATGGGATCGTTTTCGGCCACGTTTCTGCCCACCGAGAGTCGATCGGCTGGCCGCCAAGTTTTGCCGGATTTGACAGCGCGAGAAGGCAAGCAGACACTGCAACCAGTCGCAATCAGCGACGGGGAGCTTCCGGCACCGCTCGACATTTGGGGCGGCGATAGTTGGGGGCGCGTGACGAACTCGGACAAGACTAGGCGAAATCGGACTAGAAAGGTGCCAGCATGAACAAGACACTGTTTCGACGTGGTTGGTGGGCGGGGGGCGTCGTCTTTTTCGGGGGCACCGTTCTTGCGTCCTCAGTCAGCTTTGCCTGCTCACAGCCTGCGAGTTGTGACACGGTGGTCGAGCGGGGCGGTTTGGCCGACTGTGTGAAGGTCTATCCGGGGTCGTGTGAGACTCTCGAGGTCACCATCGACAACCAGTGTGACCAAGCCGTGGAGTTCGTCGAGCTCGAGTGTGGGGAGAGCTGCGCCGAGCCGGTCGTCTTTCAGGCAGGCGACAAGGGTGAGCTGCTCTTTACGCGTCCGGCGTCGGAGAACAACGAGGCTTATACCTACGTGGAGTTTCCGGTGGGCTGGAGCGCCGGCGAGCAAGAAGGCGTCCTCGACGTCCGCGCCGAGTACAACGAGCAGACGGTCGAATGCGGCGACGATTCGGGGTGTGCCGCGACGGGCCAGCCGACGGCGCCGGTCGACTTGCTGGCCGTGGGTGTGGCCCTGGGCCTGCTCGCCTGGCGGCGCTTTTCATGACGCATGAGAGGGCGTTCACCAGATCCGAGCGGATAACCAAAAAAGCCGCCCACCGACAGAGTCGGGGGCGGCTCTCTTGTTAGGGTTATGCCGATTAGGGTTATGCCTGGATTTGTTGTGGAGACAGCGCTAGCAGCGCTGGGTCCAGACCTCGAAGGTCTGCCTCCAAAGTCGGCGCTTCCGCCGAGTTTAGACCGGGATATTGCCGTGGCGCTTGGGCGGCATCCACTCGCGCTTGTTCATCAGCACGCGCAGGTAGCGGTACAGCTTGCGGCGCGTTTCGTGGGGCTCGATGACCGCGTCGAGGTAGCCGCGTTGGGCGGCGATGGACGGGTTGAGGAATTTCTCCTCGTACTCGCCGATGAGCTCGTCTTTTTTGGCGTCCGGGTCGTCGGCGGCGGCGATGTCGCGGCGGTTGAGGATTTCGACCGCGCCCTTGGCGCCCATGACCGCGATTTCGGCGTGGGGCCAGGCCAGGTTGATGTCGCCGCCGACGTGCTTCGAGCTCATGACGATGTAGGCGCCGCCGTACGACTTGCGCACGATAACCGACAGCTTGGGGACGGTCGCTTCACAGTAGGCGTATAGGAGCTTGGCGCCGTGGTCGATGACGCCGGCGTGCTCTTGCTGGCGGCCGGGCAAGAAGCCGGGGACGTCGACGAGGCTGATGATCGGGATGTGGAAGCCGTTGCACGTGCGGATGAACCGCGAGGCCTTGCGGCTGGCGTCGATGTCGAGGACGCCGGCGAGCTCGGCGGGCTGGTTGGCGATGATGCCGACGACGTGGCCGCCCAGGCGGCCGAAGCCGACGACGACGTTTTTGGCCCAGTGCTGGTGCACCTCGAAGAAGCTCTCCTTGTCGACCACCAGGTTGACGAGCTTGCGCACGTCGTAGGGCTGGCTGGTGTCGTCGGGCACGATCTCGTGGAACGCGGGGTCCATGCGCTCGACGTCGTCTTCGGGCTCGACGAAGGGGGCGTGCTCGCGGTTATTCGACGGCAGGTAGCTCAGGAGCTTGCGCACGTTGTCGATCGCCTCGACATCGTTTTTCCAGGCGAAGTGGGCCACGCCGGTCTTGAAGGCGTGGGTCGTCGCGCCGCCGAGTTCCTCGACGGTGATGTCCTCGAAGGTCACCGTTTTGACGACCTTGGGGCCGGTCAAAAACATGAAGCTCGAGCCCTCGACCATGCCGACGAAGTCGGTCAGGGCCGGCGAGTAGACCGCGCCGCCGGCGCAGGGGCCGGCGATGAGGCTGATCTGGGGGATGACGCCCGAGGCCTGGACGTTGCGGCGAAAGATCTCGCCGTAGCCGCCCAGCGCGTCGACGCCCTCTTGGATGCGCGCGCCGCCCGAGTCGTTGATGGCGATGAGCGGGGCGCCGGCGCGGATGGCCAGGTCTTGGAGGCGCGTGATCTTTTGGGCGTGGGCTTGGCCGAGGCTGCCGCCGAGGACCGTGCGGTCCTGGGCGAAGGCGTAGACGGGCCGGCCGTCGACCAAGCCGCAGGCGGTGACGACGCCGTCGCCGGGGGCCTGCTTGTCCTGTAGGCCGAAGTCGTGCACGCGGTGGGTCACCTCGCCGCCGATCTCCTCCATGGTGCCGTCGTCGAAGAGGCGCTCGAGGCGCGCGTGGGCCACGCTGACCTTGCGGCGGTTCTCGACGATGGCTTCGCGTTGGTCGGGCTTGGGCTGTTTGGGCTGCTCGGCCTGCTCGGCCTTCGGCTCCTCAGCCTTCTGTTCGCTCGACGTCTGTCCAAGGTTCATGTCGGTGCTCATATCTTCGGCTCCCGCTTGGGGGTTGCATTCCTTTATGGAGGTGCTCTTGGTTCGCGACGCCCGCTATTTGGGGCGCTGAACTACGCGCTGAACTACAATTTGGGTGTTGCCTGGTTCGTCACAAGAGCCGCAATGAAACGACCCTCAAATCGTAGTTTGTCCGCGCAAATAGCGCTCGATTCACGAACCTCTTTCGCTACTCAAACGTCACGAGCGCATCGCCCGCATACACGGTCTGACCCGGCTCGACGCGCACACCTTTGACGACGCCATCCATCGGGGCGGTCAGAGTATTCTCCATCTTCATCGCCTCGACGATGACGACGGGTTCGTCCTCTTTGACCTTCTGGCCCGGCTCGACGAGCACCTCGAGCACGATGCCCGTGATGTTGCTCTCGAGGGTCTCGATATGCACTTCCCACTCGGTGTCGTACATGCGGTCGTGGTCGAGGACCACTTCGCCGGCACGTTCGACCTGGAAGCGCGAGACCTTCTCGCCGTCGTCGAGCAAGTACTTGGTGCAGTTCTTATCGAGGTGGAACTTTCTTACCTGACCGCCGATGGCAAACAGATAGGCGCCGTCACTTGCGCGGCCGCGCATCTCGAGGTCGACGGAGCGGCCGTGCTCGCCGTCGCCCACCGAGGCGGTCCATACGCCGCGTTTGGTCTCGGACAGCTCGACCTTGAGGTCTTCCTGACCTTCGATTTCGACTAAGTAAATCATCGTTCGTCCCGTTCTTTAGGAGGCAGACCTTCGAGGTCTGGACCAGCGCTAGAAGCGCTGCCTCCGAAATTTCCAGCGCCAGAAGCGCTGCCTCCAAATGCTGGCCTCACTGCTTCCAAGGCGAGAGTTTCTCTCCTCGGACCTTCGACTCGCCCAAGTCGGCGCGCTCCAAGAGTCCTTTGTGCTTCAAGAGAGCTGCCACCGCCGCCACGTCGACCCAGCTTTCGGGAACATCGGACGACTTGGCCTGGGGCTCGGCAGTCGGCGCCGTCTGAGTCGCCTCGCCGCCCAACTCGAGCCAGGCGCTGGCGAAGGCGAAGGTGCCGTCGACCTCGGCGCGCACTTCCAGGCCCGTGCCCGACAGCGCGTCGAACGCCTCCTGGGCGCGGCCGCTCAGGGCGACGTCGGCGACGATGGTGTCGCCGCGGGCCTCGAGCCCCTCGACGCTGACCTCACCGGTGTTCAGGTGCAGGCCCAGGCCGAGCGCCTTGCTCACGGATTCTTTGACGCTCCAAAGCGTCGTCAGCAGCACCGAGCGGGCGTCGCCCGACGCGTTGACGTCGGGCAGTTCGAGCGCGCGTTCGGTCGCCGAGAAGTAGTTCTTGGCGAACGAGTCGTCGCGCTGCTCGATGAGCTCGAGGTCGACGCCGACTTTGCCGGCGCGGCTCGGGCCCGCCAGCGCGGCGATGGCCACGCCGTTGGAGTGCGTGATGCTGATATTGGGCAACGTTACCCCCGAAAGCTGCGTCGGGGCGTCGCCGCGAAGCTCGACATAAGGGGCGCCGTGCTCGTCTTTGGCGATGACGATGTCGGCCAGGGCCGGGCGCACGCCGAAGAAGTTGCGGAGGTGGCAGCTCACCAGGTCCTTGGCGGCCACACGCGCGGCGAGCCATTCGGCGCGGCGCGTCTCGCTTCGCAGGCGCTCGTAAGCGCCGCGCTCGCTGTCGGCGAGGACGTCGTCGATGTCGAGGCCGAGGTCGTTCACCAGAAGCTCGGCCTCCGGGAAGCTCAGCCGGCGGGTGGTGATGCGTCGCAACTCGAAGTCGCCGAACTGCTCGTCTTCGGCGAGCACGCTGTGGCCGATGAGCTCGACCTTCTCCATGACCTGCAGCAGACGTCCGTCCTGGGTCAGGATCTCGACGTCGAAGGCGATGGCGTGCTCGGAGGCGTCGTCGCGGTGGCGGCAGCGAATGCAGATGCCTTCGCCGGGCTGGGCGACGCCGAATTGCATGGAGCGGCCGATGGCCAGCGGCAGGTAGCTGAGCGCGTTATTCTTCATGCCCCACAGACCGGCGGTCTGCAGCGCCATCTCGCGCACCATCGGGTCGGTCACGAAGACGTGGCCGTTTTGGGAGGCGGTCAGTCGGCCGGTGGGCTTTCGTCCGTAGCCGATGACGACCTTCTCGCCGACGTGCGGCACTTCTTCGAGCACCTGGAAGCAGCCGGTGTGGAAGTAGCGCCGGTAGATGTCGAGCTTGTGGGGCCCGGCCTCGAATTCGGCGGTCGGGTCGAGGACGATCGGCTGGGGCCGGGTTGTCTGGCCGCTGCCGATGGTCACGCGTGCGGTGAAGTGCTGCTTGCGCAGCGTGCGGCCGGTCTTGGCCTCGCGCACGGTCTCGAGTTTGACGTCCACGGTGGCGTGCTTGGCGGCGCGCTCGGCGACCTCGGCGGTCGCGATGAGGCGCAGCGGCTCGCCGTGGTGGAATTTGACGGCGCGCTCGAATTTGACGTCGCGAAGCTCGAGGACGTCGCCGTCGACCAGTTGGTTGGCGGTCTCGACCATGAACTCGTAGCCCATGACGCCCGGAAGCACCGGCACGCCCTGGTAGACATGGTCGTTGAGGAAGTAGTCGCGCTCGGGGTCGAAGACCCGCTCGACGACCACGTGGTCGGCGTCCTGCTCGGCGATGCGGTCGACGAAGACCATCTCGTTGGTCTCCAAGACCTGCTCGCCGGTGAGCGCCGAGCGCTCGAGCACGGCTTCGCCGGCCATCTCGCCGAGCTCGCCGGCGACCAGGTATTCGCCGGTCAGCCCGCGTTCCATGGCGTCGCCGACGATGGGCGCGCCGATATGCGGCGGCAGGAATTCGACGCCGCGCGCCTCGAGGATGGTCGCCATCGAGCCGTGGGTGGCCATGCCGACCTCGCCCCAGGCGGTCCAGTCGATGGTGAGCGCCTTGGCCGCGCCCGATGCGTTGATCTGGGCGACGAGCTTGTTCAGCACCTCGTTGGCCGCGCTGTAGTCGACCTGGCCTTCGTTGCCGAAGCGGCCGGCGACCGACGAGAAGGCGATGAAGAACTCGGGGTCGCGCTTGCTCAGCGCGGTCCACAGGTTCAGCCCGCCGAGGGCCTTGCCGCGGAAGACGCGGTCGAAGCTCTCGACGTCCTTGTCGGCCAGAAGCTTGCTCTCCTCGACGCCGGCGGCGTGGATGACGCCGTCGACCGAGCCGAAGCGCGACTCGATGCGGTCGAAGAGGACTTCGACGCTGTCGAGGTCGGCCACGTCGCACGAGAAGTAGTCGACCTGAGCGCCTGCCTTGCGAATGCGCTCG
This sequence comes from Persicimonas caeni, assembly GCF_006517175.1. Taxonomy (NCBI): domain Bacteria; class Deltaproteobacteria; order Bradymonadales; family Bradymonadaceae; genus Persicimonas; species Persicimonas caeni. Next base: position 736,626 of record NZ_CP041186.1, on the reverse strand, counting down.
AGGTTCTGAGCGATGGTGATCTGGGAGCGAAGCGGCTTGAGCTCCTGCTTGACCTTGACCGGGGTGACGCGCTCACCGCGAGCGGCGATGCGTCCCTTGGCCTTCTCCTTTTCGGCGTCGAGATCGATGCCGAGCGGGTTGGGGTGGGTCAGCTCGGAGCGACCCACGAGCGCGAGCTTGCAGCCGAAGCGCTCGGCCAGGTCGACCGCCACCTCGGCGGTGATGCCCTTGGCGCCGCCGATGACGGCGATGACCGAGTCTTTGGTGGGCGCGTAGGCGTTGGTCGAGCCGTGGCCGGCGAGGGCTTCGGCGTCGACGATGACCGGCACGTAGCGCACGCCGCCGATGAGGCCGAGCTCGAGCGACGGGGCGTCGGCCCAAGCCTCCGACAGAATCTGCAGGCCGAGCTCGGGGTAGAAGCCCTCGCGTGCGACGTCGACCACGCGCACCGCGGCGTCCTTCCACTCGCGGCCGAGCGACTTGGTCAGGCCGCACACCGAGCCGCAAAGGGGCAGCGGGGTGGTCGACCGGTCGAAGCCGAGGCGTCCGCCCATGCCGGTGACCGACACGAAGAGCTGGTCGCCCGAAGGCTGAGCATTCAGGTGCGTCTGCCAGGCGCGCGCGACATGATAGGTCGCCCGTGCGGCGCGGTAGACGGCGTCGGCGTCGTCGGTCTCGCGGCCGTAGCCGAGCAGGTTGATGATGCCGTCGACCTGTCCGATGGCGTCGAACTCACGCGCGATGGCCTCTTCGTCGAGCAAGTTGCAGACGGTGTCTTCGTTGGTGTCGAGCGGGCTGCGGTTCGCGCTGTCCTCGATGACGTGCACCGTGGCGCCGCAGCGCTCGGCGGCGCGGCGCATCGTGTTGGTCACGAGCATCGGGCCGCCCAGAATGACGACGTTCTTACCCGACAGTCGCCCTTGCATCTCGATGAGGTCGTAGGCCGCGGCGGTGTGCGCCTCGACGACGATGGGACGTGGGTCGAAGGTCGACGAGTCGACGTCGGATGCAGGGCTCGCCGCTGGAGCTTTGGAGGCAGACCTTCCAGGGCTGGCTTCCAGCGCTGGAAGCGCTGCCTCCGAAGGTTGCTCGACGGGCTTGCCGCCACCGCCGCCGGGAGGGGTCGGGTTGTCTTCGGGCTGGCCTTCGACGAGGCGAAGGGTGCGCTCCTCGACCGAAAGTTCGGGGTGAGCAAAGCCGCTGACTTCACCCAGCCACTGGTTGTAGCGCACCTCGTCGAAGACGCGGTCTTCATTGCGGGCGCGGAAGCGCAGCAGGGCCAGGGCGAGCTGGCTGCCGAAGCCGGCGGCCAGGCGGAGTGCGTAGTCGACGTCGTACTCGCCGCCCTGGCTCAGGCGAAGGTCGCCCAGGTTCGGGTCGGGCTCTTTGAAGTTGGCGATATGCGGCACGCGCTGCTTCTGGAGCGTCTTGATGGCCAGGACATCCTCGATGCCCGCGCCCATGGCGTGGCCGGTAAAGCCCTTGGTGTTGGCGATGACGATCTTGTTGGCTTTGTCACCGAAGTTGTCGCGCAGGGCCGAGATCTCGGCGTCGGCGCTGCCGCCGCGTGCCGGGGTGTAGGTCTCGTGCGAGACGAACACCGTCTTGTCGGCGATGTCGCTGCGGTCGAACTCGAAGTCGCCCTCGGCGCGCTCGATGAGCTTTCCGACCTCGCCGGCGATGTGGTCGACCTGCAGGCGCGTGGGGTGATAGGCGCTGTTGACGAAGTGCGTGGCCATGATGTCGGCCAGCGGCTCGACGCCGCGGGCTTCGGCCAGGCCTTCTTCCTCGATGACCAGGCCGACGGCACCCATGCCGATGATCATGCCGTGGCGGCGTTTGTCGAAGGGCAGGGCGGCGTCTTCGACCTTCTCCTGCGTGGTGGCGGCGCCGGTGGCCAAGAAGCCACTGCCCACCCAGTCCATCAAGGTGTCGCCGCTGGCGTCGTCGGCGCTGATGACGACCACTCGCTTGCAGCGCCCGGCGCGGATCCAGTCCTCGGCCATCGCCATGGCGGTCGTGGTCGACGCGCAGGCGTTGTTGATCTTGGTGTTCGGACCGCGCGCGCCGATTAGCTCGGCGAAGCGGGAGTTGGCGATGCCCAGCACGCGCACCAAGAAGCGGTGGTTGAACTGGTAGTCCTCCTGCGTCCAGCGCTTGGTGACCTCCTCGATGAGGGCGTCCTCGCCGGCAAAGGCCGAGGCGAAGATGATGCCGGTCTCGTCGCCGAGCTTCTCGGGGAGCTGCCAGCCGATGGTCAGCTTCTTGCCGCTACGGGTCTCGCGGTAGCGCGGCACCAGCGGCAGCCCGGCGTCGCGAAGCGCGTTGATGCCCGCCGCAATCGCCAATTGGCTGGTGCGGTCGAGCTGCTCGATCATGCGCTTGGAGATGCCCCACTCTTCGAGGTCGAAGTCGTCGCCGCCGCGGCCGGCGAGCTTGATGACCTCGGCGACGTCCTCGACCGCGACGAGCTCACCGCCGCCGTCTTTGTGCTTCTGAAGGCGAGTGATGTGCTTGTCGACCATCTCCTGGCGGACATCCATCGGGATGTCACCGATGAAATTGTCGCCGGCGAGCAGGCGGTCGACGGCCTCTTCGTCGAACATGTCTTCGAGGCCGGGCAGTCCGAGCGCCGTGCCGGTGATGCTCACCTTGGCGGCGATATCGTGCTGGACGGGCTCGTACTTGCGCGTGGGCGACGAGGCGGGGAGGTGCTCAGTCGCTCCCTCGGTGGTCTGGCGTGCAGCTTCGGCGCGCGGAGCCTCGACGACGACGTCGCGCTGGCTTTCGGCCGGTGCTTCGGCGAGCTTTTGCTCCACGTAGTCGGCCATGCGGGCGAGCGTGGGGTAGTCGGCCAGCCGGAAGTCCTCGTCTTTGGGGAGCGCGAAGCCCTCGCGGACGTCGGCCATGATCTCGGCCTGCTTGACGGTGTCGATGCCCAGGTCGGCCTCAAGTTCGAAGTCGAACTCGATTTCGTCGGGGTCGTAGCCGGTCTTGTCGCACAGGACCCCGAGCATGGTGCTCAGGATTTCGTCGCGGCTGTGCGAAGCAGCGGGGGCGGCGGCTTGCTTTGGAGGCAGACCATCTTGGTCTGTTCGATTTGGAGACAGACCATCTTGGTCTGTTTCCAGGGCAAGATGCCCTGCCTCCAAAGAGTGGGCAAGATGCCCTGGCTCCAAAGGCTCGGCTGCGGGCCCTGCCTCCGAAGACGGGGCGGGCTGTCCGGCCTCGGCGAGCTTCTGCTCCACGTAGTCGGCCATGCGGTCGAGCGTGGGGTAGTCGGCCAGGCGGAAGTCTTCGTCCTTGGGGAGGCTGAAGCCCTCGCGGACGTCGGCCATGATCTCGGCCTGCTTGACGGTGTCGATGCCCAGGTCGGCCTCGAGTTCGAAGTCGAACTCGATTTCGTCGGGGTCGTAGCCGGTTTTGTCGCACAGGACGCCGAGCATGGTGCTCAGGATTTCGTCGCGGCTATGCGAAGCAGCGGGTGCGTTGTTCGGTGCGAGTGCATCTTGTTTCGGTGCGAGTGCATCTGGCTCTCGCTCCAGGGCAAGATGCCCTGGCTCCAAAGGCTCGGCTGCGGGCCCTGGCTCCAAAGGCTCGGCTGCGGGTCCGGCCTCGGCGAGCTTCTGCTCCACGTAGTCGGCCATACGGTCGAGCGTGGGGTAGTCGGCGAGGCGGAAGTCTTCGTCCTTGGGGAGGCTGAAGCCCTCGCGGACGTCGGCCATGATCTCGGCCTGCTTGACGGTGTCGATGCCCAAGTCGGCCTCGAGTTCGAAGTCGAACTCGATTTCGTCGGGGTCGTAACCGGTCTTGTCGCACAGGACCTGGAGCATGGTGCTCAGGATCTCGTCGCGGCTATGCGAAGCAGTGGGTGCGGCGGCTTGCTCGGGCTGCGATTCGGTGACCCCGCCCTGTACGCGACGGCAACGCTGCCACACGCCGTGCGCCCACAGTTGTGCGAGGGCGTTGTTGAGCGAGGCGACGCCGCCTTCTTTCGGGTGGTTCGTGTAAGTCGACAGGTGGTCGCGGTCGCGCAGCGTGGCGTCGACGAACGTCGTCTGGGCGCGCTTGGGGCCCACCTCGACGAAGACGCGGGCGCCGGCCTCGTACATATTCTCGAGCAGCTTGATGTACTCGACTGGCGAGGCGAGCTGCTCGGCCAGAAGGTCGCGGATCTCGTTGGGATCCGTGGGGTAGAAGTCGCCGGTGACGTTGGTCAGAATCGGCACCTTCGGGGTGTGAATGTCAACCGTGTCGAGGTGCTCGCGAAGCGGCTCGCTCGCCGCGGCGACGACCTTGGTATGGAAGGCGTGGCTCACGTTGAGCATGTGGACCATATGTCCCTGCTCTTCGAAGAGCTCGACGGCCTTTTGGACCGCGTCGGTCAGGCCGGCGATGATGGTCTGCTTGGGGCAGTTTTTGTTCGCGCAGACCACGTAGCCGTCGACCTTGGCGAGGGTCGCTTCGACTTCTTCGATGGGCGCGGAGATGCTGGCCATCAAGCCGTTGTCGCCGTTCATCGGCGTGGCTTTGGCCATCTGGGTGCCGCGGGCGGCGACGGTGCGAAGTGCGTCTTCGAAGGACATCACGCCGGCGGCCATGCAAGCGCCGTACTCGCCGAGGCTGTGGCCGGCGACCAGGTCGGGCTGGATGCCGAACTGTTCGAAGAGGCGCAGAAGGGCGATGTTGACGGTGAGCACGGCCGGCTGGGTCACCTCGGTCTGGCGAAGCAGCTCGTTGGCCTCGTCGTCGCTCAGGTCGGTGCCCTCGGGGAAGATGATCGAGGTGAGCTTGCGCCCCAAGATCGGTTCCATGATGCGGTCGGCTTCGTCGAACGTCTCCTGGATGACCGGGAAACGGGTGCGAAGCTCACCGAGCATGCCCACGTATTGAGCGCCTTGGCCGGGGAAGAGCATGGCGAGGCGTCCGTCGGCGTTCTCGCCGCTCAGAAAGATCCCCTGGTTGGCCAGAATCTTCCAGCCGCGGCCGCGCTCGAAGGCGCGCCGGATGCGGCTGATCTTCTTGGCGAGTCCGTCTTCGGAGTCGTAGCTGACAGCCAGGCGCGCGGCGCCTTCCGGCAGGGCGACAGACGGGTTCTCCAGGCCGAGTCGCCACGAGCGGGTCGCCGAGAGGCCGTCGGAGTCGAAGTCTGCGGCAAAGGACTCGAAGTGCGACTGGACGTCGGCCTCCGAGTCGCCGGCGAACATCAAAATGCCGTCGGAATGCACTTGGTTATCTGCCTTCGAGGCGTGGCCGGCAGGCGCGGTGTTCGCGCCTGCCTGGGCGCCAGCCCCGGTTGGGGTCGTCTGCTTATTAGAGTTATGGCTGACGAACGTGCCGCCAGTGCTGCCCTCGGGATCGTACTCCTCGAGGGTTACGTGAAAGTTGGTGCCGCCGAAGCCAAAGGCGCTGACGCCGGCGCGCCGAAGCATGCCGTCGCGCACTTCCCAGGGCTCGGCCTCGGTCTGAAGCCGAAGCGGGGTGCCCTGCATTTCGATGCGCGGGTTGGGCGTCTCGACGTTGAGCGTGGGCGGCAAGATGCGGTGCTTGAGGGCGAAGGCGACCTTGACCATGCTGGCTGCGCCGGCGCCGGCCTTGAGGTGGCCGATCATCGACTTGACGCTGCCCAGTCCGATTTTGTCGGCGCCCAGCGGGCCGTCGTCTTCACCGAGGACGCTCAGCAGGCTGTTGGCCTCGACCGGGTCGCCCACAGGCGTCGAGGTGCCGTGGGCCTCGAAGAGCGAGACGGACTTAGGCCCGTAGCCTGCTTCTTCGTAAGCGCGCCGCACCGACAGCTTCTGGCCAATCGGGTTGGGCGCGGTGATGCCTTTGCCCTTGCCGTCCGAGGAGCTTCCTACCCCGCGAATGACGGCATAGATTTTGTCGCCGTCGCGCTCGGCGTCTTCGAGACGCTTGAGGATGACTGCGCCGCCGCCTTCGCCCATGACAAAGCCGTTGGCGTCGGCGTCGAAGGGCCGCGAGCCGTCGGGGCTGAGAGCGCCGATTTTGGCGAATTTGACGAAGGTGGGCGCGCCCATGCAGCGGTCGACGCCGCCCGAGACGGCCATGTCGAATTGGCCGGTTTGCAGGCCGCGGATGGCCGCTTCGACGGCCGCCAGGCTCGACGCGCACGCCGCGTCAGTCACGAAGTTGGGCCCGCGCAGGTTGAACAGCGCGGCCACGCGTCCGGCGACCACGTTGGCCAACTCGCCGGGCATCGCGTCTTCGGTGATGGGGGGGAGTTCGTCTTTGAACCTCTTCTCGAGGGTGTCGACGATCTGTTCGATCTTGGTGTCGTCGAGCTGGCCGCGCGCCGTTTCGAGGAGCGTCATGCGCACCGCTTCTTCGATCTCGGCATAAAAAGCGCGCAGGTTGGTGCGGTCGCGCAGGTCGCCGCCCATGGCGTTGCCCAGGATGACGGCGCAACGCTCGCGGTCGAAGTCCTTGTCGAGATAGCCCGAGTCGTCGAGCGCTTCGTGGACCGCCTCCAGGCAAAGCGTCTGGGTGGGATCCATGCTGCGCACGACCAACGGCGGAAGGCGATACTTCTTGCGGCCGAATTCGAAGTCGGTGATCCAGCCGCCAATTTTGCTGTAGGTCTTGTCGGGGGCGTCGCGGTCGGCGTCGAAGTACAGGTCGGGATTCCAACGATCGCGAGGCACCTCCTCGATGGCGTAGACGCCGTCGAGGATGTTCTGCCAGAACGCCGGCGCGCTTTGCGCTTTGGGCATCCGGGCCCCGATTCCGACGATCGCAATCGCCTTGCGGCCGTCGATTTGCTCGGAACGAGACTTACGTGTCATGTCGCTTCCTGTGGCTTTTTGGCGCCCTATGGGGGGCGTCGTCTATCTCTCGTGCCTGTGTTGTCTGCAAAGAAAATGAACGCCGATTCAGTTGAAAGGCGTCTCTTTTCGTGCGGTGCATGTCTGCAAACCTAGAAAGGCAATAGCGGAATAATCAAGGTTACGCAAGGCGAATCCCCTGTCTGGATTTCAACAAAAGTGACCCGCTGGTCAGAAGAAAAATGAGTGAAGATTCAGTCACCGGATGAGTGAGTATTCAGTCACCACGTGCGTGCGCGGTGAGTGAGGGTTCAGTCAGGAGGGATGAGGTGGTGGTGTAGGAGAACTCCAGTTGGGTCGTTGGGTTGGATAAGGTTTGCTCCATTGTTGTGCGAGTTTTGCATATAACGTGCGGTTTACCGAGCGGTTTATGTGCAAAGCGGTTGGTGGGTTTTTGTGTTGTGATTGTAGTTGTGGGTTTGCGGCGCCTGACTCGAGCCCAGTGACGGGTGGACAATCCAGTTGCCACCATCTCTACCCGGTGCTAACCTCCCCCTATCAACCGAACAGTATCTCGCGCCTATTTCGAGAGGGTGGAACAAGATGGCTAAAGGGGACATGGGTATCCGCACGGTCTTCGTCAACGATCGCGCCACGTCGCGTCAACTGCGCAAGGGGCGGTTGGTGGTCCTCGAGGGCGCCGACGAGGGGAAGAGCTTCGAGATTAGCAAGAGCAAGGTGTACGCGGGGCGTGCCTCGGTGAACGACATCCTTCTGAAGGACAAGTCGATCAGTTCGACGCACTTCGAGATCCGCGCCGAGGAAGAGGGCTTTTTGTTGCGTGATTGTGGCTCGACCAACGGCACCAAGCTGGGCGGGTGTCGCATTCGTGAGGTCTATCTGACGCCCAACGCCACGTTCCGGGCGGGCAACACGACGCTGAAGCTCGAGCCGGTCGACGAGGTCGTCGAGATCCCGCTCAGCCCGGACGAGCACTTTCAGGGAGTGATTGGTCGGTCGGTGGCGATGCGCGAGGTCTTTGCCACCCTCGAGAAGGTCGCGCCGTCGGAGTTGACCTGCTTGATTGAAGGGCAGACCGGCACCGGAAAGGAGCGTATCGCCCGCGCGATTCACGATGCTTCGCGTCGGCGCAAGAAGCCGTACGTGGTGCTCGACTGCTCGGCCATCCCGCGTGACTTGATGGAGTCGTACGTCTTTGGTCACGAAAAGGGGGCGTTTACAGGGGCGCACGAAAAGCGCGCCGGGGCCTTCGAGCAGGCCGAGGGAGGCACGCTCTTTCTCGACGAAATCGGCGAGCTCGACCTGTCGCTGCAGCCCAAGCTGCTACGTGTGCTCGAGAATCGCGAGTTCAAGCGTGTCGGCGGTGCGCGCACCATTCGCTCCGATTGTCGCGTGGTCGCCGCGACCAACAAGGACCTGCGCCAGATGGTCAACGAGGGGACTTTTCGCGAGGACCTCTACTTTCGCCTGTCGGTCATCCAGTTGCATCTGCCCCCGCTCAGCGAGCGGCGCGAAGATATCCCGCTTTTGGTCGAGCATTTTCTCGACGAGGTGGCCGAGCGTCGGCCCGACCGCCAGCGTGTGCGCCTGACCGCCGAGGCCAGAGATGCGTTGATGGCCCACCCTTGGCCAGGCAACGTACGCGAGCTCAAGAACGTGATCGTGCGTGCGGCCAGCCTCTGCTCGGGCTCGACGGTGGAGCGCTCCGACCTGCAGCTCACCGGCCAGAAGCCGATGGCGAGTGCGCCCGCCCGACAGATGAGCGCCGGGGACGACGAAGACTCCGCGTCGCTGCATGTCGACCTGACGCTCGAGTACAAAGAGGCCAAGGAGCGCCTTCTCGACCAATTCGAGTACGCTTATCTCGACCGGATCTACGAGAAGAACGACGGTAATATCTCGAAGTCGGCGCGCGAATCGGGCATCACGCGCTACCACATGCGTGAGTTGCTCAAGAAGCACGAGCTGAAGTGAGTGACGGCGGGGGTCGTTGTCGTCAATCTTCGTCTTTGTTCAACCGTGAATAGCGGGAGGGGACCGGCCAGCCTTCGATGAATAACGGCAGGCGGGCGCCGAAGTGCGCGTAGACGGCGTGTGCTTGGTCGACGAGCGCCGGCCCATCGAAGCTCTCCATGGCGCGGTAGATCACCCCGCGCGCCTCGAGGCACTTGGCGTGCTCGATGGGGTTATCGTAGGCGACGAGTAGATCGACGCTCTGGTCGAGAGCACGCAGCGCCCTTTTGGCGTTGCCGCGCAGTAACTCGTAACGCGCGACCAGTCGGTAAATCGCGGCTCGAGTGGCCAGCGGGGTCGATTGTCGATGGCTCTGCAGTTTGCCCACCACCGATTTGAGGCGTATCAGCGTCTCGGTCGAGCGATGCGTGATGAGCGCGAGTTCGCGCTCGGCCAGCGCCGCCAGTGCTTGGCCGAGGCTGAGCCGGATCATCGTCGTGGTGGTACGGTCGCGGTTCATCGGGCTGTGATGCACCTGCTCGGTGAGCACGTCGAGCTGGCCCACCGCGACCTCCGGGCGTCCGAGTGCGATGTTGAGCTGGGCGCTCATACGCTCGACCCACACCTTCGCCGCGTTGGTCGGCGTCTTGTCCAACAGATTGCGGCACTGCTCGAGCAGGTGCTCGACCAGTGCGGTGCGTCCGGAGCACAAAAAGCAGGGGATGAGGATTTGATAGCCACGAAACGCCACGTAACGATCGGCGCGCCAAAAGTGAAGGAGCTGTCGGCCCACCCACTCGGCATCGTCGAGTTGCCCCTTGGCGAGCAACAGGTCGGCGTACTTCAACTTGAGTAGGTAGCGTTGGCGCAACTCGGACTTGGCCGAGCTACGAAAGTATTTGGCCGCCATGACCAGGCGTTCCTCGCTGCGCTCGAACTCGCCGACGAGCCGATACTGGTTGGCCATGGCGATCTCGGTCAGCCCGCGCATCTCCCAATCGGCGGCCTGCTCGAAGAGGGTGGCGGCGTCGCCGAGCCACTGCAGGATGCGCTGGTGCTTGCGCGAGGGCGCCTGCTCGGAGGTGTGGCCGGCCAGAAAGAGCCGGTCGAGGCCCATCAACTGGGCGTCGCCGGTCTTCTCGGCCAAGACCGCCAGGCGAGTGCGAATGGGCTCGACTTTGGCCGGGTCGAGCAGGTCGGCCATATCGAGGGCGAGCCGGTAGATGTCGGCGCGCATCGACTCGGCGTCATCGGCGGCGTCGACGGATGCCTCGCTGATGTCGTCGGACCAGCGACTGGTCGCCGCCACGGCGCGATCTTTGACCTCGGCGAGCCGCGAGAAGAGCCCGCCACGAAAGTAATTCTCGCCCACGGTGGACAATGCCCGGTCGAGCGCCTCACGCGCCTGGGGATGGTAGGCGGCGCGCACGCTGGCTTCACACTCCTGCCTGAGCAGCGTGGCCCGACGCAGGCTCGGTTCGACGTTTCCGGCGGCCTCATGGTAAAGGCTCGCCGCATCGGCGTACCGGTGGGCCAAGAATTCCAAGCGCGCATGCTCGGCGACGGGGTCGGTATCGGGCGACAGGCTGGTCAGCCCGGCGTGATCGCTGAGCCAACGCCACAGCTTGGCCGCACGATTGTAGGCGAAGCGCGCCTCGGCGGCAGACGCCGCGCGGATCGCAGAATCGGCCGCATCGCGGTTTTGTCCGGCGCGCAGCAGATACTCGAAGCGCAACTCTTCGGCTGCCGGCCAGCAGCGCCGCACCCCGTCGGCGATGCGGCCGCAAAGATGGGCGTAGCGCTGGTCGCGCAGTTTACCCAAGATGAGGCTGCGGTAGATGTTGTGTGAGACGGTGTAGGCAATGTCCCAGTGGTGCGACTCGACCGCTTCGATGAAGCGGGTCTCGAGGAGGCGGTTGATGGAATCGCGCGCTGTGTTTTCGACCGACTTTGCGCTGTGGAATTCCTCGTCGAGGATCGTCGAGATGATCGCGCCTGGCAGCGGGATGGAGGCGACCGAGAGTACCTCGAGCACAAAGCGCTCGCGTCTGGACAGCGCTTCGATGCGGCTCTCGAGCACCTCGGTGAGCTTCTCGGTCACCGGCGCGCCTTCGTCGGGCACGAGTTGTTGCGCGGTGGACTCTTCGTCGTCGGGCGCAGCCGAGCGGGTCTCGTGAATCAACTCCTCGAGCAAAAGAGGGTTGAACTCGCCACGCTTGAGGACGCGGCGCTGGTCCTGCAGTGACAGGTGCGAGCCGGCCGAGATGACATATTCGCGCGCTTCGTCTTTCGAGAATCCGGTCACCTCCAGCCATCGTACCGAGGCGGGGGCGGTGTCGATCCACTCGAGCAGAGGGTGATGCTCGTCGGCCTGGTCGTCGAGCCACGTGCCCAACACGGTGCAGCGAAGCCCGTGCGGCTCGCCGATCAGATCGAGTAGCAGCGCCGAGGTGTCCCAGCTCGCCCAGTGCAGGTCGTCCATGAGCAGCAAAAGAGGGCGCTGGCTCGACAGGCGACGCAGCAGGTTGCGAAAACTGTCGATGGCCTCGAGCCGGGAGATGTCGCGCGGCGGCGGGTCGTCCTCGAAGCGAAGAATCGGAAAGAGCGAGGACGCCTGGCGACGGCACGCGTCGGCCTTGGCGCGAAGCTCTTCGGGCAGCTCCTGAAAGATGTTGGCCAGCTGGGCCGCGATTTCGTCCCACCCCTGATAGATGAGCGACTCGCGGTTGTAGCATTTGCCGGTCAGCACCAACCAGCCTCGGCGCGAGGCCATATACGAGACGGCCTGCGAAATGGCGGTCTTGCCCACGCCCGCCGGTCCCCGCAAGATCGAGACCCCCAGGCGCTTTCGCTGATAGCAGTGCTTGGCCTCGGCCAAGATGTCGTCGACGAGCTCGGAGCGCCCGAAGAAGAACTCTTGTTCGGGCACCGCCGACGGTGGAATGCCCACCGCGTACGACTCGGAGTACTCGACCAGGTCGCGCACGTCGGCCAGCGATGGGCGACGTGCAGGTTGCTTGTCGAGCAGGCCATGGATGAGGTCAGCCCAGGAAGCGGGGCAATGCGGCTCGATCTCGGAGAGCGAGGCGGGCTCCGACTCCAACTGCTGTTGTCGAATCTCTTCGGGACTGCCGTCGAAGGGGCGCCGCCCGCTGATGGCTTCAAAGAGCACACAGCCCAGGGCATAGAGATCGCCACGGGGGCTCGCCTCGTCGAGCGGGAGCGTCTCTGGGGCTCGATAGGCGTAGGCCGTGGCGAGGGCGTCTTCGGAAGGTGGGCCGGGGGCGACGACCACGCCGGCGACCGTCTCGTCCGAGCTCACCTCGTCATCGTCGACGGGCACCGCGGTAGGGGGCTCGTCCGTGTCGAGCAACTCCAGCTCCTGGAGAAGCCCATAGTCGGTCAGCAGACAGCGACCGCTGCGGTCGACGAGGATATTAGTCGGCTTGAGGTTGCCGTGTTGCTTTCGGAACCGGTGCAGATGCTCGAGCGCATCGACGAGCTGGGGCAGGACGCGCTCGAGGCGCAGCAGTACGAGATCGAGCGTCTGCCCCTGGACCTCCGAGCTCTCCGAGGCGATTTGCTCGATGATCTCGGCGGCCGAACCTTCGTCGCCGGTCATCGAAGCTTCGTCGATCATGTCGACGAGCTCGACCGTGTGGCCGGCTGACTCGGCCTTCTGGGTCGGCGGAATCAACTCGATGGAGTCTTCCGATTCATCCTCCGCGTGCGCCGACGGAGTTTCGCCGCTGGTCTCGCCTGTCTCGGGGTCGAAGTCCGGGTCGAGCTCGATAGGCCCGCTCGGAGGAATCTCGTCGGTGTCGGTGAGCCCTTCTTCTGCCTGCGCCTCGCGGTTTTGTAGCGCCTCGAGTTCCTCGGAGGTCGGCGGCTGGCGCAGGTAAGTGAGCAGGTCGCTGCCGTCGATGAACTGCTCGACGAAATAGTCGGACGAGTCGTGCTCGATGAGTTGGAAGGGCCGTGCCAGGTGGGGGTGATCGAGGCGGCCGACCGCCTCGAAGACGCGGCGAAACCGATCCGGGTCGACGGGCTGCACATGCGTCAGCAGCTTGGCGGCCACCGCCTGGCCCGTCTCCCGATCGAGCACCTCGAAGACCACCCCCATCAGCCCACGTCCGACCGTGCGGATGAGCTCGTAGCGTTCGGTCAGCTCGAATGAGTGGTCATTTTCCACGGGACGGTTCATCACTAAAACCAACTCAGTTCTCGAAGGCCGACTCGTCGTCGGCCAACGTCCACGCCTTGGGCAGCAGGCTCTGTACCGTGCCCTTTTCGGCGCGATAGAGTCCGACGCCCATGAAGACGTCTTCGATACGCACCAGTACATAACCGGTGTCGGTGCACATTTGTGCCTGCGCGGCACTCAACTCGAAGGGCTCGCGGCTCAAGAATTGATCGGCCTGCGATTGTTCGAGGGCCACGACATTGCGCGTGGCCAGTGGCCCAAATGTCATCGCCGCCGCGGTGGTCAGCTTCGGAAACCGCATGCGCGTGCGCAGGAAGCTCATGCCGATGATCTGCGGCTCGGGCCGCTCGGGCGGCCGATGGTCGCGCAGCACCAAGTTCAAGCCCCTCTTGTTCGGGCGCACCACAAAATAGGCGTCGAAGGCTGTCTTCGAGATTCCAAAGCGTTCTTCGACGAGCGTCAGCCACGGATCGCGGTCGACGAACTCGACGAGGCGCTCCAGCACCTCGCGGGTGGATTCGGTCGCGGAGGCGTCTTTTTCGAGGTCACTCACATCATACCTCGGCGGTCTTTTCGAGCAGCGCGACGAAGAAGCCGCCCGTGTCGTTTTGATGCGGCCAAAGGCGCATAGTTCGGGTCAACTCTTCAGACAATTGACGCCCGTCCCACCGGGTGATGCCCGGCGAGGATGCCAGCCCGTCGATGCGCGCAGGCAGAAGCCTCAAGGCGTGCGCGCCGAACTCTTCGAGCAGGTCGTCGACGACCAGTTCGTTTTCTTCAGGCGCATACGTGCACGTCGAGTAGACGATGAGGCCTCCCTTTCGGCAGCGTCGCACCGCTTGGCGAAGCAGGGCACGTTGGGTGCCCGAAAGGCGATTAAAATAGTCGACCGACGACGCGTGGACCACCTCGGGGTTCTTGCGCGAGGTTCCCTCGCAACTGCAGGGGGCGTCGACGAGCACCTTATCGAACTCGCCGCTCTCGCGCGGATAGTTCGCTCCATCATAGGCCGTCACACTGGTGTTGGCCACCCCGAGCCGGTCGATGACCCGGCGCAGGGCGCGCAGGCGGTAGACGTTGCGGTCGTTGGCCACGAGAGTGCCGCGGTTTTGCATCGCCACAGCGAGCTGGGCGGTCTTGTTGCCCGGAGCGGCGCACAGATCGAGCACGCGCTCGTCGGCGGTGACATGCATGAGCGCCGGCGGCACCAGCGAGACCTCCTCTTGGACGTGGTACAACCCGGCGACGTACTCCAGCCGGTTGCCCGGGCTGATGTCGTGCGCCAGCTTGAAGGCGCCCGGATACCACGTGAGCGGCTCGGGGTCGAAGCCGCCGGCGCGCATCCACTCGGCCAAGCGCTCGGGCGTGGTGCGCAACGTGTTCGTCCACACGCATGTCGGCAGGGGGCGCTTTAGCGCATCACAGAACGCCTCCCAGTCGTCGATGATCGGCCGGTAGCGCGCGAACGCGTCGGAATTACTGAGTGTTTGCGTCATATGCTTCGAAAAACTTCGCCTGCTCGAGGAGGTGCCAAACGTGGGTCAGCGGGAGGCCGACGATGGCGGTATAGTCGTCGCCTCGCAGTGCGCGAAAGAGTCGGATTCCGCCAGCCTCGATTTTGTAGGCGCCGGCGCAGTCCGTGGGGGTGTCTTCGGCGACATAGGCGGCAATCTCCGCCTCGCTCAACGGGCGCATCTGCATCTGGTACTCGGCCGTCGACTCGAACAGCTCCTCGTCGGGCGTCAGCAGGGCCACGGAGGTAATCAGCCGGTGGGTCTTTCCGCTGAGCGCGGCGAGTTGGCGTCGTGCGCCCTCGTCGCTTCCTGGCTTGCTGAACCGGCGCCCGTCGAGGGCGATGACCTGGTCGGCGCCCAAGACCCATGCTTCGGGGCGCTCGGCGGCCACGGCCTTTGCCTTGGCGTGGGCGAGGCGGCGCGCCGTTTCTTCGGGAGCTTCGTCGGCGAGCGACGATTCGTCGACGTCGGCCGACAAGGTTTCGAAGGCCAGCCCGAGGCGCTCCATCAGCTGGCGTTTGTAGGGTGAACCGGAGGCGAGGACAAGCGAAAGGCCCATGTGTTTTTTGCTCCAGAGTTTATGTTACTTGTTGTGGCAGCCCCGTCGGGTATGCTCGGCGGAAACTTATGGACTCAAGCTCTAGCATCGAGAAAAACAACATGACGAAACGCTCAATGCTGCTCGACCGCCTCAATGAAGTTCATTCCTTTCCCGGACCCTACACGTTCAAAGTGATCGGGACCAACTCCGACGAGTTTCTCGAGAGCGTGGTGCGAGTGGTCAATGAAACGCTGGGTGATGGCGCCGAACCGGACGTGTCGACGCGTGAGAGTTCTGGAGGCAAGCACCTGTCGGTGACGGTCTCAGTCGAGGTCAGCGACGCCGAGAGCGTGTTGGAGATCTACGCAGGCTTTCGC
Organism: Persicimonas caeni; assembly: GCF_006517175.1. Taxonomy (NCBI): domain Bacteria; class Deltaproteobacteria; order Bradymonadales; family Bradymonadaceae; genus Persicimonas; species Persicimonas caeni. Next base: position 721,234 of record NZ_CP041186.1, on the reverse strand, counting down.
GAGTTGGACGCCGCGCGTTTTGTACTGTGAGTACGGCTGTACTTAGTTCGAGCCAATTCCGAGCAAGTCATCGTCGCCTTCTCCAGGCTCGTTGTCTTGCTTCGGGCTGGGGCTCGGCTTCGACGGCGGGATTTCTTCCTCTTGTGAAGACCCCCCTCCGTACAAATCCCAAGCGAAGAGCCCGGCTCCCGATGCCAGGGAGACGGCGCTGAGTGCATACATCCAGTTGGCGCCAGATTGCGCGCTCTGACCGCGTTCGACCAAGTCGGGGTCGACGCCGCCCAGTGCCTTCTGTTGGCTGTCGAGCGCGGCGTGGGCATCGCTGGCTTGCATTCCCAAAACAATGCCGCCGACAAGGAAGCCTGCCGAGGCCCCCACAAGGCCGTAGGAAGCCGTGCGCAGCAGGTTGATGTCACCGGCGCCGCCGTCGATTCCGCCGAGCGGAACGAGGATGCGCGTGACATCGCCGCCCACGACCTCGATGTCGCCAGACCAGCGCGCATCTTCACCGGCGACGGTGACCGTGTGCGTGCCGGCAGGCAGGGCGATTGGCTGCGAGAGAGGCAGTGAGAATTGACCGACGCCCGGCACGCTGACGGTGCCCGTGCGTTGGTCCGTCGATATCTGCAGACGGCCAGGTAGATCGAAATGCACGCTCGATTGTTGCTCGGCCTCGATGGTGATCGTGCGCGTGATCGGCTTCATGCCGTCCAGGCGAGCGGTCAACGTGTGTTCGCCGGGCAGCAGTGAAACGGTGCACGGCGTCTGGCAGCGTGGTTCGGGCTCTTTGTCGACCACAATGTCGACGCCCGCTCGCGAGGCTTTGACCTCCACGTTGGCCATCTGCGCGGCCATTTCCTCTTGGATTTGGATAATCGACTCGACGACTTCGTCGGCGTTAGGCGCGTCGGGAAGTTCGTTGAGGTACTGCTGCAAGAACTTCTCGGCCTTCTTGAGCTCTTTGGCTTTCCAGTAGGAGCGTCCGACATTGTAGAGCAACTCGCTTCGCCCCGAGAGTTCGTAGGCCTCGTAGAACGCTTGCGCGGCCTCCAAGAACTTCTCCTCGCCGTAGAACTTCTTGCCTGCGCGGAATCGCTTTTTGGCCTGCTCGATATCGGCCTTCGACTGCGCAGTCGCCTCGCCCACAAAAGGCGAGGGAGGGGCGACGATGGCTGTGACGCTAAAGCACACAGCCATGGCGGTGAGGAGCGAGGTGATTCGGCGTTGTCGGATGGTGCTACCCTTCATGGAACAGACTCGTAATAAAAATTACCCGAAGGGATCGATGATGTCGTCGGACTTCTCTTCGCTCTCGCCACCGCCGCCTTGCTCTTTGGGCTTGGGGGCGCTGGCGGGCTCAGACGGCTCGTCGTCGAACAGCGAGGGGGCGTCGTCAGCCGGCGGCGGAGCTTGGCCGGATGCGCCGTCGTCGACGGGCATTTGCTTGGGCTCGGGCTTGGGCTCGGGCTTCGCCGGGGCAGGTTTCTGCGTAGTCTTCGAAGCGCTCGTGCTTTCGGATTTCTCTTCTTTGGGAGGCGCGGGCGCCTCTTGCGGCTCTTCTTTGGGCTCGGGCGTGTCGCGTTGGACGTCGTCGCGCGGGGCGTCATCCTCGACGGCAGCCTCCTCACCGTCGCCTTCTTCGACCTCGAAATTGAGCTCGGCGCTCGGCTCACCGGCCTCTTCACCCTCGCCGGGCTCGAGTTCGATGGTCTGATCGAGGTTGGAGTCGGGAATGATCTGGAAGACGGTCTCGGCGAAGCCTTCTTTGCGCAAAACCAGGGTGATCGGCTCGTCGCTGCGCATGAGCGTCAACTCGTGCGGTGTCGTGCCCAACGTATCCTCGCCGCGAACGATCTTGGCGCCGGTGGGCTCCGAGTCGAGGCTGACGCGTACGGTGGGCGAGGGCGCCGACTCTTCGGCGCTCGGCGCCGGAGCGTTGGCTGTCTCCGCAGGCTGCTCGGTGGTCGTCGATGTCTCGGCAAACATGATCCCGTAGACGACCAAGCCGACAATGACCAACAGGAGCAGGCCGATGGCGTAGACCGCCGTCGGCGGTCCGCTCTTTTTGTCTGCCTCGGCGCCTTGAGCCAACTGCTTGGCATTGAGCTGGCCGGTGCTCTTTTCGCTGTTCGTCTGTGTTCGGAAATTGCCCTGCGGACCGGCTGAAGGCGGCTGCGGAGGCGGCTCGGCGCCAAAGGAGTTCGCGTTGGGTTGTCCGCCGGCGGGCACACGCTCGCGCCCGGAGTTGGCGTTGTCGAAACCCTCGGGCTCGAGTTCGAGCTCGGGGATATCGTCGCCGCTTTGCAGTTGTCCGGTGCCGACCGAGTTGGCCGACGGGGTTTGTGGAGCCACGCCCGACGGTCCGGAGATGTCTTGAGCGTTTTGCTGCTGTTGCTGCGCCGCTTTGCTGAAGTTGTCCTCGATAAAGCGGCTCAACCGGTTGACGGTGTAGCCCGGCGCCACATTGTGCAGTGCGCGCTCGAGGTCTTGCTTGGCGGAGTAGCCGTCCTGGTAGCGCTTGTCGGGGTCGCGCTGCAGGAGGGTCATCACGATCTGATTGACCTCTTCGGGCACCTGCGGGTTGAGCTGCTTGGGCGGCGTGATCTCTTTGGAGAGAATGTTGTTGTAAATCTGGAATTCATTCTCGCCGCGGAAGGGCAGCTCGTGGGTGAGCATCTTGTACATGCACAGCCCCACGGCGAACAGGTCGGCGCGACCGTCGAGGTCTTTGGCCATCGCCTGCTCGGGAGCCATGTATAGAAGCTTACCCTTGATGACGCCCATCTGGGTGTGGCTCTCTTTGACCGCCGCTTTGGCCACCCCGAAATCGATCAGTTTGACGTCGCCCGCGTAGCTGATGATGACGTTGTGCGGGCTGACGTCGCGGTGGACGATGTTGAGCGGGTTGCCCTGCTTGTCGGTGTTGGTGTGCGCGGCGTGCAAGCCGGCGCACATGCAGCTTCCGATGTAGACGGCGTGCTCGATGGGCAGGTACTCGCTGCGTTTGTGCAGCGACTTGATCACGTGCGACAGGTCGATCCCATGGACGTACTCCATGGAGATATAATACGTGTCCTCGATCTTACCGAGGTCGTAGACCTGCGCGATGTTCGAGTGGCTGATGCTCACCAGGATGTTGGCCTCATCCTTGAGCATGGTGATGAATTCTTCGTTCTCAGCCAGGTGCGGCAGGATCTTCTTGATCGCCACGGTCTTCTCGAAGCCGCCGATGCCAGGCATCGTGGCTCGATAGATCTCGGCCATACCACCACGCGCGATAAGCTTGTGGAGGGTGTAGTTGCCGAACTTTTGTGGCTGCTCTTCAGTCATGCCTTCTCAACATCGCCCTCGGCGCCGGCCCCGGGCAGGAGGCTGCTCGTCCGACGATTCGAACATGTATGGACTAAACTAGGTGTACCACTAACGACCGTGCTTTCAAACTTTCGTCAAATCTGCTGACCAACCATCTCAAAGCGGTTCCGGTTGCTCAGGGGGCGGCGGCACCGCGCCGATCCAGTCGACTTCGACCAGATTGTCGCCATCGGACAGCACCTGGTGCCAGCGGTGTGCACGGGCGTTGTACAGCCAAAGCGAAAAGGCCTCGTCGCTGCTGGCTCGTCCAGACAGCACCAGGTGGCCTTCGCTGCCGAAGCGCTCCAGCGAGTCGACCTCGGTGATGCCTTCGGGGCGAACCTCGCGCGTGCGCCCACTCGAGTAGATGAAGCCCGAGGTGCCTTCGCCGTCCGAAGCGTCGGCCACCATCAGGGCGACCGAGCCATCATAACGCAACTTCACAGGATTGTTCACCCCCGACCTGAGCTCCTGCGGGGTGCCGCCGCTGGAGGCCACCACGTAACCGGTCACGCAGGGCTCACAATTGGCGGGGGCCGCCAAGAATCCGATGGTGCCGGCCGCCGGGTTAGGCGACCAGACCTCGCCGAACATTGTGACGAGGGGCGTGGCGACTTGGTCGGTGACGCTAATCTGCGACAACTGCCACTGATCGGGGGCCTCGGTGGTCGAGTGAGCGGCGACCACGGTCGCCAGGGCTCCGTCGTTGAGTCCACCCTCGGCCGGCGCGGCGCCGCGAAGCGTCACGCCCAGCTCGAAGGTCTGCACCGGCTCCGTCGCGTTAGGGTCGGTCGAGATCAGGTGCACAGCGGTGGCCGCGCCCGGCTCTCCGGCCAACGCAAAGAACTGCGCGCCGTTGTCGACGAAACGCGGCTCGTAAGGCGCCCCGCCATTGGCGACCGACAGGGCCGTCGGGTTGCTGGTGCTGGTGACCGGCGCGTACTCGACGCTGCGGCCCGAGTCTGTCTCACGGACCCAGGAGATGGTGCCTACGCCGGGAAAGCTCAGCGCCACGAGGTTGTCGGTGCCTGCGTTTCTCTCTTCGGCGTCGCTGTAGCCGTCGGCGTCGTCATCGTTGTCGAGGCCGTTGTGCAGCCCGTCGTTGTCGGTGTCGAGCGGCATCCGATCGGCGGTGTCGACGATGCCGTCGTTGTCATCGTCGTCGTCGTTCTCGTTGTCGGTGCCGTCGTTGTCCGTGTCCAGGGCGTAGGAGATCTCGGTGACCCCGTCGTCGGCAATCGCCTTGTCGGCGTTGTTGGCAATCCCGTCGTTATCGGCATCGGGATCGCACTCATCTCCGACCGTGTCGTTGTCGGCGTCTTTCTGGTCGGGATTGGCGACCATCGGGCAGTTGTCGGTGATATCGCCCACGCCGTCACCATCTTCATCGCGTGCGTCGGTTCCCGGAAGACACGGCAAGAAGTACTCGCTGGCTTTCAGTTGGGTCGAGTCCATCGTGGAGCGCTGCACCAAGATAAAGCTCGGAGAGCCCGGGACGGCCACGAAATTCGCTTCGTTGGTGTCCAAGTTCAGGTCGAATTCGTTGATTCGGGCGATAGCGCCGCTCTCCAAATCGATGCGCACCGCCGAGCCCACCGCACGGTCGAACGCGTAGACGACGTTGCCCGGGCCGGGGACGATGAAGGGGTCGAATTGACCGGTCGCAGGCGGCTCACGCGACGGGAGGGCGACGTTCGATGCTTGCAAGCGGTTGCCTTCCGGGTCGATCACCACCAAGCGCATCACGCTGATCGAGGGCTGGATCTTCGAGTAGAAGATGAGATTGCCCTGCATGTCGCGGGTGACATGCCACTTGACGCGATCGGAGTCGGTGGAGGCATGCCGGGTGACCCAATAGCCGGAGGCGGGATCGTAGCGTCGAATCTCCCAGGTGTTAGAAACCGCGGAGGTGTCTTCGGAGTAGCCGTGCACTACCAGTCGGTCGAGGCCGGTCGAGGCGAGTGTCTTGTCGTGCAATTCGAGCGAGTAGTCCGGGCCGAAGCTGGCCGTGCCGTCGCGCTCGACGAGGATATACTCGCCAAATTCGGGCTCGCCGGTCTGCAGCACGCCCGGGGTGACGACGTAGCGCTCGCCGGAGGTTTGCGACACCAGGCGACCTGAGGCTGCGTAGGGCAGGTCGGCGGGGTCCGCCCAGGTGCCGGCGGCGCGATCGATGACTGCCATCGACGAGACCTGATTTCCCTCGGCATCGGTGCCGCCCAAAATGGGCAGCCAGTCGAGGGTGGTCGTCTCGGGGATCGTGTAGTTGATCGCTTCGTAGGTAGTCGTGCCGTAGTCGAGCAGTCCGCTGCCGGCCGATGCGTGACAGAGCGGCTCATTGTCGCAGGCATCGCCGTCACCGTCACCGTCGCGGTCGCGCTGGAGCGGGTTAGCCGTGCTGGGGCAGTTGTCGACGCTATCTGCGACGCTGTCGGCGTCGGAGTCGGCCACGCAAGCGCGGCGGCCGCGCGGGGTCGCGCCGAATTCGGCGTCGCTGGCAACCATGGCGCACGACAGGTCGTCGCGTCCGGCAACCCCGTCACAACTCGCGGTTGCGTCGCAGTCCGCCAGACACAGCGACTCGTCGCCGAGCACGTGACACGAGCTACCGTCGGGGCACTCGGTCTCGGCGGCGCATGCGATGGTGCAATATCCATCGCGGCACAGTCCGTCGGCTCCGCAGTCAGCATCGCTGCTGCAATTGCTTCCGATGACCAGGGGAGACTCCGAGGTGTCCGACGTGTCGCCGGCGTCGCCGCCGTCAGGCAGGTCGCCGTCGGGCAGAGCGACATCGTCTCCAGACACATCTCCAGCGTCGGAGATGGGCGCCTGGCGCTCGTCGAATTGTTCGAAGTCCAAGAAGCAGCCGGTAAGTGTGAAACTGGCGACTACGGCGAGGGCTGTGAAAATACGCATCTGCACCCGCTTTGGCCCACCGTGCGTCGTCTCGGCGCATGTGGGCGAAGTTGCTGACTCGGTGTCCGCCATCGATAGGTCTGCGGAATGACTCATGAGCGAAGAAATTTAACAGTAAATCGCTAGGAGTCATCCTAACACGCTACGCGGTGCTAGTACAATAAGGTTGGAACAGAAACTGGATGCGCCGGTCGAGTTTCTAAGGGGTTGGTTTTGTTGGGGATTGGCGGGGGTGGGCTCGGGTTTTTGCTCGGGCTGACGCAACAGTTGGGTGAATTTTGCCGAAAACCATAGTGGAGGTTGAACTCATCTTATGACCCGGAAAACTCATGTTGACGCCCATCGCGCGACTGTTTCGAAAGCTCATCGAACCCCCGCCGTCGCCGCGCATCCACCTCGACGGAGATTTGCCTTCCGTCGAAGGTGTCGTCATCGGGGTCACTTTGGGTGATATCCGTTGTCGAACCATCCCTGCGGACGCAACGCTCGGAGATGCGCTGAGCCCGGAACGTCTGCGTAGGATTGTGCGTTTTTGTACCCGTCGTCGTTTGCCTGTCGACGCGTGGGTCATCTCGGGCGTGTGGCATCTGCCGGGGCGCGTCGATGAGGCTGCGCGCTGGCTTTCACTGCTCGGCCACGATGCGGGCGAGGCGGCCGTGTGGATCGACGCCGAGCAGATGCCCGCACGATATCGGCGGCGTCTGCGCGCTCATTTGCTCGGGCTCGGCTGCCAGATTCTGTAACGACGGTTGTTCTTCAGGGCTGTGAACCTATTATGGCAGCGCGATGCCCGATAACGTGAACAAGACCGAGCGACGAGGCCTTCCCATGCAATCGAGCCAAAGCCAGCCGAACCAAATGCAAGTCGACATCATCGCCAGCGAAGTGAGTGACAATTTCTTCTATGTGGTCCACGATGCCGCCGGGAAAGCTGCGCTGATCGATCCTATCGACGGCGCACAGGCCGTGGCGCACATCTCGGAGCACGGTCTCGATTTGGAACTCGTCGTCAACACGCATTTCCACCATGACCACATCGGCGGCAACGACACCGTCTTCGAGCGCTTCCCGAATGCGCGCCTCGTTGCCGGGGCCGGCGACAGCGAACGCATCGAGGCGCAGCAATCTAGGAGCATCGACCGTCGCTTGGCCGACGGCGATAGCGTCGAGGTGGGCGAGGCGAGCCTGACGGTGCTCGACACGCCCGGACACACGCCGGGCCATATCAGCCTGCTTGGCGGCGAGCATCTGTTCTGCGGCGACACGATTTTCGTGGCCGGCGCAGGCAACTGCAAATTCGGCGGGGACCCGTCGGTCCTCTATCGCACGTTCGCCTCGGTCTTGAGCGAACTCGACGACGAGGTTGTCTTTTATCCGGGCCACGACTATTCGGTGCGCGACCTTGAGTTCGCCTTGTCGCTCGAGCCGGACAACGAGCGTGCCGAGGAGTTGCTCGAGGAGGCGAGGGCGAAGAACGAAGCCGGCGAGATCTTTTTGACCACGCTCGGCACCGAGCGACGCTACAGCCCGTTTTTCCGCTACTCGGACCCCGAACTCGTGCGCGCCCTCGAAGACGAGCACGCCGACGTGTTCGAAGAGGAGCGAGAAGAATCCGAAACCCGCGACGAAGCGGTATTTCGCACCGTTCGCGAACTTCGAAACCGATGGTGAGCCGAACTAGTGGTGTGACAAGTACGCTGCGATAGGTAAGTCGATGAACAGTCAGTATGTGAAAATGGTCGTGTTGGGAGCCGCCGTCGCTGCCTTTGTGGCAGTGCAGTTGGCGCCTTGGGATCTCTCCGAAAAGGAAGGCGTCGCCGAAGCCGTGGTCGACCTTCAGGGGGAGTGGGTCGACCGGCCCGCGCCCGACTTCCAGCTGCCCAACGTCGACACCGGCCAGCAGATGTCGCTGTCGGACTTTCGCGGCAAGGTCATCTTCTTGAACTTCTGGGCGAGCTTCTGCGAGCCGTGCCGCCGCGAGATGCCCAGCATGGAGAACTTGGTCCGACAGTACAAAAACCGAGGCCTCGAGATGGTCGCGGTCAGTCTCGATCCCGAGCAGCAGGATATCAACAAGTTCATGAACGAGTTCTTGCCTGGCCAGCGCAGCGCCATGACCGTGTTGTGGGACGCCGCTGGCCAGAGCAGCCAAGCCTACGGCACCGAGTTCATCCCCGAGACCTACATCATCGACCGGCAGGGGCGCATCGTGGCGCGCTTCGTCAACGAGTACGACTGGACGCGCCCCGAGGCCAAGCAACTTATCGAGGCCTTGCTCTAGCCATCCCGAATTACCTTCCCGGGTAGACCAGAATCTTCTGGCCCGGCTGCAGCGTGTTGCTGCGGCGAAGGCGGCGATTCCACCGCTTGAGCTTTTTGACTGTCACCCGGTACTTGCGGGCGATGAGCCACAGGCTCTCGCCCGAGCGCACCCGGTGCCAGCGCCGGCCGCGTCCCGACCCGCGGCTCTTCTTTCGCTTGTAGGCTTTGTGCTCGTTGCTGCCGATGACGATGGGCTTGACCTCTTCGCCTGCGGCCAGCGCCAGCGAGTCGACCTTTTTGTCCTCGGGCAAAAAGATCTGCAAGTAGAGGCCCTCTTTGAGATGGGCGGTGGGGTCGAGGTCGTTCCACATGACGATGTCGGCTGGTTTGACGCCTAGCCCGCGAGCCATCGCCTCGAGGGTGTCGCCGTCGTTGACCTGGTAGAAGTAACGCTTCTTTTTGGGGTGGTCGAACTTTTTGGAAGGCAGCAAAATGACCTTCTTCGACTTGCTCTTCTTACGGGGTTTCCAGGTGCCGAGCGCCTTTTTGGGGAGGACGATCTCTTGGCCGAACTGTGGGAGCTCGTCCTGGTCGAGGCCGTTCGCCGCCCGAATCACGCGCGGCGGCACCTCCATGCGCTCGCCGATCATCCTGACCGACTCACCGAAGCGCACCCGATAGGTGACGTGATCGGCGCCTTCCTCGGTTTTCACCTTGTCGAAATTCTCGACGAACTTCTTGGTCGTTCCGGCCGGGATGCGCAGCTCATATTTGCTCTTGCCGGGCGGGGTGTAGTTGCGGAGCAGCTCGGGGTTGAGCTCCTCGAGAGTATCGACATCGGTTCCCACGGCCCGGGCGACCAGGCTCAGGCGCGTCTTCGGGTCGACCTCGACCACGTCGAAGTCCCAGGCGTCGTGCTCGTCGAGGATGTCGAGATCGAAGATGTCGGCGTTTTTGGCCACCAGCGCCGCGGCGATGACCTTGGGCACGTAGCGACGCGTCTCGCTGTACATGCCCTTTTGGCGGCAGATGAACCAGTAGTTGTTCGAGTTGTGCTTCTTGATGGTTTTGGCTACCAGGCCCGGCCCGCCGTTGTAGCCGGCGAGCGCCAGCGGCCAGGAGCCGAACTTTTCGTGCAGGTAGGTCAGGTAACGGGCGGCCGCGCGGGTCGCCTTGACCGGGTCACGTCGTTCGTCGACGTAGGCGTCGATGCGCAGGTCCATGTAGCGGCCCGTCGAGCGGATGAACTGCCACAAACCTACGGCGTTGGCCGGCGAGCGCGCCCATGGGCTGAAGCCACTCTCGATCATGGCCACGTAGATGAGGTCTTCGGGCAAGCCTTCTTCACGCAGCGTCTTTTTGATGAGCGGCGCGTACCTCGCCATGCGCTTCATCCAGCCGGCCAGAATCGGCTTTCCTCGCCCGTCGAAAAAGTCGAGGTAAGCGCGCACGGTCGCTTGGTTGTGTTCGGTCAGCCCCAGCACCTGAGTATTTTCGAAGCGCTTCCGGACCGCCTCGACATCGAGCAGCTTCGAGCCCGCCGGTGGCATGCCCGACAGTTGGTGCAACTCGGCGACGTAGCCCAGATCTTCGTGCAACGAACTCAAGCTGCCGCGAAACGGCGCCAGGAGCTGCGAGTCGAACTCGTTGTCGTTTCCCACCAGCACCGCGTCGAGCGTCTGCTCTTCGAGCTCCTCGAGCTTGGTGACCTCTTCGTAATCTTTCGTGCCCTCCTCGGTGCCGATGCCAGCGGCACGCGTTTTGTCCGATGAGGCGTCGAAGGCGGTGGTGGTCGCCTCGTGAATCGAGTCCACGGCGACGTCGACCGCCGAGGGCGCGTCGGCGCCAGCCTCGGCCATCTGTTCTTGCGCCAAGGCGTCGGCAGAGGAAAGAGACAACGCCACAAAAGCGATAAAGAGGCTTAGCTTAGCGTACGGCAACTTCATGGACTTCTTGTGTGAGAGGTTCTTTGCGCGGGGATGATACTGCGCGGTAGGTGGTGATACAAATGCAGTTAGTCAGAAGTTTGGCTTGCCGAGGCCCCCTCCACCTTGCGAACTACGTGAGGCACCTCCCCGAATCGGGGAGGGACCCATCAAATTTTGCACGGGCACCCTACCTGTGCTACCCGTGGGAAGAGGCGAGGACCGTCGGTCCTGGCCAGTCGTAGAAGTTCTGTCCTGATGGAATTGCATGCTCGCTAAGTTAAAGGCCGGGGTCGAGGCCATTGGCAACGCCGCGATTGGGTTCGTCGAGGAGCTTGGCCAGGTGGTCATCATGCTCGTCGAGGCGATCGTGTGGGCGTTTCGACCGCCATATCGGCTGCGCATCTGGTTCCAGGCGCTCGAGACGATCGGGGTCGGCAGCCTGCCGATCGTGCTGCTGACCGGCATGTTTGCCGGGCTGGTCCTGGCGTATCAGTCGCACTACGCGTTCAGTCTGTTCAATGCCGAGTCCCTCGTCGGCGGCACGGTGGCCGTGTCGCTGGTGCGCGAGCTCGGACCGGTGCTCGCCGGACTGATGGTCGCCGGCCGTACGGGAAGCTCGATGACCACCGAGCTGGGCACGATGCGGGTGACCGAGCAGATCGATGCGATGGCGGTCATGGCCGTCAACCCGATCCAGTACCTGGTCACCCCGCGCCTTTTCGCCAGCATCATCATGCTGCCGGTCCTCACCATGCTGTCGAATCTGGTGGGTATCTTGGCGGCGTATTTCCTGACAGTGCACGTCCTCGGCGTCGACCCGGGCATCTTCGTGGCCGAGATTCGCGACTTCGTCGAGCCGGCCGATTTGCTCAAGTCGGGCATCAAGGCAGCGGCCTTCGGGATGGTCATCGCGCTGGTTGGCTGTTACAAAGGATTCTATGCGTCAGGTGGCGCCAAAGGGGTTGGGGAGGCGACGACGTCCTCCGTGGTGGTAAGCAGCGTGTCGATCCTGTGCATTGATTACGTCCTCACGGTGCTGATGTGGGATTGAAGTAGATGAAGCTCAAAAATGTCATAACGCCGTTCAAGGTGGGGCTGTTGGTGCTCGCCGGCATCGTGGGCACGATCTTTATGATCGTGCAGTTGACCGGGGGCGTCTCCTTTTCCGAAGAGGATAGCTACACCGTCTACGCGCACTTCGACGACGTCACCGGACTGGCGGTCAACTCGCGGGTCATGATGGCGGGGATCCCGATTGGCCAGATCAAATCGATCGAGCTAGCCGGCGCCGAGGCGCGTGTGGACGTCGCCATCGACCGCGACATCAAGCTGTACGAGGGGATCGAGCAGCCCACCGGCCGGTACAAAAACGGGGCGACGGTCGCCAAAAAGCAGGCGAGCCTCATCGGGGACTTCTTTTTGGAGATTACGCCGGGCACCGAGGGCGATGTGCTCGATGACGGCGACCGCATTCACAACGTCGTCGAGCCTGTGGGGCCCGAAGAGCTGTTCGAGCGGTTCAACGAAATCACCGCCGATATCCAGCAAATCACCGAGTCGTTGTCCGCAGTGTTCGGCGGAGAGCAGGGCCAGCAAAAGATCGAGCAGCTGTTGGCCGACCTGCAGGAGATTTTGGGCACGTTGCGCACCTTCGTCGGCTCGAATAGCGAGCGCGTGGGTCGCATCGTGGCCAACGCCGAGATGATCAGCCGCGACGTCGCCCAGTTTACGCGCACCGGCACTGAGTCGCTCGACGACATGATCAAGGACGCGCGCACCGTCGTCCAAGAGGTCAAGTTCATCATCGGCCAGTCCTCGGGCGACCTGCAGGCGGGCCTGGGCACCCTTCGCGGCACGCTCTCGCGGCTGCAGACCACGCTCGATTCGCTCAACTACAGCCTTCAGAACGTCCAAGACATCACCGACAAGGTCAACGAGGGCGAGGGGACGCTGGGGGCGCTGGTCAACAGCCCGACCATCGCCGAGAAGACCGAGCGTATCTTGGCCGACGCCGAGGAGTTCACCGGCCGGCTGACCCGGCTCAAGACCATTGTCCAACTGCGCTCCGAGTACCATATCCAGCACGAGCAGCTCAAAAATGTCGTGGGCGTCAAGCTGCAGCCCGAGCCCGACAAATACTATTTGCTGCAACTCATCGACGACTTCCGCGGCAACACGAGCATCGTGCGCGAGGATATCAACACCACCGACTCGAGCGCCGAAGATCCGCTGTACCGCGAGACCACCGTCACCACGACCGACGACTTCAAGTTCAGCGCGCAGCTCGCTCGCGGCTGGCAGGCCACGCCGTGGTTCATGATGTACGGCCGCTTCGGCATCATGGAGAGTTCGGGCGGCTTGGGCGCCGACTTCTTGTTCGGTGAGGGGCAAGACCTTCAGGTTCAGACCGACGTGTTCGACTTCTCGGTCGACCGCAACCCCCGCTTTCGCGCTTTCGCGACCTACGAGTTCTTCGAGTATGCGTATATCATGGGCGGCGTCGACGACGTGCTCAACGAAGAGCGCCGCGATTACTTTCTGGGCGTCGGCCTCGAGTTCGATGACGAGGACTTGAAGGCGATCATTACCACGACCGGGGTGCCCTCGCCGTAACTTCGCGACCGCAACGCCTACCAAGACAAAAGCCCCGGATGCGCGCGCATCCGGGGCTTTGCTGTGTGGTGGTGTGAGTCGTGCGGTGATCAGTTGGCCACGGAGAGATAGTCGAGGCGCAAAAGGATGTCGTCGACTCGGTCGAGGACCAGCCCCTGGCTACCGTTGCGGCTGATCACGTCGGCGGGGATGAAGATGGAGTACTCGCCATACAGTCCGCGTGCGGCCAACTCGCTGGTCTGGCCGTTGGCGTACTGCGGGTCTTCGAGTTCGGCGCGGTCGACGCCAAGGAACGCCTGAATGCGCGCTCGCGAGAAGGCTGTCACGCCTTGTTCGACGCCCAATTCGCCGCCGACACCTTCGCCGAGGCCGGGCTCACGGAACAGGTTGCGCGAGGGGCGCACCGAGGCGACCTGGAAGCGCTCGGCTCCTTCGGGGGGCGCGCCGCACCATTGACTGAAGAAGGTGTTCTTCTTGAGCACGTCCATGCGCACGAACGTGGTATCGGAGCCCTCGTAGAGGTTGTCGCCGACGACCGAGGCGTTCAATGACCAGAGGCGCTCGGCGCAGTCGTTCTCCGAGTAGATCGGCACCCCGCGCGTCTCGAAGCCCAACGCGCCCAGCGGCGCGATGGTAAACGGGATGCGCTGGCCGGCGTAGCTGCCTTCGTCGTCGTAGACCGCGTAGGCCTCGGCGCCGAGCACCGTCTTGAGGCGCTGCGCGGGGCTCATGGGTCGGAAGGCGTCGGGCCACGCGCTCTCGTCGCCGAGCTGAAGGATATCGTCGCGCAGGCTGAGCACCGTCAGAAGCTCGGTCGGTCGACTGCCGTTGATTGATCTGGTCCCGGAAGTCGTCCAAAGCTCATTGAGCACAGTCTGAAGGTCGTTCGGCACCTTCGCCTCGATGACCGCCTGTCGCAGTTCGAGGGACTGCTGGAACTCGTATTCGACGGCGCGAACGGCCAGGAAGGTGGCGCGTCGTGCCAGTGTGTAGTCGCGCACGTACGCGTCGATCTCCTCGTTGATCCAAGGCTCACCTGCACCCGACGGCACCGGAAATTCGGCAATCTCGGCCAGGTAGGAGTAACCGTCTTCCCAGGCGCGCTGAGCGTCGGCGGTCTGTTCGGCGACGCGAGCGCGAGCGCGCTGCATCTCGAAGACTGCTTTTTCGAGCTCGATCGCCGCGGTCTTCGCGCCAATCAACTCTTGCTTGGCGTCGTTGAAGCAGATGTCGAGCTCGGCTTGTTGCTCGATCCCGGCGACCAAGTTTTCATGGCGCTGCTGGGCGTTCTCCATCTCGGTTTCCAGCGCGATGCTGGCAATATTGGCCACCGTCTCGACGCCGGCGGCTGCGCAACCCGCTGCCGCCGCGCCGCTATCTTTGATGGCCTCGACGGGATTATCCAGGTCGGTATTTTGCACGAAGCCCGCGCAATCTTTGACGCCGGAAGCGGCCGCCGCGGCCCCGTCGGCAATGCCTTTGGCCAGTCGCAGGCCCTGCATATTCTGTTGGTGGGAATCGCGCGCAGCCTGAAGCTCGTCGTTGGCCTCCTGCAGAATGAAGCACGACTCCATGGCGATGTCGTAGGCTTCGTTGTGCTCGGCGAGGGCCGCGCGTGCTTGCTCGATGTCTTGTACGGCGGCGACCACATCGAGGTGTGCTTCGCCCAGCGAGCCGCGCACACAACCGGGCGTCTCCAACGGAGAGCTGGGCAGCGGCACGTTCAATCGCATCTGCGGGAAGCTGCTACGGCAGTCCTGTTTGATGGCCTGCCAGTCCTCGACGGCATCTTTGGACATGCTCGCCAGGGAGCCGGGAAGGACCAGATCCAGCGAGGTGGCTTCAAGCGGTAACTCCTCGACGCTGGTGTCGGCGTTGCAAATCAAGCAACTGGTGTCGGCGGTGTTGGCGCAGTCTTCGAGCGTCACCGCGCCGCTGGTGGCGCCCGAGGAGCCCAGGCATGTCGCGGTCCATTGGCGCACGCGGTCGAACGCGAAGCCGACGTCGCCGTCGAGCGTGCTCTCTCGGAGCGCGTCGGCCACGCAGATGCGGCCCATGACGTCGTCGGCCTCCCAGCTGCGGTACCAAGCCACAGTGTCCAACGTGCAGGAGGCGTCGTCTCTGTTCAGCGCGCAGGTCGCCGCATTGAAGTTGGCGTCCTCGACCGGTGAGCCGGTCAACGGGCCGCAATAATCGCGCAACACGGCGTTGTACTCGTCGCGCACGTCATCGACCCATCGCGTCAGGTCGCGCTCGGCGCGTGCTTCGCGCACTTTGCGCTCGTGCTCGGCTTTGTATGCGGTCCGCAGCGCCTCGATGCCATCTTGGGCCCGCTGGACCATCACCGGCGCCCAGGCGTCGAGATTGGTCGGGTCACCGGCGATAAAACGGCTGATCGCCGAGAAGCGCGCGTCGGCGCCTTCCCGGTCGCTGGCCTGGAAGTACAGCGGCAGATCGGTGTCGTCGATGCCTAGCGGGTTTTCACCCGAGTGGACACTCGCAAAGGTCTGCTGGAGCTGGCCGATGGTCTTGGTGAAGCGGCTGGCGGCTCTTTCGTACTGGTCCTTCCACGCCAGGTTGGGGTCGGCGTCGAGGGCTCGGCGATACAAGTGGGCGGCCAACGCTTGGGCGAAGACACTGCGCGGCACGAACCGCGCCAGAGGCTGGAGTCGCTCCTCTTCGGCCTCCCCGGCACTGTTCGAGATGGTCGCGTTGACGAAACCCGCTTGGCGGTCGAGGGTCGTCAGCAAGACCGCCGCCAGCGCCTTGTTCTGCTCGCCCGTGCTGTCTCCGGTGGTTCCGAAGCGGTGGAATCGGTAGTCCGGCGTTACCAACGCATCCCCGGGGGCCTCCAAGAGCGATGCTTGGATATGTTGCGCCATCAACAAATCCCAGCCGCTCAACATCGTGTCGAGCAGCCTTTGCTGGTCGGGAAGCGGCGCATCACCGGGAAGCGGGTCGGCCTGCAAGACATCGGCGAGCTTGGAGACGTCACTGCCGTAGGTAGAGAGCATCGCGTGCAGCTCGAGCCAGCGTGCCAGCAGCCGATTCTGGTAGGCCGCGGGGTAGATGAGGTCGACGGTGCGGAGCGCCTGCTCGCCTCGCCAAGCCTCGGTCTGTACGCCCAAGCTGGTCAGCAGGCGCGCCACGTCGATGCACGACGCACTGCCGTACAGCTCGTTGAAGCCAACTCCGAATTCACCGGAGGGCGTCCCCGGCGCGTCTGCCAGCACCTCGAGTTCCGACAGGCACGTTTGGAGTTTGTCACCAACGGCCTCGTCGCTGGTGGCGGCCGAGGCGTCCAAGTCGATGGTGGCGGTGCGAGTGGTCGACGCGCAGGTCGACGAGCCGAACGTAGGCAGCGTCGTCGTGCTGAAGAAGCTGCCCTCATACTCGCCCGGCGAGGTGTTGTCGGCCGGCTCGAGACAGGCGATTTGCTCCGCACAGGTCGGCTGGACACTCGGCAGCTTGCACACGGCGGTGACTTCTCCGAAGACTCGAATCGAGCCCGGCTTGTCGATCGGGCCCTTGATATTCATGCTGACGGTTTCATCGAATGTATAACTCGACGTGACGATCTCGCAGCCGGTGTTCTGTTGCAGAATCTGGCAATACGAGGTCACCCCGGTAGCAGCGCTGGATGTCTCTGCTGCACCAAAGAAGTCCGCGTCGACCGTTAATTCGCCCTGCATCGACGCGAATGCGCATGGGATGCCGCCGTCGGTGCCCGGAAGCGGTCCGAGGGCGTCGGGGGCGTCGATGATGTCGGTCAGCAGCAGCTTCGAATTGCCATTGATCATCGGCTGAAACAGCCGGCCGTCGAGCGGGTAGCCGCGTGGTTGGGCCTGCTTTGTCATACCGTCAACTGTGGTCCACTTGCGCGCGACTTGGGTTTCAATGCGGGCGCGGTCGGCGCCGGCGTCGCACATTTGTGCGGGGGCCTGCCCCCCTCGGAGCAGCCAGGAGGAGTATCGGCTCGCCAGCGCGGCGTCGGAGTTCGCGTAGCCAAAGGTGCCAAGGGTGGCTTCGAAGGCGTCTTGCCACGGAGTGTTGTCGCCGAGCCGGCTCGCTGGGTCGTAGGACACCGTGACATCCGCGGGAATTTCGGGGGCGACGTCGCTTACGTCGGTCGTGCGCCGCAGTTCGACGAGCCAGCGGGCTGACAGGGCGGTCGAGGTGCCCGAGCCATCGAAGCGCTGTGTGATGCGCATGCTCAGCGTCCTAGGCGCCGTGTTCGTGCGTACTTCGGCGTCGAAGGCGGCGATGATTTCCGTCGTGCGTCCCGCCACCGTGCTGGTTGCGAAGGGGTGTACCGGGAAGGCCGCGGTGCCGTCGACGATGCCATCGGCGTCGTCATCGGCGCCGAGGGTCACCTGGCCGATCAACTGAGCTTGGCTGGTCAGCGCACCGAGGGGATCATCGATGGCGACGACCACATCACCGGCGCCGGTCTCCCAGATTGTCGCGCTGGCGTTCATTTGCATGGGAGTCGCCGGCTCATCGAGACCGGCGTTCGCTGTCGAGCCGACGCCGATGAGCTTGATATGGCCGCTGTAGACACCCTGCAGGGGGCCGGCGAGATTGCGCTCGCCGTCAGGTTTATACCCGGGAAGCTGATCCGGGCGGGGAAGTGAGATGCTGTCGGAGCCTTGCGGGCTATGCACCGTAACCTCGGCCACGTCCTCACTCTCGGCGTCCACCGAGTTTCGCTGCACCTCCACGGTGACCTGCGTGTTGGCCTCCAGATCCTCCAACTCACACTCGTCGCTGAACTCGTCGCCGTCAGCACAGCGCACCTGGGCGCCGTTGCGTCCAGCCACGCGGGCTCGGGGCACGTCGTGCTCGCCGACCTTGATGCTCACCTCAATAGCGGTGTCTGCTTGCAGCGCCAATTGGTTGAGAGTGAAGTCGACTTGCCCGCCGGTAACATCCGACGGAAGTTGCAGCGTACCAACGGCGTCTTCGCCGCGACACCTGCCAAACGGGTCGCATGCCTCGCCGTCGCCGCAGTCGCCATCCGACGAGCAGTCGGCCACACAAACGCCCAAATCACAGTAGGCGCCGCAGGGGCAATCGTCGTCGATCTGGCAGTTCGCGCGCTGCGCGATGAGCTCCGGGTCTGGCGAGCATGCCTGGAAGACCCGCTGGTCGGAGGCGTCGTTGTCCTCGACATCGTCACCTGCATCCGCCGTCAGATCGGTGTCTGCTTCGTCAGTTTTTTGCTTTTGCCCTCCGGAATCGCCACCGCACGCGACCAAAAAGACAAACGTCGCCAGAAGAGAGAAGTACAGTCAGCCGCTTCATCACCCAGTCCTTTTTAGAGACCTGCGTCGGTTCGAAAAAGCGGCGGAATCGTCGACTCTTGGCTCGTTCGAACTGACTGCGCCCGGCATCGAGGCCGAGCTCCAATTCCATATTTTTTCTCGAAAGATACGGTGGCAGACTCTAGCAACTTCCGCTGAAAGAATCCAAGAATGAAATGGTGGTTTTTTGGGGCACAGTTCGACGCTGCCGGGGTTTTTGGGCCCAGCCTCCCCTTCATCGTGCGTCGAATTGTCGGGCGCCGAATCATCAGCGGTGGCGAAATCTGGTGCTTTGAGGAACAATGGGCCGGCGGCGACCACTTATACGAGTGGGGCGAGACAACTCACCGACACAGGCGTGATTCGATGCTCGGACGACGCATCGCAAAAATGACCGGGGCGGCGGCCATCATACTGACGGCGACGGCGGTATGGGCGCAGTCCAACGAAGATGTCGTCCTCCACGAGTATTTCAACCCGTGGGATGTCGACGTCAGTACCGCCTCGTCGGCCGCCTCGGGCTCGCCCTCCACCGCGAAGCCACCGTCCGGTCAACCCGCACGCGCTCCCGGCGAGCCGCCCGGTCTGTCGGTCAACCCGGGGGAGGACGAGGTGATTTTTGGCGCCGACGGCCCCGTCGACCCCGGTATCACCTCGACGCCGTACGGCCCGCTCGACCCACGACAGCAATCGAGCAAGCTCGACGACCGAACCGACCGTGTCGACCAGCTCGATTACTACGCGAATTTCGAGCCGAGCGTCGTTCCCTACAAACGCGTCGTCGTCCAAAACAAAGTCCAGTACAACGCCGGCGACTATTTGCTCGCTCTCGACGAGGGGCGCTACCGTCGCGTGGCAGTCGAAGGCGGCGGCCCCAGAGCTGGGGAAGAGACCTTCTGGGGGTCGTTTTTGGTGCGTGCCAAAAAAGGAGAGCGCCACCCGCTGCCCAGCGTGGCCCCCTCGCAGCGCATCCTCGAGGTGCAGGCCGAGCCCGATACCTCGGTGCGCTTCGAGCGCGACCGGGCCCACAACTTCTATGTGGTGCCTCAAAAGGCGGGGCTTCTTCGGCTGAACATCAAGCTCGCCGTGCCCAAGGCGTACTTCAACGGGAGCTTCGGTGACATCGACTGGAGTGATCTGAGCCGGTCTCAAAGTGAAGCCAACAGGACGCCGGCGCTCCCGTCGTCGGTGAACACGGTCGCCGCCAATGTGCTCGACTCGCTGGGCATCTCCAGGCAGATGCGGCCCAAAGACGCTCTCACAGGGCTGGTCGAGTACTATCGCAACTTCGAGGGGCGCAAATTTCCCGACAAATTGCGTGGTAAGGACCTGTACGCCTCGCTCAGTCGAGAGCAGGTCGGCGTGTGTCGGCACCGAAGCCTGGCGTTTTTGATATCGGCGCGCGCCCTGGGCATCTCGACGCGCTACATCTACAACGAGGCGCATGCCTTCGTAGAGGTCTACTGGCCGAAGACGGGCTGGAGGCGCATCGATCTGGGCGGGGCGGCCAACGAGCTCAACTACAGCAGCCAGGCCGGCGGAACCGTGCACGACGCCGGCCAAGACAACTTGCCCCAGCCGCCCAATTACCAAAACGAGCTCGACCGCATGCGCGAGCGGGGCGGTGAGGTCGGCGAGGCCGAGCAGGAGGGCGCCGAATCGAACTCGTCGGACGCCTCAGGCGCGGACTCCGCGGGCGAGGCCTCCACCCCGGGCGACGGTCCGACGACTCCTGGCGGCGAGATGGCCGAAATGGCAGATGCGGCCAAGCAGCATGCCATGGAGGGCGCGGCTCCCCATCTCGAGGAGGCCGAATCGGATGCGTCGCAGGCCTCCGAGAGGCACGAAGAGCAAGACAGGCGCGCCAAGGTGATTATCGACGTCGAGGCCGATACCTCCGAGGTCTTTCGGGGGAACGCGCTGGGCTTGACCGGAAGCTTGTTCACCCAGCAGGGCCAGCCGCTGGCGAAGCGTGAGGTCAGAGTCATGTTGGCGCCGCCCGGTTCGAAGTCCGAACAAGCGACGATCGAGCTAGGCACGCTGCGCACCGACACCGGCGGCCGCTTCCAGGGCCAACTCTCCATCCCCGACAGCGTGACGATCGGTCGCTGGTCGGTCATCCTCACCTACGCCGGCGACGACGAGCACCAGCCAGCTCGCGCCGAGTGACCCGCCCATCCGCCGCACCCTTCCGCTGAGCGGTCGAACGTGTTATTGATCGAAGTACGTCGTAACAAAGAAACAATACCAAGCTGACTGTCCCGACGCTGCCGTGGCACGGTTGCGTTGTATGTGTCGTGCGGGGGACGCCCAGAACGCGAGGCGGTGCGCCGTGAAGATGGAAGAGTTGCAGGGAAAGACCCTGTGTGGACGATTTCGGCTCGACAAGCGCCTTGGCCAAGGTGGCTACGGAGCAGTATTCGAGGCAACACAACTGTCCGTTGGGCGCAAGTGCGCCGTCAAAGTGCTCTTTCCACACCTTTGTGAGGACGAAGCGACCGTCACCAGGTTCCGTACCGAAGCCAAGACGACCTCGCGTCTGACCCACCCGAACAGCGTTATCTTGTATGATTTTGGTCGCGACGAGGAACTCGGGCTCCTCTTTTTGGCGATGGAGTTGCTCGATGGGACCGACCTGCGCAGCCTGATTCGCGAGCAGGGCACCCTGGGCGTCGAGCGCACCGTCCATATTATCGAGCAGGCCGCCCAGAGCCTGCAGGAGGCCCACGCGATCGGGCTGGTCCACCGCGACATCAAGCCGCACAACATCATGATCATCGAGCGCGGTGGCGACTCTTCGTTCGTCAAAGTGATCGATTTCGGCATCGCCAAGGTGGTGCGCGCAGGCATATTGACCGTCAGCGAGATGACGCGCACCGGCACCGTCATCGGTACGCCCAAATACATGGCCCCCGAGCAGATTCGCGACCGGGGCATCGACGGGCGCACCGACATGTACGGGCTGGCGATTTCGGCGTATCAGATGCTCACTGGCCGCACGCCCTTCGAAGAGGGCACCGCCATGGAGATCGCCGGGCGCCAAATCGCCGAGAGGCCCGAGCCAGTTCGCAATTTTCACCCCGGCTTGCCCATCGGCGACGAGTTCGAGCAAGTCTTGCTCAAGGCTCTCGCAAAGGACCCCAACGACCGGTTTGACTCGGTGGCCGAGTTCGCCGAGGCGCTCGCGCGCACTGCACGATTGCCTGTAAGCTCGTCACCCAGTGCGCTGGGCAGACAGCCCGATGCGTCGGGCGAGAGCCCTGCGGTAGACGGTGTCATCGACGATTACGTCGAGCTGACTCAGGCACCGGACGCCGATCTCTATGAAAGCCCCCTCGACGAGGTGGCGGCGCACGCGCCGGTCGAGCCGGGGAATCAGGCCGAGCCGGGGAATGAGGCCGTGCAAGCCGAGGGCATCACTTCGACGTCACTCGAGTTCGACGACGACCCTGCCGAGAAGACGATGGCGACGATGGCCGTGCCGAATCCGGCCCGGCCGGAACTCGACGCCCACGGAAACGGGACGACCGCCGAGCTTGCCAAAAAGCGAGGCGAGACGACCGAGGAGGCCGTGCCCGAGTCTGCTTCCTCGAAGGGGAGGGAGGTCTCCAGGCAACTCTCACCGGTGTGGTGGGCGGCGGTCGCGGCGGTCCTCGTGCTGAGTGGTCTCGGTGTGTGGGTGCTCGTGTCGCACGAGGGGGCGGCGGGTTCGGCGCCGGCGCGAAGCGTCGAGACGTCCGCAGAGTCGACACTCGTCTCGACATCGCCGGCTCGGCCGTTGGAGGCCGAGCAGGCCGCGGCTCAGGAGATGGAGGAGACGGAGGAGGCAGCGCCGGCCGAGGCCGACAACGCGCAGCCGCAGCCCTCAGAAGCGGCGAAGGCTGAGGTTGGCGAATCCGCACCGGTCGACGACGAGGGCGGTGAGAAAGCACCCGCAAAGCCAGACAATCCAGCTGATCTTCCCCATGACTCTCAGGCAGATAAGCCGGCCCCGGCGGACGAACCCGCGGCCAAAGAGGAGGTCGAGGTTCCCGACACCAAGCCGAGCTACGGCTCGGTGGAGGTGCGTGTGATCCCATGGGGCACGTTGTACGTCGACGGGCGCAAGATTGGCGGAGGAACGCGCCACACGCTGCGGTTGCGCACGGGGCGTCGCCGGCTGGTTTTGAAGCAATCTGGCGAGGTTCGCGCGCGCCGGACCGTTGACGTGAGTGCCCGTTCCTCTAAAATCATCGAGTTAGTCGCCAAGTGACTGCTTCCCGCTCCCGGACGGAGACGATGTCGGACATCGACCAGGTCAACGACGCTGCTGAATCGACTGCTACGCCCACCCCAGCCCTGGAAGACTTCCAGCGCTTCAAGGCCGACGTCGCCGCCCAGCTAGAGGCGGGCGAGTTCGACGCTGCGACGAAGATGCTCGAGGAGGCTGCAAAGCATCCCGACTCCTCGCGTTACCTCGACGAGAATATCTGGATGTACCGCCAGTTGGGCGACCTGCACCGTGCCTTCGATCGAGAAGCCGAGGCCGTCGAGGCTTACGAGAATGCCTACGAATTCGACCCGCGCAATCTCGAGGTGATCGAGGCTTATGCCGAGGTCTTGCTCGCTCTCGACAAAGAGGCGCGCGCCGCCGAGGTGCTGCGCTCGATGCTGGTTCATCACAAACAAGCGCTCGACGCCGCCAAACTTGGCTGGGCGTACCGTAAGCTCGGCGCGCATTACGAGAGCAGCGATGAGGCTGAAAAGGCGCGTCACGCCTACGAGAAGGCGCTGCAGCAGGCTCAGGACGACCAACTCGCGCTCACCGGGCTCTTGCGAGTGGTCGGCACCGTCGGCGAGCCGGCCGATGTCATCGAAGTACGCCGCAAGCTCATCAAGTCGCTCGACAACGCACGCGCGCGCTCGATGGCGCTCGTGGCGATGGGCGACGATTGGAAAGAGAAGTTCAACGACCCGTGGCGCGCGCTCGACACCTACGAAGAGGCGCTCGCCGAGGACCCCGAGAACAAGCGCGCGCTCGAGTCGATCGCCAGCGTGGCGCGTCAACTCGGCGACTGGCGACGTCTGAGCCGTGCCTACTTCACGCTGCACCGCCTCGCCGAGGAGGACCAGGAGAAGGCCAATTGGCTCATCGAGTCGAGCAAGGTCGCCCGTCAGGAGCTGTGGGAGCCCGAGAAGGCACTCGCCGGCTTTCGAAAGGCGCTCGATCTCGATCCCACGCGCCTCGACGCTTTCAAAGAGGTCACCTCACTTCTGGTCGACGCCAAAGATTGGGAAGGTCTGGAGGCTGCCTACCTGCAGCTCATTGCAGCCAACCAGGACCTCGACGAGCCCGACGCCAAGCTGCTGACGGTATTGTGGCAGAAGCTCGGCGACCTCTACATCAACCACCTCGAGCGTGAAGACGAGGCGTTGATGTCTTACGCGCAGGCCTCCGAGTTGTTGCCCGAGCAAATCGAGCTGCACGAGCAGGTCGCCGAACTCGCCGAGAAAAAGCCGGAGCATAGCGACCTCGCGCTCGAGCACCTGCACGCCATTCGCCGCCTCGATCCGTCACGCATCGACACCCTCGATCGCATCGGTCGCGTCCACCTGCGCCGAAAAGAGATCGATCCGGCGTTCATCTACCTGCGCACCTACGACTTTTTGGGCGGGAGCCTCGGGGACAAAGCCCGTGGCTTCGTCAACAAGCTCGAGTCGCCGATGGTCAAGGTGCCCAAGCGGCCGCTGACCATGGACCTGCTCAAGCGTTTCGTGTTCAGCACGAAGATGCAGAACGACGTCTCGCGGGTGTTCGGCACCATCAAGCCGGCGCTGGTGCAGTGGGTCGGCGAGAGTCGTCGCAAGTACGGGCTCGGTCGCCGAGATCGAGTGAAGTTTAAAGAGCAACTCGCGTTCAACAACCTCTACAAGCAGATCGGTGCATCACTGGGCTACGATCGCCTGCCGGAGTTGTGGCGCAAGAGCGACCAGCGCGGCCTCATCAACGGCGCGCTGGTGCCCGAGGGGATGATTGTCGGCGATGAGCTACTGGGGAGTGGGCGCGAAAAACATATCGCGTTTATTGTGGGCAAGCAGCTCTTCTTGTTCCTCGCCCCGTTCTATCTGGCCGCGATTCGTCCGCTGTCGGATCTGCAGGCGTTCTTCTTGCTGGCCGCCTCGCTGGTCCAACCGGAGCTCGAGTTCGACCGCGACGACCACTCCGAGCGCGCCTTCAAAGACCTGCGCAAGAATATCAAGGGCGATGACCTCGGACGATTGCAGCATGCGGTCGGCAAGGTGATGGCCAACGACGGCAATATCGACCTGGGTACTTGGCTCGAGTCGGTCGAAGATACCGCCAATCGCGTCGGCTTCATCTACTGCGATGATCTGAAGGTCGCCCAAGACTACCTGCAAAACGAACCGCAAACGCTCAGCCTGCGCTCGGTCGACGAGCGCATGAAGGCGCTCGCCGAGTACGCCGTGAGCGACCGCTATCGCACGCTGCGCAACGAGCTGAACCTGTCGGTGGGGTGATCGGGGGAAGGTGCCCCGATTCTCGAGGGCATTTTTTTTACCCTTTCCGAATAATCTCCTGCACATCACGGTTGACTTGCCGCCATATCCTCGCATAACCCGGGGCGGCGTCTGGGGTGCTGTACCTAGACCCCGAGACCCCAAACCCCGAGACCCCCTGTAGTAAACCCATGAAAGACATTCGAAATATCGCGATCGTGGCGCACGTCGACCACGGCAAGACGACGCTTATCGACGAGATGCTCAAGCAGTCCGGCACGGTGGCCGCTCACCGTGAGTTGGCCGAGCGTGCCATGGACACCAACCAGCTCGAGCGCGAGCGCGGCATCACGATTTTGGCCAAGTGCACCGCCATCGAGCACGGAGACACCACGATCAACATCATCGATACGCCCGGCCACGCCGACTTTGGCGGCGAGGTCGAGCGTGTCTTGAAGATGGTCGATTCGGTGCTCCTTCTGGTCGACGCCTTCGAAGGCCCGATGCCCCAGACGAAGTTCGTGCTCAAAAAGTCGCTGCAGCTCGGCCACAAGCCGATCGTGGTGATCAACAAGATCGACCGGCCCACCGCGCGCCCCGACGAGGTCTTGGACATGGTCTTCGACCTGTTCGTCGATCTGGAGGCCAACGACGAGCAGCTCGACTTTCCGATCGTGTACGCCTCGGGCCTCAACGGCTTTGCGATGCACGAGCTTGGCGAAGAGCAAAAGGACCTCGAGCCGCTCTTCGAGGCGATCTTGGAGCATATCGCGCCGCCCAAGGATAACCCCGAGGGGCCGCTTCAGATGCAGGTCGCCACGCTCAACTACGACGACTATCTGGGACGCGTGGCCATCGGCCGCGTCTTCTCGGGCAAGATGCGAGTCGGCGACAATGTCGTCATCGCACGCCGCGACGGTTCGACGAGCAAGGCGCGCATCACCAAGTTGTACGGCTTCAAAGGCCTCGAGAAGGTCGAGCGCGACGAGATCGGCGCCGGTGAGATCTGTGCCGTGACCGGCATGGAGGCGATCCTTCCCGGTGAGACGATCTGCGACCCCGATCACATCGAGCCGATGGACATGATCGAGATCGACGAGCCGACCCTGTCGATGATCTTCATGGTCAACGACAGCCCGTTCGCCGGCCTCGAGGGCAAGTACCTGACCAGCCGTCAGATCCGCGAGCGCCTCGACCGCGAGCTCGAGCACAACGTGGCGCTTCGCGTCGAGGACACCGACCGCCCGGAGGCCTTCAAGGTGTCGGGGCGCGGTGAGCTCCACCTGTCGGTCCTGCTCGAGCAGATGCGCCGCGAGGGCTACGAGCTGCAAGTCTCGCAGCCCGAGGTCATCATTCGCACCGACGAAAACGGCAACAAGCTCGAGCCCATCGAGAAGGTCGTCATCGAGGTCGAGGCCGACTACGCCGGCACGGTCATCCGCAAGCTCCAGGAGCGAAAGGGCGAGATGACCCACATGACCCAGAACAACGACGGATCGCAGCGCATCGAGTTTCTGGTGCCCGCCCGTGGCCTCATCGGCTACCGCTCGGAGTTTCTGACCGACACGCGCGGTACCGGCATCATGCACACCAACTTCCACGAGTACGGCCCGTACCGCGGCGACATCGAGCGCTATCGCGGCGGCCCCCTCGTGGTGCTGGAGAAGGGCGAGACGACCGCCTACTCGCTGTACAACCTGCAGGAGCGCGGCGTGCTCTTCGTCGGCCCCGGCGAAGATGTCTACGGCGGGCAGGTGATCGGCGAGAACAGCCGCGAGAACGAGCTGGTGGTCAACCCCTGCAAGGGCAAGAAGCTGACCAACGTGCGCGCCTCGGGCAGTGACGATGCCTTGATCTTGACGCCGCCGAAGCGATTTTCTCTGGAGAAGGCCATCGAGTTCATCGCGCCCGACGAGTATGTCGAGATCACTCCCGAGTCGATCCGGGTACGCAAGAACATCCTTCACCACGGCAAACGCAAAGCCGCCAAGAAATGATTTGTTAGACCTGCACGTCCGCTATGGATGAAGCTTGGTATATCTACTTGTTGGTGTTCGTCGGCAGCGGGCTTGCTGGCGTCATCAACACCCTCGCTGGAAGCGGCTCGCTCGTCACGTTGCCGCTTCTGGTGTTTCTGGGCCTCCCCGCCACCGTCGCCAACGGCACCAACCGCGTCGGCGTCATTCTCCAATGCTTTGTGGGCTTAGAGACCCTTCGTCGCGGCGGTAAGCTGCGCACCGAGGGCAGCCTCTGGCTGATTGTGCCCACGGTCTTAGGTTCGTTGGTAGGCGCGGCAATCGCCGCGAGCATGAGCCCGGAGGGCATGGAGACGGCCATCGGCGTGGTCATGGCGTCGATGCTCTTGGTGATCTTGGTCAACCCGAAGCGTTGGCTCCGCGAGCAGTCCGAATTACCCGAGGGGCGGCCCAAGTGGTGGTTGTTGGCGTTGTTCTTCGTGATCGGCGCCTACGGCGGGTTTATCCAGGCCGGCGTCGGCGTGCTCTTGCTCGCCGCGTTGGTGCTCGGTGTGGGCTATAACGTGGTCGAGGCGACGGCGATCAAGTTGTTGATCGCGGCCATCTTTACCACCGGTGCGTTGCTGGTGTTCGTGCTCAATGACCAGGTCAACTGGGTCTATGGCGCAATGATGGCCGTCGGTCAGAGCCTGGGCGCCTGGGCCGCGGCCAAATTCGCCGTGGAGAGCGAAAACGCGGCCACGTGGGTGAGGCGACTGCTGATCGTCATCGTCTTCTTCTCCATGCTCAAGTTCTTCGGGGTGTTTGGTTTGCTCGCTTCTGTTTTTGGATGAGGTCCTGAATGGAAATCCGCAGACAAAGTCGTATACTGAGGTAGCGTGTAACGAGAGCCCGTTCCAATCCTTCCCTTCCAGACGGATCGCACGTGGACATCATCAAGTACGACGAAGCCACCAATTCTTCCGACAAGCTCCAACACATCGTCAACGTCCTCGAGGACGGCGGCGTGGTCTGCCTGCCGTGCAACGGCAAGTATCGACTGATCGCCGACTTGGCCGACGAGGCCGCGGTCATGGGCGTCATGCAGGCCAAACGACGCGTCTCCAAGGCGCCGTCACTCGTGTTCGTCGCCGACGAGAAGATGCTCGACGACGTCGCCGACGACATCGACCCGAAGGCTCGCCAACTCATCAAATCGCTCTGGCCCGGGCCGCTCACCATCCGGTTCGACGCGCGGCGCGATCTCCCGCGGGACGTGCGAAAGATCTTGG
This sequence comes from Persicimonas caeni, assembly GCF_006517175.1. Classification (NCBI taxonomy): domain Bacteria; class Deltaproteobacteria; order Bradymonadales; family Bradymonadaceae; genus Persicimonas; species Persicimonas caeni. The sequence continues at coordinate 693,116 of NZ_CP041186.1, read as the reverse complement.
TCAAGGCGACCGGCAAGGTCGGTATTCGAATCCCCGACGACGAGTTCTGCCACAAGATTGTCGAGAAGCTGGGCCGGCCGATTTACGTGTCGAGCGCCAACAAAGAGAACAAGCACGGCGAGACGTCGCCGGCGCAGATTCGTCAGAATTTCTTCGGTCGGATCGGACTATTCATCGACGCCGGTGATCTGAACGCCGGGCCGTCTTCGACCGTCGTCGAGGTCAAGAATGGTGAGGTCAAGGTCGTGCGTGACGGGCACGTGCCTGCCGAGAAGATTACCGAGACGCTGAGCGCCTAAGGCGAAAGCCTTCGAAGACGTCTGGTGAGAAAACGAAAAGCGCCGCGCAGGGAGATTCCTGCGCAGCGCTTTTTTGTGTTCGGGGCCTTTTGGTGTTCGGGGCCTAAGTGTGCGCGAGGAGGCAACTCAGCGGCGTTCACCTTCGATGAACGCGATATCGAGGTAGGCATTGAAGGCGGGCTGGCCTTCCATTTCACCGACCACTGTCGCCTGCAGGGTCATGTTGAAGATGCCCTCTTGGTTCACTTGGCCTCGCCCAATGACATCTTCGTAGGTCATGATGAAGTCACCCTGGTCGCTGATGCAGCCCACGTCGAGCAACTCGAAGGAGTTGGCGTCGAGGATTCTGGCCTGCAGCGGGCAGAACCCTTCGGCGTCGAGCATACGGATGGTCAAATCCGAGTCGATTCCCTCGCGGATATCGACGATGACGCGATCTTCGTCGACTTCCTCGACGCGACCGTCGGGCTGGGTGACCTGTCCGGTCGCGTTGGTCTCCCACTGACCCATGAAATTGAGCTCCGTCGGCGTGTCCGGCTCGGGATCGTCGACGTCGGCGTCCGCGTCGGGTCCGGCATCGGGCTCGACGGGTTGATCGACGCCGCTGGGGTCGACGCACGTGCCTTCAAAGCAGATGCGGCTGAATCGGCACTCCTCGTCGGAGACGCAGCCTGCGTCATTGAAGCGGTCGACACCGCAGCCAGAAGCGAGCAGCAGAGAACCGGTGGCGATGAATAAGGCGAATAGACCAGACTTGGGGGAGAGCACAGCCAACCTCGGAACGAACATTATTTGGGTGACGCGGCGCATTATACCGAAAGCGCGCCGCGACTAAAGAAAGCTGTGGGGCTATGGCTGCGAGCCTTCGAAGACGAGGTCGAAGCTCGAGCTCTGGTTCGGCTGGCCCGGTGTGTTGATTTCGGCGTCGCCGGTGTAGGTGAAGTTGAGTTGCCCCTCCTGCGAGAGCGTCCCGCTTCCCCGGATAATCTGGTAGGTCGCCGTCGTCTCGTCGCGGCTCACCTCGCAGGGGCGGTCGAGCAGCTCGAAAGTGCTCTCACTGGTGAGGTCGGCGGGCAGCGAGCAGAAGCCGACTTCGACGATGAGGTCGGAGTCAGATTCCTCGGTGCCTGCCAAAATATCGACGGTGAAGGCTTGGTTCTCGAGTTCGAGCGTGCGCCCGTCGGGCTCGACCAAGGTGCCAGAGACGCGCATATCCCATCCGCCGACAAAGGGCGCGGGGTCGATGAACTGGTCGAGCGTGCTCGGGTCGACGCACATGCCTTCGGCGCAGACGCGGCCCAGTCGGCAGTCGTCGTCGGAGGTGCATCCGGCGCCGTTAAAGCGGTCGGGGCCGCAGCCTGCGGCAGACACGACAAAGAACAAACCAACGGCGAGCAGTCCAGTCTTGCGGTACGGCATAGCCATCCTCGGCGGAATCGAGCTGTTCGAGACAGGCGGCATTATACCGAAACGCCGAGGCGACAAAAGTGAGCGGCCCGGGACGCTGGACATATGCGCTTCGTTGCCTATCTTGTGGCGCGCAAAAACCCAGTTCTGGAACCGCACCCCATGGAGTACAGGAGTACGAAATCATGAGTGAGACGAAGCAGGTCAAGCAGTTCGAGGCCGAGGTCAGCCAGCTTCTGAAGCTGATGATTCATTCGGTCTACAGCAACAAAGAGATCTTTTTGCGCGAGCTCATCTCGAACGCGTCGGACGCCATTGACCGGCTGCGCTTCGCCGCGCTCGAGGACGAAGAGCTCTTCGAGGGGGACACCGATCTGAAGATTCGGGTCACCTACGACGCCGACGCCAAGACGATCACCATCGCCGACAACGGCATCGGCATGAGCCGCGACGAGGTGACCGAGAATATCGGAACGATCGCCAAAAGCGGCACCCGCGAGTTCATCGAGGCCCTGTCGGGCGACGAGAAGAACGACGCCATGCTCATCGGCCAATTCGGCGTGGGCTTCTACTCGGCGTTCATGGTCGCCGACAACGTCGAGCTTCGCACTCGCCGCGCCGGCCTGGATGCGTCAGAAGGCGTGCGCTGGGAGTCGAAAGGCGAGGGCGAGTACGTCATCGAGCCCATCGAGAAGCCCAATCGCGGCACCGAGATCACCATCCACTTGACCGAGGACGACGCCGAGCTCGCCGAGGGGAGCACGCTGCGCCACATCGTGCGTAAATACTCCGACCACATCTCGTTTCCCATCGAGATGCCCGCCGAGGGCGAGGATGAAGAGGGGGAGGAAGAGGGCGAGAAATTCGAAACCGTCAACCAGGCCTCGGCCCTGTGGGTGCGCCCGCGCTCGGAGATCTCCGACGAGGAATACCAAGAGTTCTACAAGCACGTCGCCCACGACTTCGAGGACCCGCTGACCTGGACGCACAGCAAGGTCGAGGGGCGCCTGAAGTTCAATATGTTGTTCTATGTCCCGGGTCGCCGCCCGTTCGACATGAACACGAACTACGAGGGCAAGCGCCACGGTATCAAGCTATACGTCAAGCGCGTCTTCATCATGGACGACGCCGAGATGTTCATGCCGCGCTACCTGCGCTTTGTGCGCGGAGTGGTCGACTCTGACGACCTCACGCTGAACCTGTCGCGCGAGTTCTTGCAGGAAAACCGCATCGTCGCCGCTATGCGCAAGACCGCTATCAAGCGTGTGCTCGACATGCTCGAGGAGCTCGCCGAGGACGGCGAAGAGAGCAAAAAATACCAGCAGTTCTGGAACGCTTTCGGCCCGGTGCTCAAAGAGGGCGTGGTTGAAGACAACAAGAACCGCGATCGCGTCGCCAAGCTCTTGCGCTTCGCCACCACCCACGACGACGAGCCTGCCCAGACCACCTCGCTCGCCGAGTACGTCGAGCGCATGCAGGACGGCCAGGACAAGATCTACTACGTGACCGCCGAGACCTTCGCCGCGGCCAAGAATAGCCCGCACCTGGAGGTCTTCCGCGACAAGGGCGTCGAGGTCCTGCTCCTGCACGACGCGGTCGACGAGTGGGTCACCTCGCACCTGGCCGAGTTCGACGGCCACGAGCTGCAGTCGGTCGCCATCGGCGAGCTCGATCTCGACTTCGACAAAAAGGACGAGGAGGGTGACGAGGAAGACGAAGCCGAGAAGAAAGACGAGACCCCCGAAGAGCTCGAAGGCCTCATCGCCAAGATGAAGGATGCCTTGGGCGAGCGCGTCCAGGACGTGCGCGTCTCGAAGCGTCTGACCTCGTCGCCGGCGTGCCTGGTGGCAGGCGAGGGCGGCGTGAGCGCCAACCTCGACCGCATCCTCAAGAAAGCCGGCGAGTTCAGCCCGGGCTTCGCGCCGGTCCTGGAGCTCAACCCCACCCACCCGATCATCGCCAAGCTCACCGGCGAGACCGACAACGACAGCTTCGGCGACTGGACGCAGGTCCTGTACGACCAGGCGATCCTGAGCGAAGGCGGCAAGCCTGAAGATCCGGCGACCTTCGTCAAGCGCATGAACAAGCTGATGGTCGACCTGATGGGCTGAGGCGTCAGCGCCGTGAGTAGGAGCGCGGGCAGCTTGCCCGCTAATTGGCCGCCGTCGCGGGCGTTTTCTGCCCCCGCGACGGCGGCCAAACCCTACCCAAACCCTGCAAATTTGAGCCTCGGGGCTCGCCGAGGCGGGGTCGATGGCAGTCAAACGTCGCCGCGCGCCGTCCGAGTGCCGATCGATGCCATTTTCTTGGAGGTCGAGGCAGACGCGAGACGGGGTCGACGGCATTTTTTGGCCCACGTTGTCGAAAAAAGTGCCCTCCGGTGGCATTTTGGCGGCGCGCCAAGCCGATGGAGGGCCCCACTGCCGGCCTCCGACGCACCTCGATACACAAAAAACTGCCCCCGAATCCGGTTTTGGTGGCGCAAAATTGCATCCGAGTGCCCCTTGATGGGTGTAAGGCGGGCCTGGAGGTCCGCGAAAATACCCCGAAAGGGTATTTGGATGAGCCTCGAGGTCCGTGCGAGCGCGAGTCTCTTTTGGAGGCAGCGCTTCCAGCGCTGGTTGGTGATACGTGCGGTCCTGCTACCAAGGCAAGAGGTGACGAGCTCATTCGACGCTCGCGCCAAAAAAAAATAACTTTCCATGCACAAAAAATCGGCCCCGTCACGACTAACGCAGTGAAGGACCCAACAACGCAGTGAAGGACCCAACAGGGGGTCGTTTACTGAGTGAACAATGACTGTGTGACTGATAACGCCGAGGCCGAACATGAAACGCACGATCCTACTCTTTGCTGGTTGTTGTCTGCTGCTCTTCGCGCAGGCCTGCATGTATATCGAGACCTCCGAGGGCGAGGGCGAAGCCGTTTGGTGCGCCGTCGACGCCGATTGCGCAGGCGACGACGTCTGCATCGACGGGCTGTGCTGCCCGCCAGAGCACCGCGACGACTACATCTCGCCGGACGCGGGCACCGACACTGACACCGATACGGGTGATGACATCGGTTCGGGGGACGAGTGTTTGCGAAACACCGACTGCAGTTCGGGTGAGATCTGCGTCGACTCCCAATGTGTCGACCGTACCGAATCGCCCGAGTGCACCGAGGACTATCACTGTGAGAGCGTCGACGAGTTCTGCCTGTCGGGGCGCTGCGTGGTGCCCGAATGCTTCAACTCGAGCCAGTGCGCCGCCGACGAGGTTTGCTACGCCGGCCGTTGCCTGGGGCCCGACGAAGACCCCGGCACCGATGACGGCACGGGCACCGACGACGACAACGCCGGCTGCCCCGACGCGACCGGCGAGCAGCCGGTGTGCGGCGACGAGACCACCTGCGTGTTCGACAACGAGTGCGGCCCCGACGGCCAGTGCATCGACGCGACGTGTTACTTTGCGTGCACCGACGACAGCGAGTGCGCCCACGGCGACGTCTGCTCGAGCGGCTACTGCGCGCCCGACCCGCAGGGCGGCTCCGAGTGTGTCTACAACGACGATTGTCCGAGCGGTTCGTGCGAGAACGGCTATTGCCGGCGCGGCTGCCAGGACGACACCCACTGCCCCTCCGACGAGTGGTGTGACTCGGGGCGCTGCGTGCCCGACCACCGCCCGCAGCCCGAATGCCAAGTGTCGGCCGACTGCGCCGATGGCCTGACCTGCGTGAACGCGCGCTGCCGTGAGGCGTGCACCTGCGACGCCGACTGCGGCTCGGGAGCAACCTGTGAGAGCGGGTTCTGCATCTCGGGCCACGAGCAGTCGCCCCAGTGCGTGTCGAGCGCCGATTGCGCCGCGGGTGAGTCGTGCGCGAGTGGGTTGTGTAAGGGGGACTAAGGGTGACTAAGAGGGACTAAGAGGGACTAAGGGTGACTAAGGGTGACTAAGAGGGACTAAGGGTGACTAAGTGGAGCTGAGTGACCCTAAGTAACCCCTAGTAACCCTAAGTAACCCTAAGTAACCCTAAGTAACCCTAAGTAACCCTAAGTAACCCTAAGTAACCAGCGAGCGAAGCGAGCGGCTTAGTTACCCTTCAAAGACCATTGCCAAAACTGAGGCGGTTCATCATGATCTTCGCTATCACAGCCCCCATGGCAGCACTCGCATCGAGCCGGCACGTGAAAGCGGAATCGCAGACCTCATCAAGTCAGGAGACCTCGCCGGAGCGATCCGGCGAGGTCGCCGACTGGGTCGAGGCTGCAGCCGAGGGTGACATGCAGGCGTTTCGGTGCCTGTACGACGAGTTTCTTCCCTACGTGCGCCACAATATCGCCCGACTCGTCGGGCCGCGTCCGGAGGTCGACGATCTCATCCAGGACGTCTTTGTGCAGGTGCACGGCTCGCTGGGGGATTTTCGCCAGGAGAGCAGCTTCAAGACGTGGCTCTATCGGGTCACGCGTAACGTGACCATCGACCACCTGCGCAAGCGCAAGAAGACCGTCGAACTCGCCGAGTTGCAGCCGCTTCGGGCCAACGCGCGAACGCTGTCGAAGATCGAGGCGCGTGACCAGGTCAAGGCTTTGTACGCCGTGCTCGACCAGGTGTCGGTGGAGAGTCGCGAGGCGTTCATCCTGTTCGAGGTCGAAGAGCTCAAGCTGCGCGAGATCGCCGAGCTGACCGATACGTCCATCAACACCGTCGCGGCCCGGGTGCGCCGCACCCGCGAGCGCTTGCGGACCTTTTTGGAGGCCTCGCACGCAGAGGAGTCGTCATGAGCCGTACACGCGACATGAGCTGCGAGCAGGTCCGCCAGCAGGCCTACCGCTACCGCCGAGGCGACCTTATCGGCGCCGAGACGGCGGCCATCGAAGGTCACCTGGAGTCGTGCGCGACCTGCCGCGACTACTACGAGCGATTGGGTATCCTGCTCGGGTCGGCCTCGGCGTGGGACACGTCCGAGGAGTCGGCGTACGCCGACGCACTCTTCGAGGGGATCGCCGCGCGCATCGAGGGACCGACGGAGTCCGCGCCGGTCGAGTCCGGCGCCAAGACGGGCGCCGAAAACGACGAGCAGCTACCCAACGAGGTGGCCGAGACCCCCGACGAAGAGATTTCGTATAGCGAGAGCTCCAGAAACTGGCTGCCCGCCGTCATCGGGTTGGCTGCCGGTGTGCTCCTGACGCTGGGCGTCTTCTGGGCGCTCCAGAATTCCGAGGAGAGCGCTGTCCGGTCGCCTGTTGGCGGCGGGTCGGTCGTGCAACAGACCGACGGGCGAGGCGAAGAACGGGGGCGAGAGCAAGTCCGAGAACAAAGCGAAGAGCAAGGCGAGGCAGCGCTCGCTCGGCTCACCCAGCAAGAGAGCAGATCCCCGCAGGTCGACGTCTTCGCAAGTGAGGACGCCAAGTGGTCGCTGTCGGGCGACAAAGAGTTGGTGCTCGAGCTCGAGAGGGGTGAACTCCTCGTCGAGTTCGTCCCCGCCGCCGACCAAACGCTGCGCGTCGACGCGCCCGACTTTTCGGTGCGCGTCGTCGGTACCGTCTTCTACGTGTCGGCCGACGAGCAGGGTCCGAAAGCTGGTGTGTTGGCTGGCGAAGTCGAGGTCGCCCGCCAGGACGGCGCGTCGACGACTTTGACCGCCGAGCATGAGATCGACGCCGAGTTCGAGGCGCGTCCCATGCCCGAAGCGCGCGTCGCGGCGTTGTCACGCTATGTCGACGCCGACGAGCATATGGCCAAACTCGAGGGGCTCGCACGGGCCGAGAAGGCTCCCGAGCGGCAACGCGCACCCCGAAAAGCCCGCGCGGAGCGTGCCCCCGAGCGACCGGACGCCGGCGTTCGAAAGGCTGTGCAGCCCGCGCCTAAGAAGGCTCAAACGGCCGAGAGAGAGCGGCGTTTGCCGCCCGACCTCGAGCGACTCCGCGCTCGTGCCGAGCGGGCAACCCGAAAGGGCCAGTACCACGACGCGGTGCGCTATTACCGAAGCCTCTTGGAGCGCCTCCCGCCCGTCCACCCGATCGCGGCGTCGGTCCACCTGGACCTCGCCCATATCTACCTGCACCGGCTCAACAGTCCGGGCCGAGCGGCGCCGTACCTGCGAACCTTCGTCGAGCGTTGGCCGACCGACGTGGCCGCGCCCACCGCGCGGCGAGAACTATGCAAGATCGCCGAGCAGACCGGGGAGCCCGAACCCGGATGCGAGGTGCAGCAATGAGACCGGGGGTGATTGCGAGACAAGCAAGACGAACTCTGGCTGCGCTCGCGGTGCTGGCAGCCTCGGTATGCGCGTTCTCCGCGCACGCTCAGGGTAAGTCGACGACCATCGCGTTCGAGACGAGCCGCGAGTGCGCCTCGGAGGACGACGCGAAGCTACTCGCCGAGTCGGTCGCCTCGCGCGTGCCGCAGAGTCGTGTGTTGGAACGCGGCGAAGCGGCCGATGGGGCCAGGATTCGGCTTTCGTGGGCGCCCGACGGGGTGGGGGCGTGTGAGTTGACGTTGATGGTGGGTGAGGAGCGCTCGACGCTCGCGCTTGCATCGGGGGCGGACGAAGGAGCCATTCGCAACGCGGCGAGTCGTGTTGCGTGGTTGATTTCGGCGACGGCTACGGAGTCGGTCACGGAAACGGAGCCGGTCGCGGAGCCGGAGCCGGTCACGGAGACGGAGCCGGTCACGGAGACGGAGCCGGTCACGGAGACGGAGCCGGTCACGGAGACGGAGCCGGTCACGGAAACGGAGCCGGTCACGGAAACGGAGCCGGAACCGGTCGCGGAGCCGGAGCCGGTCACGGAAACGGAACCGGTCGCGGAGCCGGAGCCGGTGTATCGGACCGTGCCGTTGCATGCGTCGTTGATTCCCTGGTTGGAGCATCCGGCGCCGCCCGGCGGCGACATCGTCGCGACCTACTCGTTCAATGTCGTGGGGTACCAGGCCGGCCTCGACGGGGTCGAAGTCGGTTTCCTCCTCAATATCAATCGCGAGTTTGCGCGTGGGCTCCAGGCGGTGCTCGGCGGCAATATCGTCGGCGGGGAGCTCGACGGGGCGCAGCTCGCTCTCGGGTTCAACTGGGCGGGGGAGGTCGACGGTTTGCAACTCGCTACGGGCGTTAACGTGGCCGCCGGCAAGGTCGACGGGCTGCAGGGCTCGTTTCTCAACGTGGCCGGCGACGTCGCGGGCCTGCAGGCCGGGCTGCTCAACGTGGGGCGCAAGGTCGACGGCGTCCAAATCGGCCTCTTGAACGTGGCCAGCGAGAGTGACGTTTCGATAGGCCTGGTCAATATCAACTACGATCGGCCGCTGTACCTGAGCGCCTGGGCCGATGAACTCGGTCTGATGCGCCTCGGCGTCCAACACGGCAGCAAGTACCTGCACTGGATCTTGGCCGGCGGCGTCTCGCCGTTCGGTGAGGGGCTCGGTGCGATCGGCGTCGGCCTTGGCGGACACTTTCCGGTGGGCTCGCTCTACCTGGAGGTCGACGCGATGGTCCATGGCGTCAGTTCGTTAAGCCGCACGAGTGCCGGCGTGCTCAGCCAATTTCGCCTGACGTTGGGGCTCCCCGTCGGCGACCGCTTCGCCCTTTATGGCGGCGTCTCGGCCAACATGTTGGCCAGCGAGCCGATCGACGGCTCGGGCCAAGTGCTCTCGTTCGCCGACAGCGGGTTTGCCACGAAGGTCGACAGCGGCGGGACCGCGGATGTGTGGACGTGGCCGGGCTTTTTTGTGGGGATGCGGCTTTAGGAGCGCCTTTGGGGCCACTAGTCGTCGAGGCCGAGCGCGTCGCGCTGCTCCTCGACGAGCGCGACTGCGAAGGCGGCGCGTTCGTCTTGGCCAGCCTCGGTGGTCAACCGCGCGGCGACCTCGGCCAGCGAGTAGAGGGCGTGGTCGACGATGCGCGCCGAGCTGAGCCTTTCTTCGAGCTTTTGGGTCAGCTTGTCCCACGTCTGCCAATCGTGGCGGTGGGCGGCGCAGCACGCGAGGCCGAGTAGGGCGAAGCACTCGTAGTGCGTGACGCCGGCGTCTCGGAATTGGCGCAGCAGCCGCTCGTACAGAGCTTCGGCGCGGGCGTAATTTTCGAGTTGGAGTTCGGCGACGGCCACCCCGAGGCGAGCGAGCATCGGGTTGTAGCGGTCGATGGGCTGGTAGGCGGCCACGCTGTTCAAGAAGCAGCGTCGCGCTTCCTGCAATTCGCCGCGTACTCGGTGGACCTCGCCGCGGTAGAAATAGCACTCGCCGAGCAGGCGCTGATTGCCGAGCTGCTCGGTGAGCTGCTGGGCGCGCTCGAGGGATTCTTCGGCGCGGTCGAAGTCATCGATCCCTGCAAAGAATCCGCCCAGATGCACCTGGCACTGGGCGAGCATGGACAGGTTGCCGTCTTCTTCGAAGAGTTTGGCGGCGCGGAGCATCGAGGCGATGGCTTCATCGATGTCGCCGTTGGCCTGATAGCCCACCGCCAGCTCGCCCAACGCGCGGGCGAGGCGATTGCGCTCGCCGAGTTGCTCGAAGATGGCAGCGGCTTTTTGGTAGCACTCGAGGCTCTCGGCGCGCTCGCCGGTATGCGACAAGAGCACCCCGCGCTCGGTCAGCGCGAACCCGCGCTCGTAGACATATCCGCATCGTGTGGCGACTTCTAGCGCCTCTTGGGCGAGTTTTGAGGCTGCCTCGAAGTTCCCCTCTTTGAGTTCGAGCTTTTCGCGGAGCAGCCAGTTTTGGACCCGGCGGCGGTCATCGTCGGCGAGTCCGGCGGCCTCGGTGAGGTGCTCTCGCATTTCCAAGACGGTGCGTGCATTGTCGAGGTCGCCAAAGTCGATCGCGTCGGTGACCGCCAACTTCAACGCCTCGAGGGCGCGGTCGACCTCGCCGGCGGCGGCGAAATGTTCGCCCAGCCGGCGCTGCAGCCCACGCGTTCGCGCAGGGTACATCGCCTCGAGCGCCTCGGCGCAACGGAGGTGATGTTCGCGCAATCGGGGCGTGTCCTGCAGGACTTTGACGAGCACCTGACTCGCCAGCGACCAGCCCTCGTCGGTGCGGCGCGCGAGGCCGTGCTCGAAGAGGGCATCGAGCAGCCGGTCGACAGTGGGCACGGCCTCGAGGCGGCAGATCGCCTGCCACTCATCCATTGAAACGTCGCCGCCCAATACGGCTGCGATCTCGAGTCGCGTGCGCGCGGCTCCGCGGCTCTGGGCGAAAAACCGGTCCAAGAAGTGGGCCAGGCGCTGCTCCCAGACCTGCTCGAGGTTCTGCGGGAGGCTCGCCTTCTGCGCCTCACGGCGTCGAAAGCCTTCGGCCCCGGGCTCGAGCAGATCCTGCATGATCCAGTCGCCGACGGTCTCGACGGCAAACATCGGGTTGCCCCCGCTGCGCACGACCACTTCGGTAGCCAGCGCAGGATCGAGGCGCAGCAAACGTCCCACGAGCTCGGCTTGATCGGCTTCGGCAAGCGGGCCGAGCCGACACGAGGCGACGCGGTCGTTCTGTTCGAGGTTCTTCAGGTTGTCCTGCAGCGCGGCATCGCCCTCGATGGCTTCATCTTGCACGGTGGCGATCACGTGCGCTTGGATCGCCTCTTCGGCAGCCAAATCGAGCACGTGGCGCACAAACCCGAGCGCTTCGCGACCCCACTGCAGATCGTCGAGCACAATCACGAGCGGTCGGCGCTCGGCCAGGCGACGCAGCAGCTGCGAGATGATGGCGTAGCGCTCGCGAACGCTGCTGAACTGGTAGGCCGCCGAGTCCTCTTCGAGCAAGCCTTCGGAGTGCTCGTTGATGAGTTCGGAGACCGCCGCCGGCTCGACGATAGCAGCTCGCCCTTCAGCACCGAGCAGTTGATACAGCTTGCGCACACGCTTGAAGGTCTCCATGGGCGCCAACCCGACACACTGCAACCGGCGCGCGAGCATCGCCGGCAAGCCGTCGGTGGGGCTGCCCGTGGGGCTGTGGGTCGCCTCCAGGACATCGGCGGCGCCGACTTCATGGGCGCGGCGCGCCAACCAGCGCGCCAGGCGAGTCTTGCCGCTGCCGGTTGTGCCGCGAAGCAGCGTCACGCGTGTGCGGCCCTCGTTGACCACCTGCGTCAGGTGCTCCCAAAGGGTGTCGCGCACCTCGTCACGGTCGACGACCGGTATGATGCGCAGCCCGTACATGCCCAGGCTGGCCGCCCCCGCGCGAGACGCGCGGCGAAGGGGCTCGGCCACGCGCCAACTCTCGGGCAAAGGCGGCCGTTCCATGATCGCCTCGGAGGCCTTCGCATCGGCCAACCGCTTGCGGTCGACGTCGAAGCGAAGCGTCGCCGACACCGCTGCCAGTGTGTGCATCGTGACGGTGGGGTCGTCGGGCCCGGCAAACATGTTCTGGGGGGTAGACGTCCCATCGGCAGCGGCCACCTCGCCCAGGGCCAGCAGGGCGTGGGCGGCGTCGGCCGCTCGGCGGTAGCGCTCGCCGGGATGCTTGGCGAGGAGACGTGTCAGCCACGCACCGAAGCCATCGGGCAGGGTCATTTCGGGCGCAAAGTTGGGCAGCGGATCGCTCAGGTGAGCGCGCAGAATCTCCTCGGGCTCGCCGGGGTAGGGCGCCTCGCCGCAGCATAGCTTCCAAGCCAGGCAGCCGAGCGCGTACAGGTCGGTCCAGGGGCCCTGGTCGCGTCGCTTGGCCAGAATCTGCTCGGGCGCCATGTACTTGGGCGTCCCCGTCGTCTGCTCACCGGTCGACTCGGGAAGCTCGTCGGTGAACCCGGCGGAGATGCCGAAATCGACCAGTCGAACCGATAGGCCTTTGGCGCTGGTGTCGACGAGCACGTTGCTCGGCTTGAGATCGCGGTGGACCACGTCGAGCGCGTGGGCGTGGGCGAGAGCGTCGAGTAGTTGGAGCAGAATCTGGCGCAGTTGAGTCCAATCGAGCTTGCCGGTCAGGCCGCTCAATGTCGGCCCGGCGACGTACTCCATGGCCAGAAACGGCGAGCCGGCCACGAAATGACCTTTGGAAGCCCGGCTTGCCTGCTCGTCGATGACGCCCCTGTCGATGATCAACGCGATATGAGGGTGGTCGAGGCGCGCCATCGCCTGGACTTCACGGCGAAAAGCGCGTCGGTACCGCTCGTTTCGGGCGGCCTCGCTGGTCAGTACTTTGACAGCGACTTCCTCGCCGTACGGCTGGCGCCGGGCGAGCCAGACCTCCCCCATGCCGCCCCTGCCTAGGGGATGCTGCAGATCGAACGGGCCGAGTTTGGGGGGACTGCTCATGTGCTGCTCGAAACGGGGCGCTCAGTCGCGGTGGAGCGGATGATGCTAGTTAGCGGCTTCTTGCTCGCCTTCCTGTTCGGGGTTGGCCGACGTGCCAAATTGATTCATCAGAAAGTCGTCCTCTTCGCCGCCCTGATTGACGGGGGCATAGGTGGTCGGCGCGGTGCCCGACAAGAAGACCTCCTCGACGCCGTCTTGGCGGGCGAGTTTACCCGTGGCCGGGTCGATGGTGGCCGTAGAGATGCCAGAAGAGGGCGGCTCGAACTTCTTCACCTCGAGCTTCTCGTGGATGATCTTCATGTAGTCGCGCCAGATGGGACCGGCGACGCGCCCGCCATACTCTTTGGGGCCCAGCGGGCTGTTGTCGCCGAAGCCGACCCAGGCGCCGGCGACATACTGCGGCGTAAAGCCGATGAACCAGGCGTCGCGGCTCTCGTTGGTGGTGCCGGTCTTGCCTGCAAACGGACGGTCGAAGCCCTTGCGCAGCGCACCGGCGGTGCCGCCGCGGCGGGTTCCGCTGCTGTCGACGTAGCCCATCGTCACTGCCGTCATCAGGTCGGAAATGATGTAGGCGACTTCGGGAGCGAGCACGCGCTCGATGCGCGTCTCGAACGTGTCGGTCTCACCGTTGGCCGTCTCGACGCGGGTGATGAAGCGCGGCTCGCCGTACAAGCCGCCGCTGGCGAAGGTGGCGTAGGCGTTGGTCATCTCGAGCGGGGTGATCTCACTGGAGCCCATGACCATCGTGAAGTTTTGAACGATCGGGCTCTTGATGCCGATCTTCTTGGCGAACTCGGTCGCTTTCTCGAGGCCGATGTCGCGCAGGATGCGCACGGCGACGACGTTACGGCTCGCGCCCAACCCCTCGCGCACTCGGATCGGCCCGCGCCAGCGCCCGTCGGAGTTCTTCGGCGACCAACTCTTGCCGCCGTCGAGCTTGAAGACAGCCGGGCTGTCCAAGTAAATCGTCGCCGGAGTGACGCCTTTCGAGGCGAGCGCCGCCCCGTAGACGAACGGTTTGAAGGTCGAGCCGGTCTGGCGTTTGGCCTGGGTGGCGTGGTTGTACTCGTTGTACTCGAACGAATAGCCGCCGACCATCGCCACGACGTCGCGTGTCTTCGGGTCGATGGAGACGAGCGCGGAGTCGGGCCCGCGCTTGAATTCGACCGGCACGCTACCCTCGTCGTCGGGCTCGACAGCCAACGGCATGACCTCGAGCACGTGCCCGCGCTCGAACTTCTCGTCGACGGTCTTGCGATCTTTGCCTTCACCCAAGATCCGCGACTTCGGCCGCAGCAATAGCCGCGCAGGGACGTCGCCGAGGTTCAGCTTGACGAGTTCTGTTTTGGGGTCGACCGAGACGACGACGGCTTCGTAGACCTTGCCCTTGCTCAGACCCTTCTTGGCGAGCGCCTTGGCCTGTTTGGCGATAAACGCGTCGACTTTGTTGCCACTCAGCTTTCGCACCGGCTCGTAATACTCCCGGCGAGCGTCGTAGACCCGAAGCCCCTCGCGAAGCGAGCCTTTTGCGGCAGTCTGCTTGTCCAAATCGAGCGTGGTGTGCACGCGCAGGCCGCCCGTGTAGACCTTCTCGGGGCCGTACTTGTCGACGAGGAGTTTGCGGACGTGCTCGACGAAGTAGGGCGCCTTGCCCACGTGCGGGTAGCTCTTGTGGTACGGGACCGTTTCGATGGGCTTCTTGTCGGCCTCGCGGTAGGTCGCTTCCTCGATAAAGCCCTTTTTCCACAGCTGCTCGAGCACATAGGCACGACGTTTCTTGGCTTCTTCGGGATGCTTTTTGGGCGACAGCCGCTCGGGCGACTGGGTGATCCCGGCGAGCACGGCAGCCTCGTGAATGTCGAGGTCGCGCGCGGACTTGCCGAAGTAGAAGCGTGAGGCTTCCTCGACCCCGTAGTTGCCGTGGCCCAGGTAAATCGTGTTCAAGTACAGGTAGAGGATATCCTCTTTGGTGAGGTTCTTCTCGAGCTCACGCGCAAGGATGATCTCTTTGATCTTTCGCTCGATCTTGCGCTCGGGAGTGAGCACGAGGTTTTTGATGACCTGCTGGGTGATCGTGGAGGTGCCTTTGAGGCCGGCGTCGTAGCGCACCGCGTAGTAGAAAGCGCGCGCCATGCCGAAGTAGTCGATCCCCTCGTGGGTCATGAAGTCGGCGTCTTCGGCCGCCATGAACGAGTAGCGCACGTAATCGGGAATCTCGTCCATCGCCAACACGGTGCGCCGACCGTCCTGGGCGATAAACTCGCCGATGAGCTCGCCATCGGAGGCGTAGACCCGCGACAGCTGCTTGGGCTGGTAATCTTCGCGTTTGAGCAGCTCGGGCAGATCTCGCCCGTAGTAGTAAAAGAGGCCGGCCACGCCACCGCCGCCCAAAATGGCGCCGATGATGCCAAGCAGGATCAGCCACTTGAAAAGCTTTCCGAGCAAGCCGCCCTTTTTCTTCTTACCGCGCTTCTTCCCTGAACTACGTCGGTTTCGGGCCATGTTGCACTACCGCTAGTCTGGTGAGGCATGTTTGGAGCACTGGTTGGGTGCAACCCTATGAATGTCGGAGACATTCCGAGTGCTGCACTTCGCGGGGGGATTTGAACACGGATGGTTCGGGTTGTCGAGGTCTTGTGGCCGATTGGCCTTTAGTCGTCGGCTTGCAGCGCCTATACTCCGGTTGTCGTCGTTTCAAGAACCAGATCGCGGTCCATCGTGCAAAGCTCTACAAAGTCGCAGAGTCCTCCCGTCGAAACAGTCTCGCTCGATCGCTTGACCGATTTGCAAGCAAACGTAGAGAGCGTCTTCCAAGGCAAGACCCGAGTGGTGCGCTACACGCTGGCTTGTCTGCTCGCAGGCGGGCACGTGCTGCTCGAAGACGTGCCCGGTGTCGGCAAGACGACGTTGGCGCTGGCGCTGGCCAGGAGCATGGGGCTGAGCTTCCAGCGCATTCAGTTCACCAGTGATCTTTTGCCCAGCGACATCATCGGCGTGTCGGTTTATCGGCCGGAGACGGGCGACTTCGACTTCAAGCCGGGGCCGCTCTTTGCCGGCGTCATCCTCGCCGACGAGATCAACCGCACCACACCTCGCACACAGTCTGCACTGCTCGAGGCGATGAGCGAGGGCAAAGTCAGCGTCGACAACGTCACACACCAGTTGCCCGATCCCTTCTTGGTGATCGCGACCCAGAACCCGCTCGAGCATCACGGGACCTACCCACTGCCCGAGAGCCAACTCGACCGGTTCTTGATGCGGTTGTCGATCGGATATCCGTCGCGTCGGATCGAGCGCCAAATCCTGTTGGAGCGTCGGCTGGCCGAGCCGGTGCACGAACTCGAGGCGGCGCTCGACGTCAGTGAGTTCCGCGCGTTGCAGCAAAAAGCCGCGCGAGTGCGCCTCGACGAGACGCTAGTCGATTATCTGATGGAGGTGGTCGATAAGACGCGCCGCGACACGCGCGTTCGCATCGGCGTGAGTACTCGTGGTGCGCTGGCGATGGCACGCGTCGCGCGTGCTTGGGCGCTCGTTCAAGGCCGTGATTTCTGCATTCCCGACGACCTGCGAGAGCTCTTCGTGCCGTGCTTTGCCCACCGACTCGCGCTCGCAGGGTCGGCGGGCGACGGCGACAAGGACCAGGCCGAGATGGTCATGGAAGAGCTCGTCTCCGAGGTGCCCACCCCGACCTGAGGTGAGCCGGTTTACATACTCGGCTGGGCCGCCTCGAATTCGGATTCATGAATCGCGTGTTCGTTGGGCTGGATGCTCCGTCCGCGCTGTTTGGCGTGCACCTGCGTGTACTCGGCGCCGAAAAAGAAGATCTGGGCCGAGTAGAAGATCCACGCCAACAGGACCACCAGCGAGCCGGCCGCGCCGTAGGCCGAGCCCACGCTTGCGTGCGATAGATAAATCCCCAGCGCCAACTTCCCCAGCGCAAAAAGCGCGGCTGTGATGCCTGCGCCGAACCAGACGTCGGACCACTCGATCTCGACGTCGGGCACGTATTTGAAGAGTGCGGCGAACAGAAATCCGATGATGAGCAGCGACACCACGAAGTTGAGCGCCGTCCACACCACCGGCCCACCTGGAACCTCGCCGACGAATTGTTGGATATTGGACAAGAAGGTGCTCGCGGCGATGGCTGCCAACAGGAACAGGCCGATGCCTAGCACCATCGCAAAGCCGGTCAGCCTCTTTCGCGCCGCACCTCGCCAGCCCTCATTGGGGTCGCTGCGCACATCCCAGATGCGGTTCATCGCTTTTTGGAGTTCGCCGAAGACCTTGCTGGCGCCGAGCAGCAACAAAGCGACGCTGATGATCGTGGCGATGACGCCGCCCCCGCCCGGGCCGCTGGCGTTGGCCAAGATCGTCTGAATCGTCTCCGCTCCACCCGGGCCGACCATCGTCTCCATCTGGGTGACGAGCTCCCCTCGCGCAGCCCGCTCGCCGAAGATGAAGCTGGCGAGCGCCACCGCCAGGACGAGCAGGGGCGCCAGCGAGAACATCGTGTAGAAAGCGACCGACGCCGCCCAAGTTTGAGCGTCGTCTTCCTTCCATTCTTGGAACGTCTTCTTGAGCGTCTCGAATCCTTTTTTGGCTCGGCCCATGGTCACTCTCCTGCAAAGCGTTAGTGACGGAATACAGCTACGCTGCAGAATATAAGGCGCAAATACAAACTCTCAGCCCATGAGGCGAGTTGTGACCTTTGTTTGCATCCTGTGAACCGTTCGGTCATACTGACTTTACGAGTCTTTCGTATACAAAAAGTGGCCTGATTTAATTGATCGGGCTAGGAGATGAATCATGCTTAAACAGGCGAATAGTGCGCTGTTGTGCGCGGCTATCGGGGCGATCGCGTTGCTTTCGGCGGGATGTGGCGCTGATGAGACGACCAACGGAGGTTGGACGGTCGAAGAGGGAGATGGTTCTCAGACAGAATACGGAAGTGACACCACGACGGTAACCACTCCCGGGACCACTGATAGCAATATTATCGTCACCGGTGATCCAGACGAGTGCGTCGACGTCGACACGACCTGCGTCGATCTCGAGGAGGCGAAGGAGCAGGGCGGGCAGTATTGCGACGACCCTGATGCCCAGGCCGACGTCATCGTCGCCGACGGCGAGGTCGTCGACGTGATTTGCTACCCGCCCAAAGAAGACGGCACCGATATTCGCGAGGCCGACACCGACGAGGAGGGTAACGCCGAGGTGCCCCAGACCGAGAGCGGCTCGGTCGTCACGTTCAACGAGAAGACCGACGGCGAGCCAATCGTCGGCGACGTCAACGTCGACGCCGAGCGGACTACCTTGTACGGAAACGGTCCCGACAAGACGATCATCGACGGCAAGATCACCATTCAGTCGAACCACGCGCGCATCCGTGGCATGACCGTGACGGGCAACGTCGAGTTTGGCATCAACTCGAACAATTCGGCGATCTCGTTCTGTCGCATCCAAGGCGATCTGAACGTCAAGTCAAACGAGTTTACCGCCACGAACTGCGAGGTGTTCGGCAAGGTCCAGGTGACCGGCAACGGCGCCACACTGGTCAATATCGGCGTACAGGGAGACTGGGACGTCAACGCCAATGCTGATTGCCGTGGCTGCTACTCGTTCACCGACGAGAACGACGACTTCTTGGTTCAGGATGAGGAACTCGGCGAGGAGTTGACCTGCCAGCCGGCCGGTCCGCCCGCTTGACGAACCCCCTACTTGAGCTTTTTGCGAATCTTGGCGACTAGCTCCCCGAGCCCCTGCATTTGCCGGGCGCCCGGGGAGCGCCCACCGAAGCGCGCAGCCAGGTACCGCTGGCGAAACGCCGCCAGTTCGCGCGCCGCGGGCGGAAATGCACGCCCGAGCCGCTCGAGATAGGCCCCAGGCCCCTCATCGGGCGCTCGAGCGACACCGGCGGCCTTGCCGGCGCGCTCGATGCGCTCGAATAGGGCGTGCACGCCGCTCTCGCGGCCAAACCAGCGCCTTATCAGCCACCAAAAGAGCGCTGCCAAGACGAACAGCCCCAACAAGTACAAAACGTACGCCCCATCGAGGTCGAAGGAGCGATCTTTGCTCGCCTCCTTGTCGCCTCTGTCGAGGTTCTCGGGCTTGGGCGCGAAGAACTGGCCGGCCTTCTTGAACAGCTCGATTTGAGATTCGAGATCGTACTCGATGACCCACTTCATCCAGTTGAGCCGAAGCGCATCGTAGCTGTCGCGGTACCATTGAGTGAAGGGGTCGGGTTGCATCGGCAACACGTCGGCCGCCGGCGTCGGATCGATGGGCGTCCAGCCAAAATTGGGCACGTAGATTTCGACCCACGAATGCGCGTCTCCTTGGCGCACGCTCAGATACCCGCCCACGCCGTTCCAGCGTCCGCCCAAAAACCCGTTGACCAGCCGCGCGGGGACGCCGGCTGCGCGAAGCATGAGCACGCCGGTGGTCGCGAAATACTCGCAGTGGCCGCGCTGGGTCTCGAAGACGAAACTCTCGATGGGCCGCCCCTGGTCGACCGGTGGCAGGTCGGTGGTGTACTGGAAGTTCTCCCCCAGATGCTCCATCACAGCTTCGGCTTTTTCGTAGGGCGTGCGGGCGCCGGCGGTCGCCTCGTCGACCAGCGCGTAGAACTCTTCGGAGAGCTCGGGGAGCTGTAGGTAGCGCGGATCGGGGCCGCGGCGCCGCGAAGCGAAGGTCTGCTCGCGAAGCTTCACCGGGTCGGGCTTTCCGAGCACGGTCTGCGAATAGGGCACGCCCACCTCGCTTTCGACGGTGTGGCGAAGGTCACCGTAAGCGTCCACGGTGAGGCTGCCCGAGTTGGGGTTCCAGGGCATGCGAAGGTCGCCGTTGCCAAAAGACACCGTGCCGGTCGGCCACAGCCGCGGCAGCAGGTTCGTGCCGATCGGCTCGAGGTAAATCTGCAGGACCTGCGGCTGTGCCTTGGCGCTGAACCCGGCGCGCCACTCGCCCAAGACCTTGTTGAATTGATAGCCGTTCTGCCTTCGCGGCAGTGACTTCTCGGTCTCTTTGAGGGTGCGCGACCAGCTCGTGCCGTCGTAACGGTCGAAGGTCATCGTGCGCCAGTGCAGCGTCTGGTAGTCGTTGGGGCGGCCCTCCGGGAACTCGACGCGCATGACGACTTCAGGGTTGTCCCGAATCTTTCCGTGAGAGCCGAGGTCGACCGACTCGGAGAAACCGGTCACCGAGGTCTGCTCACGGGACTGGGTGACGAAGAAGCCCAGGCCGACGCGCGGAAAGACAAAGAAAATCATCAGGCTCGACACAAAGATCAGCACGCTGATCGCGCCCAGAACCATGACGTAAGTGCGGTCGAAGGGGGTTCGCCCAGAGCCTCGCACGCTCGGCTTGTCGTCGAGTTCGACGTTGAGGTGGAATAGCGCCAGGCTGAAGGTGCCGGCGAGCACGTAAAAGCCGAACAAAATCCCGTAGGTGACGCCCTCGTTGACCGCAGTCGCCGAGGCGAAGATGAGAAAGCTCAGCGCGTAGATCTGCAGGTCGTCGCGGTGTGAGAAGCGCCCGAAGAACTTGACCAGTGTCAGCAGGAGGACGAAGCGGATCGCCGCCGAGATGATGCTCTCGTCGGTGGCCACGAGTTGGAGGGCGGTGACGCCGACAAACCCCAGAATCAGAAGGTTCCACCACTTGCCGAAGGACTGGTCGATGAGGCCGGCCTTGTCGACAAACCAGCTGACCAGAAGGCCTGCCGCAAAGACCACAGCCATCAGCGGTCCGACGCCACCGCCGGCCAGGACACACAAAAAGGCGATCGCGATCACCGCGTAGATGCTCAGCTTGTGGAGCCCCGCCAGGCGCTTTCGAAGTGCCAGGTTCATGCCGCCTCGCCTGTCTCGCCAGGAATGGTCTCGTTAGTTTCGGCGGGCAACTCGATGCCGTCGAAGTCGAGCGCCAGATCGAAGCCGCCACCGCTGCGCTCCACGGCCGAGGCGAGTCCGACGAGGATGCGACCGACGCTCTCGGACTGCCGCTTGGGCAGCTCCATCGGGTGCATACGGTCGCGCAATTCGGTCACCGCCAGGGTCGACAACATCCGATCGAGGTGGCTCGCCTCCTCGGTGGGCGGGTGGGCCGTATCGAGCGTGCGCAATCCGACGCGATAGCCGTGTCGGAGGAGCTCCATGAGCAGGCCTGCCACGCGGCGGAGCCCCACCTCGAAGTCGGGCTCGAGGAGGTGGCGCCGTTGGGCGGGCTCGCCGGTGCAGTTGAGCAAGCAAACCTCGACGCTTCGTTGTTCTTGGCGCTCGGTTTCGCGCACGACGACCTCGCCGCGGCTTGCCGAGCTCTTCCAGTGAATGAGCCGCTGGTCCTCGCCTGGCCGATAGTCACGAAGCCCAAAATACTCTTCGCCCGACCCGCGCTTGTTCTGTGGCACGTCGCCGAAGCGCGCGTGAACGCTCGTGATCCAGTCTTCGACGCGGACTGGCGCCGGATAGACGATCACCTCGTCGGGCTGGTCGAGCTCGCGGCGCTTCTCGAAGAGTCCGAACGGAAAGCGCGTGACGATATCGAGGCCCGGCAGCCGGTAACGCCCGCGTCTGGGCAGCAGGTAGCGCGCCTCGAGGTTGTGGCGATCGTCGCCGTCGATGCGCAGCGTGTAGGCTTTGGCGACCGGCTCGCCGTAATCGGTCTCCTCGCGGTTGCGAAGCCGCCAAAACTTCCACCACGGTATCCGCTTGGGGCCCAGTTCTTGGCCGGCCAGCGGGCCGACTTCACCGGTGGCGTTTCGCTCGCACACCTCGACGCTGAGCGAGGGAAATTTCGAGGGGTTTTCGAGGGTGAAGTTGCCCGGGGCGGGGGTGTCGGCGAAGAGGCGCTTGGGCGCCGAGCGCGTGGCGCGAAGCCTGCGGATGACCGCCTCGCTCAAAATGCCGCTGGCGATGATGAGCGAGAGCATCATCCCCAGCAGCAAGAAGAGCAAGTTGTTGCCGGTGTTGATGGCGCCAAAGCCGATGCCGATGGTCAGTGCGACAAAGTACTTGCCCGACGTCGTAAAGGTGAGCCGTCGGGGAGGGCGCATCCAGCGGCGCAGGCGCTCGCGCCAAGTTTCGTTCAGAGACTGCTTGTTGGCGTGGGACTTCATCGCCCGCCAGCTTAGCAGAAGACCACGCCTTGCAGAAAGCTAGACTCGCGGGCCGACCTCTTCGCCGGTGGCCCATCCCGAGCCGCCCCTGGAGGTGTGGCTGTTGACGTAGTCGCGGACAAAGCTCTCGAGTCGCTCGGTATCACACTCGAAGCCCATCCGCTCCGCTTCCTCCAGGGTCTGCTCGCCGCTCATGCCGCGCTCGGAGGCGATCTTCATCATCGTGAACGCGCCGGAGCGCTTGCCGCTTTTGCAGTGGACGAAAGCCGGCTTGGGCGCGCGGTCCATCTCCTCGCGAAACTGGTCGACCATTTCTTCGTCCATCTCGTCGGGCACCACCGACATGTGGTGGTACTCCATGCCGCAGCCTTTGACTTCCTTGCCCTCCTCGTCGGGCTGCATGGGTTGTTCGTCTTCGCCAAAGGCGCGCAGGTTAAAGACCGATTTGAATCCCTGCTGGGCAAGCTTCTCGATGTCGTCTTTGGAGGGTTGGCTGCCGACAGTGATCTGGTCGTTGATCTCGATGCGCTCTTCCATGACGTCCTCCCGATAGTGCGATGTATCGATGAAGCCCACGCGCTGGTGTCGCGTAGGCGTTTGGTCCATCCGAAAGGTACGTTCGAGACGGGAACGAACAATCGAAGAACAGCCCTCAGACACCCTCGGGGGCTACGAGGCCGGCACATAACCCCCGATCGAAGTCGTCGGTGAACTTCACCGGCGCGTTGTAGCCGAGCGCCACAGCATCGAGCACCCAATCGTCGGCAGCGGTCGCGGGAAAGAGTTGTGCCGCGGCCTGGCAGGCGCGAGGCACCGAGCGCGTCTCGACCCAGGTTGATTGCAGAGTCCGGGCGGCCTCGGTCGCAGGACTCTTCGGCGCCGTCGCCTCGAGCTCCTCGACAATGCGGTCGGCGCGAGCGCTGTCGCCCTCTTGGAGCGCGATGCGCGCGAGCATGAAGCGCGCCGTGAACCCAAGCTGGGTGCGCAGGGTCTTTGCAAAGTTCGGGTCGGGCTTGGCGTCGACGGGGAGCTCGCGCAGCGCATCGCTGCGAATCACTTCGTCGAGGTCTTCTTTGGCGGACTTCAGGTTACCACGTTCGAGCGCCACGACCGCATCGTGAAAACGGTGCAGGCGAAGATCGGAGGGGGCCCAGCGCGTGGCCGCGTGCTCGAACTGCTGGCTCTTCGCGTCCCACGCCCACATCGTGTGGGCGACCCGCTGGAAGTTGCCCGCCCCGGCCGAGCCAACCAGCCCGCCGGATACCTTCAATTGAGGCAACTGGTCGTCGTTAGAGCGCACCAACTCGACCTTCTGGGGCAGCCCTCTCGCGCCTCCTGCTTTGACCTCGTCTCCAAGCCGAAAGACTTGGCGGAACTGTTTTTGGCCGTGGGCGCTCAAGACCTGCAGATTCTCGTAGCAGGTATGCGCGCCGCACTTCTCGAACGTGAAGATGAGCTCGGGGTGTTCGTCTCCGGTCATATCGGCCGGACCGATGAATTCGGGGGCAAAGCGCTCCGACTTGGCCAGTTGGCTCCAGCCGCCACTTCCCCACACAACGCCCACACTCCAACGGCCGGGGCCGTGGCAGTCGATGTCCTTGCACTCGGCATAAAACGCCGCGGCGAGGTCGCCCTGGCCGTCGCCATCATAGTCGCCGGTGGTCCAGTAGATGCGGCTCTTGTCGAGCTCGTCTGGCTTCGAGCGGTTGAGCTTGCGCTGGATCCACTTGCCCGACTTGCCCTGGCGGTGCGCCGTCGACAACCAACGGGCGACATCGGCGGCGCTGGCCTCGGGGCCCGGTACCTCGGTCAAGTCGGCGTTAGCCTCCACATTGGCGACCGCGACCACCGGAGCCGGCGTCTTTTCGAGCGGTCCGCCCCCTGCGTTTTCCTTGGCGGCTACGAGCGTCTCCATGGCGCTGGCGACGACGGCATTCCCCGTCTGGTGGCCGCGCTGCGCCGTACGCACCTCGGGCGTCGGCTCGGCGTTAGCCGCGCTGGCGGCGTTGGCTTCCCACCCCGATTCTTTGACGGGCTGCGGCGGTGTCTGGCAGCCGAACGTCCAGCACGAGAGCAGCAGTGAGACCGCGATGAGTGTGGCGCGACGGTTGTGCATCGGTCTCTCTCGAGGTGAGCGGAGTCGGTGTCCTTGTAGGATATCTCTTTTATAGACGTAGACAACCGCTGCCGCGATTCAACGTCTATTAGAGCGGACAAACAACAATTTGAGGGTCGAGATATCGACGGTGGTCGGTGCTTGTAGTTTCAAAAACCGACCACGTTCCAAGTCGACGACCCCCAAATCGTAGTTTGTCTGCCCAAATAGATCTCAAAAACCGACCGCCTTCCAAAACGACGCCCCCAAAATCGAAGTTTGTCCGCTTAAATGGCCGACGATGAACAGAGACTCCGTTTGAGGGAACTTCGCGATCGTGCGCACGTCGTGCGCCTCTGAGCGTCGTACCGCTCATTTTCTTGAGGCAAATACGCAACAAACTCGCCGATTTTGTCGAAAACAGTAGTAGGCGGGCACCGGAGATGTGCCCTGAACATTTACCTACGAATAGCGAGAACGAGATGGCTACACATAGTTTTTGGCAGATATTTATCCACCTTGTTTGGAGTACGAAGAACCGCAAAAACATTCTCAAGGGCGACCTTGAGAAGACTGCGCATCGTGCAATTCGCGACGCTGCTAGAGAGCTAGGGCTTGTGCCGATTTGCGTGAACTCTGCGTGGAATCATACTCATTCATTTTTCAGTTGGAACCCGTCTGTATCCGTCGACGACGCCGCCGAGAAGTTGAAGGCTGCTGCCGTCGAGGCTTGGAATGACGCGCGGGCAAATTTGCCTTACGAGACAGCCGAGCTCGAGTGGCAAGATGGTTGGTCAGCGTTCAGCGTCGGTCCGCGCCAGGTAGGCTTCGTCAAGAAATACGTGGTCCATCAGAAAGATAACCATCGTTCGGGCAAGACCGTCGATCATCTCGAAAGCCTCAAGGGCGAGTGCCACAAGAAGCCGCCAACAACCAAAGAGGAGACCCCTGAGAACCGACCACGTTCCAAAACGACGCCCCCCAAATCGTAGTTTGTCCGCTCAAATAGCCGTCGATAGCAGTGGAGGGTTGCTGAGAGCTATTAGAGCGGACAAACAACAATTTGAGGGTCGAGATATCGACGGTGGTCGGTTCTTGTAGTTTCAAAAACCGACCACGTTCCAAAACAACGACCCCCAAATCGTAGTTTGTCCGTTCAAATAGACCGAAATATCGAAGGTGGTCGGTTCTTGATGGCTCAGTCACCTCTCGCGAGCTTTTGAATCGCCTTCACCCGCCGGCCTGCCACCTTCGCCAGGCGAAGGACCGAGGTGAGTGAGCCGAGCGAGAAGTCGACGAGCGTCTCGCCGAGTTCTTGCAGATCTTCGTTGGCTGGGAACCACCACGGGTCGGGCTTGCTCGACTTGTCGATGAAGACCGTCCGCGGGCGCACGAAGGTGTGGTACGAAAAGCGGCTGGCGGCTACGCCCGTGCCGGTGTCTTTGACGCCGGTCCACGGCACGTTGGCCATCGAGCCGACGATGGCGTGGTTATTTACGAGCGCCACGCCCACTTCGAGCCGGCGTGCGATCTCCTCGCCGCGGGCGAGGTTCTTCGTCCATACCGAACCGTTGAGCCCATAGCGCGCCGCATTGGCCTTGTCGACCGCCTCGTCGGCGTCTTGGACGCGCACCACCGCGATGACCGGCCCGAAGGTCTCGTCGGTGACGACCTCCATCTCGGCG
Organism: Persicimonas caeni; assembly: GCF_006517175.1. Lineage (NCBI taxonomy): Bacteria > Deltaproteobacteria > Bradymonadales > Bradymonadaceae > Persicimonas > Persicimonas caeni. Next base: position 667,300 of record NZ_CP041186.1, on the reverse strand, counting down.
GTGCAGCGATCGAGCACGGTTGGCCGGTAACCCAACCCGCTTCCGGTGCGCTCGCCGCCGGTCACGAGCTCGGCGCCCTTGTCGAGGGCGTCGCGCACGTGGGCTTCGACGATGTCGAGTTGCTGGTGGTTTTGAAGGGGTCCAATCTCGCAAAGCTCGCCTTCGCCCGCGACGCGCACCTTCTCGACAATCTGGCCGAGCTTTTCGACGAATCGGTCCGCGATGGCGTCTTCGACGTAGACCCGCTCGATGGCCGCGCAGTTCTGCCCGCAGTTGTGCAGCGCCCACTGCGCGATGCCTATTGCCGTGCGGTCGAGGTCGCAGTCGGCAAGTACGATGGCGGCGTCTTTGCCGCCGAGCTCGACCGAGCACGGGATCAACAACTCGCCGCAGCGCGCGGCGATCTTCTTTCCGGTCGCCACCGAACCGGTGAACGTCAGCCCGTCGATCCCCGACTCGATGAGCGCCTCGCCCACCTCGCCGCCACCTTGGACAACTCGAACGAGCCCCTCGGGGAGCACCGCCTGGCACTGCTCGACGAGCCACGCGCCCGTTCTGGGCGTAAACTCGGAGGGTTTTAAGACGACGCCGTTCCCCGACAAAAGAGCAGGGAAGAGCGGCTTGTAGAAAATCGACAGGGGATAATTCCACGGGGCGATGATGCCGATGACTCCGCGGGGCACCGGCTCGACCGTCGCGCTCTTACCCGGGTATGCGATCTTCGAAATCGACACTTTCACCGGCGACAGCGCCGCCTTCGCTTCTTTGGCGGCTATCTTTGCATACTCGGCGATGCCGGAGACCTCGTTGACCAGAATCTCGGAGGGGTTTTTACCTGTCTCCTGCGAGATAATCTCGACGATTTCGTCAGCCCGCTCGAGTACACGCCTGGCGATGGCTTGCATCGCCTCCTCCCGCTCGTGGAGCGTGGTGAGCCGCCATTCTTTCTGGGCGGCGCGAGCGCGCTCGACGGTGTCTTTGACCTCGTCGACGTGGGTCTGCTCGACCGGCTCGAGCTCGGCACCAGTGGCGGGCGAAAAGGTCCCCGGAGTGGGATACGATTCGGCAGATGCGGACATGAGAGGTGACCTCGGCTGCGGATTGTATGAGCGACAGGGCGAGTATGTGACTCGTCAGTCGGAATGGCAAGGAGGGAACGGTTTATCGGGGAGGGCTCTTCCGGAAGTGGAGGGTTGCTGAGAGCTATTGGGGCGGACAAACAACAATTTGAGGGTCGAGATATCGACGGTGGTCGGTTCTCGAACCTTCAAAGACCGACCACGGTTCAGAGGAACGACCCCCAAATCGTAGTTTGTTCGCTTAAATAGCCCTCAAAGACCGATCACGTTCCAAAACAACGACCCCCAAATCGTAGTTTGTCCGCCTAAATAGTACTTTTGGGAAGGAACCTTCGAACAAACGTGTTAACAAAATGTCAAACGCACAAACTCCTGCGATTCCGCTACTTTTTGCGAGCAGTTAGGTAGCTATGAGCCGAGCATTCGACGCCAATCGACGTGACGGGATCATTGTACGCACTGCGCGCGCATCCGATGCCCAAGAGATCGCCGAGCTCGACGTGCGCTCGTGGCGTGCGGCGTATAGCGACATCTTTCCCGCCTCCGAACTCGAGAAGCTGTCGGTCGACGAGCGCCGTTCGTGCTGGAAGCGCATCATCGCGCGCAACTTTGGCAGCCAACTCGCCGTGGTCGGCGAACTCGACGGAGAAATCGTCGGGTTCTGCCAGGCAGGACCGGACCGCAGCCGGATGGAAGATGCCGCCGAGATCTACACTCTCTATGTCGATCCGGAGCATTGGGGCGAGGGCGTGGGCACCGCGCTGCTCGACGTCGTGTTGCCGTGGCTTGCGCCCAATTACGACACCGCCACGTTGTGGGTCGTACGAGAGAACGCCCTGGCGCGCCGCTTCTACGAGGCCCGCGGGTTCCGCTGGGTCGAGCACAGCTTCAAGGCGTTCTCGTTCTTCGACTACCTCGCTCAGTGCGTGCGCTACTCGAAGCGCCTCGACGCGCACTTCAGCTACGATTGGCGCCAGATGTACGGTGCTTGAGCAGCACCTCAGCGCCGCGAGGCGCGTCCTCTCCAGATAAACCCGAAGACCAACAACACGTACAGCAAATTGCCGGGGAGCTGGTCAGCACCCGAGGTGCTGGCACATCCGCAGCCTTCAGGCTCGTCGTCGGTCGGGTTCTCGATGACCACGACCGTGCCGCTATCCGCGCCGGCGTCGCTGCCGGTGTCCGCGCCGACATCAGCGCCCACATCGCTGCCTGCATCCGCGCCGGTATCGGTGCCGACGTCCATGCCCGCATCAGGGCCGACATCCGGCCCCACATCGGCGCCTGCGTCGCCCTCGACCGGACATCCGTTGTCGACGTCCGCGCCTTCCTCGAGCGGGCAATCGTCGTCGGCGTCGAGCACGCCGTCGTCGTCATCGTCGTCGTCGCATACATCGCCGGAGCCGTCGGCGTCGGTGTCGACCTGCGCGGGGTTGGCGTCGGCGGGGCAGTTGTCGAGGGCGTCGGCAAAGCCGTCACCGTCGCTGTCTTCGGCGCAAGCGTCGCCCACGCCGTCGCCGTCTGAATCCGTCTGGTCGCCGTTGGCCACCGTCGGGCAGTTGTCGGCGCCGTCGTCGGCGCCGTCCTGGTCGGTGTCCGCCACCAACAGGTCGGTGCCCATGGCGAGCTCGTCGAGGTTGGTCACGCCGTCCTGGTCGGTGTCTTCGTCGCCGTCGGCGATGCCGTCGTCGTCGGTGTCGGTCAGCGTGGCGTCGGTGCCCAGCTGAGCTTCAAGGCCGTCGTCGAGGCCGTCACCGTCGGTGTCCGCGGCGGTGGGATCGGTGCCGTTGGTCTGCTCGGTGCCGTCGTCGAGGCCGTCGCCGTCGGTGTCGGCCACGTTCGGGTCGGTTCCCAGGCTCGTCTCTTCGCAGTCGGCCAGCCCGTCGCTGTCGGTATCGTCGTCGGCCACGCCGCAGCCACAGATGCCAGGCTCGGTCTTACTCGGGTCGTTGATACACGTCTCGTCGCAGTCGAGCGTGCCGTCGCTGTCGGAGTCAACGTCGGCGGTGCCACAGCCGCATACGCCGGCGTCAGTCTTGTTGGGGTCACTCGAGCAGGCGTCGTTGCAGTCGGGGGTGCCGTCGTTGTCCGAATCGGTGTCAGCCACGCCGCAACCGCACACGCCGGCGTCGGTCTTGTTAGCGTCGTTGACGCAGCTGTCGTTGCAATCGGGGGTGCCGTCGCCGTCCGTGTCGGTATCAGCAACGCCGCAGCCGCACACGCCGGCGTCGGTCTTATTGGAGTCTGAGGGGCAGCTGTCGTTGCAATCGAGCGTGCCGTCGCCATCCGAGTCGGTGTCGGCAGTGCCGCAGCCACAGATACCGGCGGCGGTCTTGTTGGCGTCAGTCGGGCAGGCGTCGTTGCAGTCGGCAGTGCCGTCGCCATCGGAGTCGGTGTCGGCGGTGCCACAGCCACAGATGCCCGCGTTGATTTTGTTGGCATCGTTGGGGCAAACGTCGTTGCAGTCGGGGGTGCCGTCGCTATCCGAGTCGGTTTCGGCGGTGCCACAGCCACAGATGCCCGCGTCGATTTTGTTGGCATCGTTGGGGCAGTTGTCGTTGCAGTCGGGGGTGCCGTCGCTATCCGAGTCGGTTTCGGCGGTGCCACAGCCACAGATGCCCGCGTCGATTTTGTTGGCATCGTTGGGGCAGTTGTCGTTGCAGTCGGGGGTGCCGTCGTTGTCCGAGTCGGTGTCGGCGACACCGCAGCCGCACACACCAGCCGCGGTCTTGGTGGCGTCGCTCGGGCAACCATCGTTGCAGTCGAGGGTGCCGTCGCCGTCGGAGTCGGTGTCGGCGGTGCCACAGCCACAGATGCCCGCGTCGATTTTGTTGGCGTCGTTGGGGCAGTCGTCATTGCAATCGGCGGTGCCGTCGCCGTCCGAGTCGGTGTCGGTGACACCGCAGCCGCACGTGCCGGGCGCCGTTTTGTTGGCGTCGTTGGGGCAGCCGTCGAGGCCGTCGCAGGTGCCGTCGGCGTCGGCGTCGGCGCAAATCGTCAGGTTGGGGAACCAGGCGACGCGGTCGTCGTTGGCCGACGCCGAGATCGCATCGAGATCGCCGTCGCCGTCAATATCTGCGGCGGCCACGGACGTGACTCCGTCCACCGACGCGGTCAACTCTCGCTGCGTATCGAATGCGCCCGCGCCGTCGGTATTCTCGTGCCAAACGACGTTGTCGGCGTACTCCCAGGCGGCGAGCACGTCGATGTCGTTGTCGTTGTCGAAGTCGGCCGCGCGGACCGATGAGGCGCGGCTGTGGGCCGAGGAGATGGTCTGCTGGGGGCCGAAGGTGCCCGCACCGTCGGTGTTGACGTGCCAGGCGAGCACATCGGCGCTCCAGACGACATCCAGGTCGCCGTCGCCGTCGATATCAGCCGTGTCGACCGCGGTTGCGCGGTCGGCAGTCGACGAGATGACCTGCTGGGTCCCGAAGGTGCCGGTGCCGTCGATATTCGGGTACCAGGCGATGGTGTCGTCCTTGTCCGAGGCGGAGACGATGTCGAGGTCGCCGTCGCCGTCGAGATCAGCGGCGTCGAGACCGGTCACGCCCCACGGGTCGCGCGAGACCTGGGCGGCCGAGGAGAACGTGCCGGCGCCGTCGGTATTGGCGAACCACACGATGTCGCGACTCGCTCCCGAGCCGGCGAACACGTCGAGGTCACCGTCGCCGTCGAGGTCGGCAGCGTGGACCCGGCTCGCCTGAAATAGCGAGGTCGTGATGGTCTGCGCGGCGCCGAAGGTGCCTTGGCCGTCGGTATTTTCGAACCAGGCGACGGAGTTCGAGTTCTCCGATGCCGCCACGATGTCGAGGTCACTGTCGCCGTCGAGATCGGCGGCGTGCACCGAGTAGCTCTCGTCGACGGATGTCGTGATCACGCGCCGGTCGCCGTAAGTGCCACTGCCGTCGGTATTCTCGAACCAGATGATTTCGTTGGCCCGCGGCGACACGGCCAGCAGGTCGACGTCGCCGTCGGTGTCGATATCGGCGCCCTGCACCGAAGTCGGCTCGATGGAGACAGGCGCCGAGATGAGTTGCTGCGCGCCGAATGCGCCCGCGCCGGAATTGGCGTACCAGGCGGCTTTGCTGTCGGCCGGGGAGGCTGACAACACGTCGCGGTCGCCATCGCCGTCGACGTCGCCCGTGGCAACGGCCCAGGCGGTATCGGCGGCGGTCGTGATCACCTGCTGGGGGCCGAACGTTCCGCTGCCGTTGTTCGGGTACCACGCGATCGTGTCGTCGTAATACGACGAGGAGAGTACGTCGAGGTCGCCGTCGCCGTCGATGTCGTCGACCGCGACCGAGGTGGGCGCGTCGGCGACCGACGAAATGACCTGCTCGGTGCCGAAGGTGCCGGCGTTATTCTCGAACCAGATGACCGTGTCGTCGTTAAAGACGGACACCACCACGTCCAAGTCGGCGTCGCCGTCGAGATCGGCCGCCCGCACCCCCGTAGCGTTGGTGACGCTGGACGACAGCGTCGTCGGGCTGCCGAATCCGCCCGAGCCGTCGTTGGGCATCCAGATGACGTAGGCATCGCAGGCGGCTACGACGTCGAGGTCGCCATCGCCATCGAGGTCCGCGGCGTCCACCGATTTGACGTTCTCGGCAATAATCCGGACCATCTGCGCCGGTCCGAACGTGCCTTGGCCGTCGGTGTTCTCGAACCAATGGATCTCGCTGTCCGTGGTCGCCGCCGAGACGACGTCCAGATCACCATCACCGTCGATATCGGCCACGTCGATGTCCTCGACCCCGTACTCGCGCGTCGACAAGACTTGCTGCGCCCCGAACGTGCCCGCCCCGTCGGTATTCTCGTACCAGGCGACCTTGTGGTCGTTCTTCGAGGCCGAGACGACGTCGAGGTCGCCATCGCCGTCGATGTCGGCGGCGCTTACATCGAACGCGTTGTCGGTCGCCTGCGAGATCACGCGCCGCGGGCCGAAGGTTCCGGCCCCGTCGGTGTTCTCGTACCACCCCACCGTATCGTCTTCGCCGGATGCAGCGAGCGCGTCTTCATCGCCGTCGCCGTCGATATCCGCAGCGATCACACGGCGAAAGCCGTGTTCCTGCATCACGGTTTGTTCGGAGCCGAATAACAGGCTGCTCTGTGCCGCGATGATCTCGGTGGTGGGGGCCGTGCCAGAGGCTACGGGAGCGCCTGACTCCGCTGGGCTACGCTCGATGGGCGTCGCCCGAGGTAGTTTGCCGGAGTCGAGGTGAGCAGTCCCTGTATCAGGGCCTTCGTGACCTTGCTCGATGCCCGACGAACAACCGGTGAGGCCGACCAGCATCAAAAGGGCCAAGAAGGAGGGGCGATGGAGCTTGGAGCTCAAAAACGGGCGCACTAGAGGGGTCATGAAGGTGACTTCTTGCTCGAGCAGTCTCTTTCCACTGGTGAGGCGTGTTCGAATCTGTGACGCAGGTTCTGACGGATTCTGGCCGCGCCAAGCGTCACCGTATTGTAACCGATAGGCTACGAGCAAGAAGTGACATCTTTTTGACGTTGCTCCACGCCCCGGAGCCTCACTCCTCCGACGGTGGCTTGCCCACCGCGCCTTCCTCTTCGACCTCGTTCATCATCTCCTCGAGGCTCTTGACGCCACCGCCGTCCTCCTCCGAGTCCTCGGAGGGCGGGGTGTCGACGGCGCCTTCGTCTTCGACCTCGCCCATGAGCTCTTCGAGCGATTTGACGCCCTCGGGTTGCTCTTGCTCTGCCTCGGCGGCTTGCTCGCCTTCGGCCGCGGTGTCGGCCGGCGTTTCTTCAGGCGATGCGCCGGGCTCTTCGGGCGCCTCTTTGCGGTCCTCGGGGAAGGGGACGAAGAAGCTGCCGCCCTTCGACAGGCTGACCAGTCCGAGGCTGATGGTCGGCACGTAGGTGATGAGCATCAGCGCGCCGAGCATAAGCGCCATGAACGGCAAGACCGATTTGACGACCTCGCCGATGCCCTTCTTGAAGAGCGTGCCGGCCACAAACAGGTTCAGACCAATGGGCGGGGTGAGGTAGCCGATTTCCAAGTTGACGATGAAGATGATCGCCATGTGCAGCGGGTGGATGCCCAAGCCGTAGGCCACCGGAGCCAGGAGCGGCACGAGGATCATGATCGCCGACAGAATCTCCATAAAGAAGCCGGCGATGAGCAGCAGCACGTTGACGATGATGAGGAACTGCCAGATGGTCAGCTCCATATCGAGGATCATCTCGACGGCCATCTCGGGGATCTTGGCGCGGTCTAGATACAGGTTAAAGCCCAGCGCCAGCGCCATGATGATGAGAAGGCTGCCCATCAAGAGCGCCGAGTCGGTGAAGATGCGCGGTACGTCTTTGATTTCGAGGCTTCGGTGGATGAAGAACTCGACGATGATGGCGTAGATGACCGCCACGGCGGCGGCCTGGGTGGGCGTGAAGATGCCCGTGTAGATGCCGCCCAAGATGAGCACCGGCAAGAAGAGCGCCCAGACGCCGTCTTGCAGCGCATGGCCGAGCTTTTTCCAGTCGAAGTCAGTGGTCTCGACGCGGTCTTTCATGCCCACGACGAGCGCAAAGCCGCCCATGATGCCGGCGATGAGCAAGCCCGGCCCGATGCCGGCGATGAACAGGTCTTTGACGCTGGCGTCGCCGCCGCCGGTGGTCGACAGGGCGTAGCCCACCGGATCTTTGAGTCCCGTGGGGTCGACGATGGCGTAGACGATCATCGGGATGGACGGCGGGATCAGGATGCCCAGGCTGCCGCCGGAGGTGACGATGCCCATCGAGAACTTCGACGGGTAACCCTTCTCGACGAGCGCCGGGTACATGATCGAGCCGATGGCGATGACGGTGACCGGCGAGGAGCCGGAGATGGCCGCGAAGAACGCGCAGGCGAAGACCGCCGAGATGGCCAGGCCACCGGGCAGCTTGCCAAACGCGGCTTCGGCCACGTCGATGAGCCGCTGGGCGATGTCGCCCTCGGTCATGATCGCGCCGGAGATGACGAAGAACGGGATCGCCAGGAGCACCGTCTGGTCGGACAGACCGCGGGTCTGCTCGATGATGGAGGTGAGCAGCGCGAAGTCGTCGAAGATGCCGCCCACGAAGAGCAAATATATCGTCAGGCTGCCGATGAGCACGTACAGCGGCGCGCCCAGCACGATCATGCCCACGATGATGCCGAGGATGCCCAGGTAGAACCAGATGGACATGCCTTCGTCTTTGGGCGCTTCGTCGTCGGCGGTTTCCGGCGGCGCGTTGGCCTGCTCGGGGTCGCCTTCGGCTTGTTCGGCTGTCTCGACGTCGTCGACGTCGCGCACTTCGACCGCGCCTTCCTCTTCGACCTCGCCCATCATCTCTTCGAGCGATTGGACGTTGCCGGGACCTGCTTGTTCGTCAGCAGCTTGTTCGTCGGCAGCTTGCTCGGACGGCGGCTCGCCGACGGTGCCTTCGGCTTCGACCTCGCCCATCATCTCTTCGAGCGATTGGACGTTGCCCTCTTGGGCGAACGCCGACGTAGCAAAGAGCAAGCAGAGCAGAGAGGTCACAAAATAGGAGGCAGCGCTTCCAGCGCTGGACCAGACCTGGAAGGTCTGCCTCCGAGTATTCGTCGCGTCGCGCTTCATCAGTGCGCCTCCGTGGCTTCTTCGTACTCTTCACCGCGAATCGCCATCATCCCGAAGGCCACGCTGTGGCCGACAAAACGGATGACGATCAACGCCATGGAGACCGGAATCGACAAGACTTTGAGCCAGTCGGGCACGGTGCCGGGAGGGCTCGGCGAGAAGACGACGTGCAGCACGCGCGTGGTGATGGGGGCGTCATCGGGGATAGGGAAGGTCTTGACCTCTTCGGCCATCGAGGCTGGCAGCCACTCCGGGACGTCCCAGATGGGCACCATGTAGGAGCTGTCGGCGCCGAACAGATAGATGAAGCCAAGGTAGCACACGACCGCCGTGAAGCCGGCGGCGACCAGATACGAGAGTGCGTTGAAGTGAGGCAGCCATTTGGGCGGCAACAACTTGCGCATCAAGTCGATACGAAGGTGGCGCCGGTCGCGCGCGGCGATGCTCGCGCCCAGAAAGCCGACCCACAGCAGCAAGAAGAGCCCGTAAGATTGCGCCCACGAGTAGCCTTCGGGGAGGCTCCCCATCATGCCTACGGCGAGCACCACCGCGCCGATAAAGACGCCGGTGCGGACTTTGTAGCCTTCTTTCCAGAAGTGGCGAATCACCGGGATGGCCAGCAGCAGCGTGACGATGCGGTAGACCGTCGACGAGTCGAACTTGACCAAGCTGAGCGCCACGCCGAACGAGGCGGCTAAGAACGCGCTGGCCAGCCCCACGCGCACCCAGAAGGGGCGCTGGGTGATATTCTTGGCGGCCTCGCGCGAGTGTCCGGTCTTGCGTGAGGTCGTCGCGAAGGCCATCGCCCAGATGAACGCTCCTACGCCGGCGATGGTGCCCCAGGCTTTTCCGGGGTCGGACTCGAGGCCCTGCACGACGCCCAGCGTCAACTGGTAGACGACATCGGTGAACACGATGACGCTCATGATGATCAGCGCCAACACGACCACGACGACCTCGACTTGAAAGACGGCCAAGTCGAGTTTGCCGAACCAACCGAGTGACTCCGACAAGGGTCGGTCGTCGCCTTCAAACGCCTCGGTTGCCAGCTCGGGATGCTCCGGCTGGAGGGAGGACTCTTCGCTTGTCATTGCTCTACGTCTGTGAAGTGCGGGGCAGTTGTCGAGCTTCTGCCTGATTGACTGTCTTGCTAGTTGGCGTGTTCTTGGTTCTTGTTTCTTCGGACTTGGGCAAGTTGCCGGTTTTTCCCAAAAACCAAGAACTAAAAACAGGTCGTAGAAGCAGGGATATGCAAAGAGCCGATGGTCGACATTCGTTCACATCCCTGCCAATCAGCCACTCAGTTGTGCTTCTGCACGATATCGAGGAGCTTGGCGCCCTTCTTGCCGGCGCGTTTGCGGAAGAGCTCGTGGACCTTCTTGGCGTCCTTGGCGAACGCTTTTTTCTGCTTCGAGTCCAGCTCGCACACGGTCATGCCGGCGGCCTTGAGGTTTTTGACCAGCTTGGGCTGCAGCGCACGCACGAGCTTGCGGCCGTATTCGGTCTCCTTCTTCCGTTCGGCCAGCAGGACCTTCTGCAAGTCGTCGGGCAGCTTGTCGAACCAGGCCTTGTTGTAGACGACCAGAGCCGGCTGATAGATGTGGTTGCTCACCGTCCAGTGATCGACCGCCTGGTACCAGCTCGCCGCGAACGCAAAGAGCGGGGTGTTGTCGAAGCCCTGCACGTTGCCGGTCTGCAGGGCGGGCAGCGTCTCGGGCACCGCGATGCGCACGGGGTTGCCGCCGAGCGCGCGGTACATCTCTTCGTGGACCCACGACTCCTGCGAGCGCATCTTCAGGTCGGCGAGGTCCTGGGGCTTCTCGATGCACTTTCCTTTGGCCGCAAAGTTGCGGTAGCCGTTCTCGCCGAACAGGTACAACTCGAAGCCGTACTGGCGCAGCAGCTCTTGGACCGGGGTGTAGAGGTGGTTGTCGATGATCTTGTCGGCTTCCTTGGCGCTGCTGAACAGGTAGGGAAGCTCGAAGACGTTCATCTCAGGGACCAGGGTGGCCATGGCGCCGGCCGACACGCCCATGCCCTGCAGCTCGCCGCGTTTTGTCTGGCGCACGATACTCTTCTCGCCGCCGGCGGTGCCCAAAAAGAGTTTGACCTTAATGCGGCCCTTCGACGCCTTTTCGATGCGCTTTTTGACCGACTTGAGCTGCTTCGACCACGGGGTGCCCGGAGGGGCGACCGTGCCGAGGTTGAGCGTGTATTTCTTGTTGTCCTCCGCGGCGGCCGAAAAGCCCACGCCGAGCACCAAGAGCAGGACGAATAGCTGCAAGACTCGTTTCATCATTTTAAATCTCCGTAACGTCGATAGTCAGCGCATCCGCAAATCCGCGGCCGTTCTGCGTGTGTTTATTTGAAGCGATCGTCGACCGTCTTCTCGAGTCGCTCGGCCTTCATCTTCTCGTAGTGGTTCTCCGCCGAGATGGCCGGCACGGCATCGTCGGGAGTCGCCATGATCTCTTTGACGAGCTTGTTGTAGAGCTCCTTGTCCTCGGTGAGCACCGCGTAGTTCTCGGCCATCAGCACTTTGGTGGCCAGGTAGTTGGGCGCGATCTCGAGGGTCTTGTCGAAGTGCTTTTTGGCCTTGGCGGCGTCCTTGCTGAACGGGACTTTGGTCCAGTAGACCGCGAAGTAGCGGTGGCAGGCGCCGTAGTAGAAGTCTTCATCCTTCTCGCAGATGAACTCCATGGTCGCCTTGATGTCGTCTTTGCGGGCCAGGATGGTGGCGATGCCCTCGAGCAGCGCCCACTTGCCCAGGTTGGTGGCGTACCAGTACAGGCCGGGGATGGCGGCCTCGTCGGCCTTTTTGACGTGGTTCATCCACGCGTCGCCCTGAGCGACCTTTTTGGCGAAGTCCGGGTCGCGCAGTTTGATGGCGTTCTCGGCTGCGGTCACACCTTTCTCGAAGGTGTTCATCATCTTTTCTTCGTTGGCGCTCTCGTCGTCGCCCTCGAGGCGGATGTGCGAGTCGGCCAGGAAGTAGTAGGCGCGTGCCAATCGCTCGTACGCTTCGGCCTTTTTGTCGGTCTTTTCCTGCTCGCTCAGCCCGGCCGCATCCATGTTGACCGCTTTCTCCCACAGGGAGATGGCCTTCTCGAGCTCCTTGCGGTCTTTGCGGTTCTGCCAGTGGGACTCGGCTTTCTCGAGCGTCTGGAGGAAATCGCCCTGGACCTTGGTTTGCTTGCCCTGGTCACCATCTTTGAAGGCCGACTTGCGGTCGGCGGCGCAACCGCTGGCAAGCGACAGCGCTACAAGACAAACGACCATCGACGTAACGATGCCAGAGGCACGGTTCACAATACTCATCTACCACTCCTAAGCCGTGGGGGAGTTGGGGTTTCTTGTTTCAAAATGATGTTTGAAACCATAGTCCATTCGTTTGTCACGGTAAAGACTCGCGTTTATAGGAGAAGCGGGCGCCACGAGCGCGCACCGAAGTGATGTAGACGCGAACCATTGGCTGCCTTATGGTCACGCCAACTGCCGTCGTGAGTGACCGAGATGTCCGTCAATCAGACCCAAATCGAGATGCTGCGCAAGTTGCTCCGCCACGGGGCGACCGAGCGCGTGGTGCGCATCCTCGAGCGGTTTCGCCCCGCCGAGATCGCCGATTTGTACGGCTATCTGAGCCCGGCCGAGCAAAAGCAGCTCACCACGGTGCTCTTCGAGCGCCAGCTCGCCGCCGAGACGCTCAGCGAGCTGCCCGAGCACATCCTGGTCGAGCTGCTGAGCAACCTGGGCGATGGGCGCATCAGCCAGATTATCAACCGCCTGGCGCCCGATGATGCTGTCTTCGTCGTCTCCAAGCTGGACGACGAGCGAGTCGAAAAAATTCTAAACGGCCTCACGCCCCTGCAGCGCGAGCGCATCGAGCACCTGCGCGCTTACCCCGCCGAGTCGGCCGGTCAGTTGATGACCAGCGAGATGATTCGCATCCAGGAGGATGTGTGCGCCGACGAGGCCATCGACATCATCCGCAGCCTGGGGTCGACCAGCGAGTTCATCTTCTACATCTACGTGGTCAACGAGACGGGCACGTTCTTGGGCGTGGTGCCGCTTCGCCGGCTCATCGTCGCCAGCCCCGATTGCCCGGTCAAAGACCTGATGGTGCCCGACCCCATCGCCGTGTACGCCACCGACGACCAGGAAGACGTGGCCGACATCACCGCGCGCTACGACCTGCTGGCCGTGCCGGTGGTCGACGACAACTTCAAGCTGTTGGGCGTGGTCACCGTTGACGATATCCTCGACGTCCTCCAAGAGGAGGCGACCGAGGACATGTACCTGATGCAGGGCCTCTCCGAGGAAGACCGCGTCTACGCGCCGGTGACCCACTCGGTCAAAAAGCGCTTCCCGTGGATGATCCTCAACCTGTTGACCGCCTTTTTGGCGGCCTATGTCGTCGGGCTCTTCGAAAAGTCGATCTCGGAGGTCGTCGTCCTGGCCACCTTCATGCCGGTGGTCGCCGGCATGGGCGGAAACGGCGGTACCCAGACGCTCACCGTCGTCACGCGCGGCATCGCGCTGGGCGAGCTCGACTATAACGACGGGATGTCGGCGGTGCTCAAGCAGGTGGGCATCGGCATCATCGTGGGCGCAGGCATCGGCCTGCTCACCGGGCTGGTCGCCTGGGCGTGGAAGGGCATGCCCTTTTTGGGGCTCGTCTTGTTCCTGTCGATGCTCGTCAACATGTCGATTGCGGGCCTGGCCGGCGCAGCCGTCCCGTTGATGCTCAAGGCGCTCCGCATGGACCCGGCCATGGGAAGCGGAGTGCTCGTGACCACCTTTACTGACGTCTCCGGGTTTCTGGCCTTTTTGGGGCTGGCAACCGTCTTCATCGAATATCTGGTCTGACTATGCACACCACACTTCCGACGCAAGCCCGCGTCGACATCACCCCGTTCGAACTCTCCGAAGGCCTCGTCGGCCTCGTCGAAGGCGTCCACGCCATCATGTCCTACGTGCTCGCCGACGAAATGCCCGACGCGCTCGCCCTCGACGAGCTGCTGGCCGTGTCGGCGGTCGCCTTCAAAAACTACGTCTACGAGCCCGAGTACAATCAGCTCGAAGACCCCAAAGCCTTCTCGGCGCTCGGCGAGCTCATCTGCAACTACGGGCCCTTCGAGTCGCTCAGCTACTACTCGGGCTGGGACGTCAAAGAGTTCAACGGCATCGGCCGCAACGACTTCTGGAAGCTCTTGCAATTCGAGATCGCCAGCGGACGCCCGGTGGTGACCCTGGGCGCCGGCGGGCCGCTGGGGCCGGTGCTCGTCGTCGGCTACCGCTTCGAGCCCCGCGAGCAGACCCTCGAGGTCATCCGCGCGGGCAGCCGCGAGATCGCCACGGTCGACGTGACCGGGCTGCAGGACTTCCAGGGCGACGACCCCTCCTTCAACAACTGGATGCTCATCGCCCGGCCGGGCGAGGCGCCCGAGTGGGCCTCGTCGCACACCCGCCAGCGCCAACGCGTGTTGCGCTGGGTCGCCAAGCACGCTCGCCAGCACAAAGAGTTCAGCCAGGAGACCCGCGACAATTACGCCCCCGGCCTGCGCGGCTTCGAGTCCTTCTTGGGACTCCTCGACAGCTTCGGCGAGAAGGACACCGACTGGCGGGAGGGCGACCCCTTCCGCCGCTGGGTCCTCGCCCACATCGATGGGCTGGTGCGCGCCCGCCACGCCGCCGCTCGCCGCCTGCCGGTCTGGTCGGCCGACTTCCTGTCGGGCTCGGACCTCGACCTCGACGCCCGCCAGGCCGTCGAAGAGGCGCTCGGCCAGGCCGCCGATGCTTACGAGGAGGTCGCCGAGCACCTGGTGAGCTGGCGAGAGGGCCGGCAAGAGGGCGGGGCGCTTACGCGCGACGATTTGCAGGAGTTGTGGCGCACCTATACGAAGGCGTGCGCGGCCGAGGAGAGCGCCGTCGAGGGGCTCGAGGCGGCGCTAAAGCACCTGCCGAAGGGATTTTAGCGCTTCAACCACCCAGACGCCCCCAACAAAACGACCCCCAAATCTGCGATTTGGGGGTCGTGTTATGGTGCGTGGTTTTGGAACCGAATTGCCGCTCGCGTCGAGTTCGGAGGCAGCGCTTCCAGCGCTGGTCGAGGCCAGCGCAGAGCCGAGAAGCACGGTGTCTGCCACCATTTCGGGGCTCGGAGCGCAGTACGCTCCGTCCGTGATCGTGATCGGCTGTGTGACCGCTGACAACTGCAACAGCCGACCACGGCCACGGCTACGGCTACGACCACGGCCACGACCACGACCACGACCACGACCACGACCACGGCTACGGCTACGGCTACGACCACGACCACGACCACGGCTACGACCACGGCTACGACCACGACCACGATTACGGGGGCAGTTGACCGAGAAGTACGATGTCTGAAACCGTTCGCGGCTCGACCACGTTCGGGGGCCGTCTCGGCCCCCGAACGTGGTCGACTCACCTTCGAGCGAAAGAGCCCGACTGAACGAGGAGCCCCAGCCCAGAAACACGGGGGCTGACCCCGTTTCCTCGCTTCAACCACCCAAACGCCCCAACAAAACGACCCCCAAATTGTCGTTTGTCTGCCCAAATAGCGCCGCGGCCTTGCAAGGTGTTCGTATCGAACATTCTGCAGAGCCCGAACGTCTATTTGAGCGGACAAACTACGATTTGGGGGTCGTGTTAACGAGCGTGGTTCTGGAGCCGAACTGCCGATCGCGTCGAGTTCGGAGGCAGCGCTTCCAGCGCTGGTCGAGGCCAGCGCAGAGCCGCATGGAATGGGCTTCGTCGGGGAACGTGGTTCCGTGCCCTCAGCGGCCTCACGGCCTCAACGCCTCCGCCACCTCCAACCACTCCAGCATCGCCTCGGGCTCACCGCCGCGCACGGCGCGGTCGAGTATGGCGGCGATGACGCGGCGTTCGAGGTCGTCGCCGACCGATTCGCCGTGGTCGAGGGCGCGGCGTGCGGCCTGGGCGGCGGCGTCGGGGAGGTCGTGGGTGAGTAGGTTGGCGGCGAGGGCCCACCATCCGTAGCCCGGGGTGGCGGCCTTGGGGAGCCAGCGGGTGAGGATTTCCTTGGTGGAGGCTTCGATGCGTCGCACCGTCGTCGGGTCGACGTCTTCGTCGTCGCGAAGCTCGCGCAGCAAGGGGAGGACGTGCGGCCAGAGCAGGGCGATGGGGCCGAGCGCGCCCAGATTGCGTTTCGCAGGCCCGCGTTTGCGGAAGAGTCCCTCGAGCTCACCCAACGCGGTGGCCAGCTTGGGGGCGTCCGCTCGGACGGCGGGCTCGAGGACCTCGAGGACCTTGGCCGCCACGGGGAACGCGTTGCGGACGCGCTCGACCGTGCCTTCGTCGAGGCCGGTGTGCTCGCCGTCGGCCACCAGATCGCTCGCGGCCCGGCAAAACGCGATCTGGGCGCGCTCGGCGTCGGTGGCGTCGTCGCCGTAGGATTGCGCCAAGATATCGGCCGCCTCGCCGGCCTGGGTGGCCGGCGCCGAGGCGATGCCTTCGAGGTGGGAGCGAAGCTTGAGCTCCTTGGCCTGGCCGCCGAGTGCGTCGGCGAGGGCCTCGAAGCGGTCGATTTCGAGGGGTTGGAGCTCGATGGGGGCGCAGTCGAGTAGGTATGCGGCGGTGTCGGTCGTGTCGCGCGCGGGTTTTTGGTCGGGATCGGCGTCTTGCTCGGCGACGGCGAGCACGGCGTCGGCGGCACGCACGCGGTCGAGCCAAAAGGGGCTGTGGGCCATGCCGACGGCGTACCAGAGGCGGTCGGGTCGGTCGAAGTGGGCCGGGTCGACCTCGCGCATCAGCTCCCGGCCGCGCTCGCGTCCCGTCCCCGTGCGAAGCCTCAGGGCGCCGGCCCGAAGCAGGGCGCGCTCCTTCGTCGCCGGCATGTCGAGGGCGTCGGCGAGTTGGGCGGCCTGCTCGAAGTCGGCGGCGACCTCGGCGGTGTCGACGTTGTGGCCGTGGATCTGGGCGTTGCGCTCGGCGAAATGCGCCGTGGCGTAGCTCCCCAGGGGGCAGCTCGGGTAGAGGGCGGTGACCAGGCGGCCGAGCCTGTGGCCGGCGTCGTAGCGGCCGCGTCGATCGGCTTCGTCGAAGGCCTCCTGCAACTCCCAGGGCATCGACTGGCGGTCTTTCGCGTGTTTGGGACCGGGCCAGGCGCGCTCGGCGAAGCCTTCGAAGAGCGGCGTGAGCGCGGCGACGTTCGAGCCGCGCACGGCGTACCAGGCGGCCGCGACGAGCAACTCACACCACGCCTCGCGGGGGACGTCCCAGGTGCTCAACTTCTCGGCGAGCTTCTCGAGCGACTCCACCGCGCGCGACCACTCGCCGTGCTCGGCGGCGCGTTGGGCGGTGGTCAGCGCGAACGAGATGCGCGCGTTGGCCACGACCCCGTCGATCTCGTTCTCGAGGGTGGCAAATGTGGGCGTCGTCGCCATCGAAGTGTCTGTGTCGGCAATCGGGCTCATCGGCGCACCAGTCCCAGAGTGGGCAGTTCGTCGACGCGCTTTTCGAGGCGCGCCAAGATTTCGGCCAAGCGGGCGAGCTTGGGCTTGAGCTCGCCGGGGTTGTCTTGCGGGTCGAGCTCGTACAGGGGCTCTTCGACGTTGTCCTCGAGCTCGGCCTGGATATGCATGATCTCGCGGCGCTGCAGCTTGGCGGTCTCGGGGTTGCCGGCGAGCGCGAACTCGTCGAGCGTCTCTTTGAGTTCCTCGATGCGTCGGCTCAGCCCCAGATACAGCCGTTGGACGTACTCGGGCGTGTTCGTGGCGGTGAAGCGATACTCCTCCTGGGCAAGGCTCTCCCAGGTCGCCTGGACCTGATCGAAGACCTGACTCCACGCCTTTTGATCTTTGGCGCGCCAGGCGGCGTCGGCGTTGGCCTCGACCTCGCTCAGGTGGGCGCGCCAGTCGTCGAGCGTGCGGCCCAGGGGCTGGCTGTCGTCGCCGCGGTAGACCACGCGCTTGATGGCGTTGAGCAGCGTCTGGAAGCGCGAGTAGGCCGGCGTCAGCTCGACGTCGCGGGTGCGATAATCCTCGAGCTCGCCCTCGAGCCGGCGCACGAGCACCTGCAGCTTGTCGGGGTCGGTGCGCGCGGTCTCGCGGATGCCGGCCAGGAGCGAGTCGACCTTCTTGGCGTACAGCTTTGCCTCGAGGCCCCACAGCTTTTCGCGCACTTCTTCGGCCGCATCGAGGAGATCCTCGATCTCGGCCCAGTCGCGCATCTTTCGCTCGGGCGGCGGCTCGATCTGCGCCCAAAAGGTCTGCCCGCGGATTTCGCCGGTGGCGACCATCGTCATCGACTCGTCGACTTTGACCGTCAGGTCGACCGGCGTGCCCACCTCGGTGTCGTGGGGCACGTCCAAGTGAATCGTGCGAATCGGGTAGCGGTTCTGGAACAGCCTCAACAAGACCGCGCCGGACTTGTCGGCGGTGTAGAACTGGAAGCTTCGCTCGGCGGGCAAGCTCGTGCCGCGCTCGAGGAGCTTGAAGCGCTCGGCGGCGCCGTCGCTGGCGACCTCCAAGTAGATGTCCTTGGCGAGCACCGTCGGGTTCGACAGCGCGCTGCCGGTGGGCCGGTAGGGCGCCTCGGCGTCGAGTCGCTTCAAGAAGATCTCGAAGGAGACGAGGTCGTCGCCGTTGTCGTCGCAGAAGTCGAGGGTGAAGTCGTGGCGGCTGGGATCACCCAGCTCGACGGCGTCGAATTCGAAGTCGAGGCTTGTCTGGTCGTCCTCGTCCGTGCGCTCGCGCACTCGGGTAACGGCGCTCACCGTACCGCCCGGTCCGATGAGCGCGGCGGAGTGAATGCCGTTCGGTAGGTCGCCTTCGAGGCGGCCGACGACGTGGGTCGAGCTCTGGCGGGTCGACAGCGGTGAGGTGAGCGTCAGCCGTCGCGTCGCGTCGTCTTCGCGTTCGATCCAGGTCACGCCCGACAGGTTGGCGGCGTGGATGGCCGCGCCCAGCCCCACGCAGGTGTCGGGCTCGTCGATGAGCGGGCGTTCGGCGCGCGCGCCGTCCTCGCCGTCCTTGCCGCCACACAGAGCCTCAGACACCTTGCGCTGCACGAGCGGGACGTGCGTCGAGCCGCCCACCAGCAGCACGTAGTCGATGTCAGACAGGCCGATTTCGGCCTGCTCACGGGATTGGTCGAGCGCGCGTTCGCACGCCTCGATCGACTGGTCGATGAGGTCTTCGATGAGCTCCTCGAACTCCTCGCGGCCCACCTCCATGTCGAGGGTGACCGGCTGGCCGGCCTGGTCTTCGAACAGGTCGCGGCGGCCGACGTACTGGAACTCGCTGGTGGTCAGCGCCTCTTTGACCTCGCGGGCCACGCGCTCGAGCAGCGTAAACCGCACGCGGTCGTCGTCGTTGTTGGCCACGTCGAGGTCGAGCTCGTAGCCCTGGTCGACCAGGTGCTTTCGAAACATCTCGGCGAGCCGGCGGTCGAAGTCGTCGCCGCCCAGGTAGTTGTCGCCGTCGATGGCGAGCACCTGATACTCGCCCATCAGCGAGCGGATAATGGAGACGTCGAAGGTGCCGCCGCCCAGGTCGTACACCAAGAAGTTGCCGTCGCCGATGCCGTGCTTCCAGGCGTAGTACATCGCCGCGGCGGTCGGCTCCTGGAGCAGGCCGAGCACTTCGAGCCCGGCGAGCTCGCCTGCGCGCTTGGTCGCCTCGATCTGCGGGGCGTCGAAGTAGGCGGGCACGGTGACCACCGCGCGGCTGACCTCCAGCTTGTGCGTGTCTTGGTAGGCGTCGACCTTATCGCCGAGAAACGCGCGCATGTCGCCCACGAGGCTCTCCAAGATCTTCGAGGAGACCTCCTCGGGGAGCATCTCGTGGGGGCCGAGCGCGACGCGCTGCTGGGTACCCATCTTGCGCTTGATCGAAGCCACCGGCTGCGGCTCCATGACCCGCCGATTCCACGCCTCGTAGCCGGTGATGAAATCCTCCTTTTGAGGCTCCCAGCCGACCATCGACGGAAAGGTCTTTCGACGGAGCCGATCCTGATACAAGAGCAGGTCGTCGCCTTCGGGCCGAAGCAGGGCGATGGCGCTGTTGGTGGTGCCGAGATCGATGCCGACGGGTCGGTCTATCATGGTTTTTGGTTCTTGGTTCTTGGTTCTTGGTTTCGGGCCGATCGACCTTCCTCTGCCATCGATGTGAAGCCTGACTCGGGGCGGACGGTCTCCGGGGGCGCGGAGGGGCAGCCGAAGGCCAGGAGCGTGTCGGAGACGGTGGCTTCGAGGGGCGGCGGGTCGCGCCGGTCGACCAGCGGCGGCACGCGCCCGCGCAACTCGTCGATGGGCTCGGCGGGCGTTTCGTCGCTGCGTGGGTGGGCGAGGAAGGCCCACTTGACGCGCTCTGAGTCCTTGAGGGTGAGCTTTCGCCACAGCGCGCGGACCTCGTCGCGCTCGTCGGGCGGCAGGCGCTGGGCGAGCCGGCGCAGGCGCTCGGTGAGCTGCTCCGGGGTCATCGTTGGGTCGACGCCGAGCCGGTCGAACGGGTTTTGTGCGTCGCGTTCATCGCTCATGGTTGGTCACCATTGCAGTCCATTTATTCGGCCTCGAGCGAGGTGCCCAGTCGCTCGGCTTCGGCCACGATTTCGTGGCGGTACTCGGCGATGGTTTCGTTCGACGGGAACAGCGCCTCGGCGTCGTCGAGCAACTCGGTGGCGCTCTCGAAGACCGTGCCGACGCGATCGGAGGCGCCGGGCAACAGCTTGAGCGCCGCGGGCATCATGCGAATGCGAAGCAACAGATCGCTGACCTCGCGCAGTTTCTCGTACGACAGCATCATCGAGGCGTTGCGGTGGCCCGGGCACATCTCGAGCGCACGCTCGAAGTGTTTCTCGCGGCGCGCGCCCGAGCTTTGCTGCTCGCCTTGAAAGACCAAGAAGTCCGCGCAGGTCGAGTTGTGGCCGAAGGCCTCGCCGCTGTCGATAAACCCGCACAATTGCTCGTTGAAGGGGCTGGCGAGCACGAGCAACTCGCTCATCAAGTCGTCGGCGTCGTCCACTTCGAGTTTGCGCAGCTTCCAGCCGATGTCGACCGCGGCGCCGACGACGCGTGCGGCGATGCGCGCGTCGATGGGCACGATGGTGCACACCTCGCGGATCCACTGGAACGGATAGACGACGGCCTCGGCGTCATCCTCGGACAGGTCGACGGCGTCCATCATCGCGTCGAATCGACCGACGAGCTTGTTTCGCAGCCGGATGCAGGCTTGGTCGACCTGATCGCGCAGGCACGACAGCGCCGGGTGCTCGGCCGAGGACTCGTCGAGCTTTTTCTGCAGGGTCTCGAGCGCCTCCCACCCAAAGATGGCGCGGCGGCGGTCGAAGTCGTCGCCGTCGCGAGCGCCGTCGAGTCGAAACGCTTCGACGAGTTCGGCCTCACGTGTGTCGAGCAGGCGAAGCAACAGAGTCTGTCGGACGTGGTCCTGCTTGGCCGATAACGTCTCGAGAAGATCGTCGACATAATCGGAGGCGAAGACCCTGAGCCACGCATCGATGCACTCGCCCCAGGCGTAGCGTGCGACCTCCATGTCCTGTTGGGCGACCAGATCGTTGCAGAAGCGCTCGAAGAGCAGGGCGTGGTGGTGGTCGGTGCGCGGCGAGAAGCCCGCCTCGACGGCGCGGCGCCAGGCGTCGGGGAAGGCGCGCGGCCGGTCGAGTTGTGGCTCGAGGACCTCCCAGCCGGCGTCTCGACGCAGCGAGGCGATCCAGTCGCGCAGCAGGCGAGCGTCGTCGGGGCGCGCAGCGCATCGCTCCAAAGAGAGCCGCGCGACCAGCTTGGGGACAAGCTCGTCGGCTCGAAGCGCGTTGAGCAGCGCGCGGTGATGTCGGGTCCAGTGCTCCACCGATCTTCCTCGTCAGCCGTGAGCGCGACTCGAAGACTTGTTGGCTCGAAAACAGATATCGTACAGCAGTCGCTCCATGACCGTTCGGTCATCGAGTCCGCTCGACTTGAGCGCGGTGTCGACCTCCAGCAGCCGGCCGCGAATCGCTTCGATGTCGCGCGGGGAGAACTTCGACGCGTGGCGTTGGTAGTCCTTCAAAAAGTAGGGGACCACACCCACGGCGCGCGCCTTGTTGTTGCGGCTCTCGTTTCGCACCGACGGGTCGTGCAGCTTGGCGACGATGCGGAAATGCCGGGCGATCATCGCCAGGATGCGAAGCGGCGGCTCACCGTTGAGCAGCATGCTGTCCAAGATCTTGAGCGCCTCCTCGAATTTGCGATCTCCCAAGGCGTCGGTCAGGTCGAAGACCGAGCGCACCTTCGTGTCGGCGACGACCTCGCGCACCACGTCGTCGTCGACGTGGCGCGGCGATTGGTCGGACTGGCCGACGTACAAATCGAGCTTGTCCATCGCCTTGTCGAGCGAGGCGAGGTCGGTGCCGACCGCCTCGATGAGGTAGGCGGTCGCCGCCGGCGTCAGCCGCAGATCGCGCCGGCCGGCCTGCTTGTGCAGGATCTCGCCGACTTCGTTCTCGTAGAGGCTCGCAAACTCGCAGCTTACGCCTGCCTTCTTGAGCTTTTTGACGATCGACTTGCGCCCGTCGAGCTTCTTCTGCGCGGTGCGCGCGTGGACGATCAGGCAGGTCGTGGGCGACGGGTCGTCCAGATACGAGCCGAGCTGCTCGAGCTCGGACATCGGCAGCTCTTGGGCGTCGCGAACGACGACCAGCCGGCGCTCGACCATCATCGGCAGCATCTCACAAGCCGACACAATCGACTCGCCGCTGGTGTTGCGGCCGTGGAACGAGTCGAAGTTGAAGTCGTTGGTTCCGCCGGGGGCGGCGTGCTCGATGATCGCGTCGACCGCCTCGTCGAGCATGTAGGTTTCTTCACCCCACACAAAATAGACGGGGGCGGGCTCGCTCTTCTTGAGCTTCCGAAAGAAGTTACGTGCGCTGTCGAGTTTCTTTCCCATGATTCACTTCGTCGAGCCCATTAGTTTACGTCAGCGAGGCGGCGTCGAGAGCACTACCAGTTAGCACAAAAGAGCGAGCGATTCACTCGGTGGTAAGACCACGACGCACAATCGTATCGGCGACCGCCTCGAGCGCGTCGAGCGCGGCCGCTTCTTGGATTTGGGCGTGGCCCGCCACGAGAGCCGTCGCTCCCGGGCCGGTCGAGGCGGTGTAGCGCCCGTTCGCCTCGATGTCGTCGACGGACGCGTCCGCCCGGGCGACGTGGCAGCGGACTGTCGCCCGACCAAAGAGGGTCTCGTTGAAGCTCTCGACCTCGCTCTGAGAGACGGAGCAGCGAATCGACACGCCTCGTGCGTCGGCTTGCCACCGCGCGGCCTGGCCTCGCCTCTCGAGCGCGCCGACCAAGGCACGAGTCAGTCGGGCGGAGTCGATGCCTTCGTCGGCCGGCGCTGCAATCGTCCACACCGAGACAACCGAGTCTGAAACAACCGAGTTGGCCCGATTGTGCCCCGGGGCCTTCGCCTCGGCGAAGCCGTAGTGGCCGCAGCCGGCGCAGAGCACCAGCAGCCCGAGCAGGATCGCGCTTCGCCATCTCAATAGGGCGCCCCGAGAGTGTGCGTTCATCAAACTATGCGTCAACCGTCTCATGGCTCGCTCTTACCACAAGACGCCCCGGCGCTTCGAGTCTTGGTCGTCTCAAAAGGTTGCGTCAGGAGGCGAAAGCTCCACGTGAGCATCGAGGCTTCTGCTTTTTGAAACGTAATTTGTCTGTTATTCTCTAGGGGCTTCGCGCTCTTGTAGCGCACGGACGCAACGTCTGCCTCGCCAACGAGTCGATTGGGCGGTCGTTCCCCTTCTTTGATGTTCGAGATTGTGCTGTGGGAAACGATAGTAGTGCCTCCAATCCCCTGATTTTCCATCCCTGGGTCGACAGGCTTCTGCCGGCCAATCACCGAAACAGCACGGGTATCGAGGGGTTGCGTGCGCGTGTGCTCGTGCTTTCGGCACTCGCCGTCTGCGTGTGGGGACCCATCTTCGGCGGCATCGCGTGGCTGCTCGACGACATCAGCTTTGCGCTGATGTACCTGGGCGCTTCGGTCCTCGTGTGCCCCATTCTCTATTTGTGCCTCAAGCATCGCAGCGTGACGTTCGGCGGAAACGCGCTCGCCTTCATTCTGATGGCCTTGTTGGCGGCGGTGGCCTACGACACGGGCGGGGTCGACGCTCCCACGCTCAAGTGGCTGCCGCTCGTGCCGGTCATTGGCTACATCTTCGGCGGTTGGCGCTCTTGCGTGGGGTGGATCGCCGCGTCTTTTGCGCTGGTGGCCGGGTACACCGCGGCCGAAGCGATGGGCGTGGAGTTCGTCTCCAAAATGCAGGTCGACGAGGAGAGTCTGACCAACCTCATCGGATTGCTGGCCTTGGTGATCTTGCTGCCGCAACTCTTCGTGCTCAACGCAGGATTGCAACGCTGGTTGGTCGAACGGGTACGCCGCGAAGAAGAGGTCAAGCGTCGGATCGAAGCCGAACTTCGCGCGGCCAAAGACCGAGCGCTGCAGCGCAGCAAGGAAGGCTTGAAGAGTCTGATCGCCCACTCACCGGACGGCATCGTGGTGTTCCGCAAAGGTAAGGTGGTGGCGACCAACCCGGCGTTTCGTAAGATGTTGGGCTACGAGGGGGAAGAGGCGCTGCTCTCCTCGATGCTCGTGAGCTTGGTCGCCAGTAACGAGCGCGCCGAGTTCGGTGAGTTGCTCGACCAGATTTGCGCCGGCGAAGACATCCCCTACAAAGAATACTGCTTTTTGCGCGCCGACGGCGAGATGGTCGTCGCCGAGGTGACCGGCACGCATGGTGCCTACGACGGTCGCGACGCCTGCTTTTGCTTGGTGCGCGACGTCACTCAGCGCAAAGAGGTGCAGGGCAAGATGATGCACCTCGACCGCATGAACGCCGTGGGCACGTTGGCGGCCGGGGTCGCCCACGAGATCAACAACCCGCTGGCTTACGTCCACTCAAACACCGAGTTCTTGCTCAGTCGCACCAGCAAATACCGCAAGAATGGGGCCGGCGAAGGCAGGACCGACTTTCTGAGTCACAAAGATCTCGTGGAGGCGCTCGAGGACATCCGCGAGGGAACCGACCGCATTCGCACCATCGTGGCCGACCTGGGGACGTTTTCTGCGCCCGAGACCAAGCTCGTCGGGCCGCTCGACGTATGCGAGTTGATGCAGTCGGCGCTCAAGATGGCCGACAATCACCTGCGCCACCGAGCCAAGTTGGTGACCCGTTTCGACGAGGTGCCGGCGGTCGAGGCCAACGAGGCGAACCTGGCTCAGGTCTTCCTCAACCTGGTGGTCAACGCGGCTCAGGCCATTCCGGAGGGCGCCGTCGACCAGAACGAGGTTCGGGTGACGATCCGCTACGACGAGGCCGCAGACCAGGTCGTCGTCGAAGTGGCCGACACGGGCGAGGGGATCGCCGACGCCGTCAAGACGCGGATTTTCGACCCGTTCTTTTCGACCAAGGGGCAAGACGAAGGCATGGGTCTCGGGCTGTTCATCTGCCGCAATATCGTGCGCGATCACGACGGTGAGATCGGCTTCGAGACTACGCCGGGGCAGGGGTCCATCTTCCGGGTCCTGTTGCCCGCATCGACCCGGCAGGCCGACCCTTCTCGCGAGTTCGAGACGCCCGTGAGCACCGAGGGCTATCTGGGGCGGGCGCTCATCATCGACGACGAGCCCGGTGTTTGCCGAACGGTCGCGCGCGTGCTCGGCTCGGGATTCGAGCCGGTGGCCGTCCACAGCGGGCGCGAGGCGCTCGATTTGCTCGAGCGCGACACGTCCTTCGAGGTGGTCATCTGCGATTTGCTCATGCCCGACGTCAGTGGCGTCGAGGTCTACGAGCATATTCGCGACCATGTCCCCGCGCTCGAGCAACGCATGGTCTTTGTCACCGGGGGCACGTTCACCCAGCGAAGCAACGATTTCGTGCGCACCACCGACCGGCCGGTGATCCTCAAGCCGTTCGACATCAAGGAGTTCCGCGAGGTCGTCGCCGGCGTCTGCGCGGCCTGAAGGCCAGCTTTGATATGCACGACCTTGACACTTTGGGAAGGCGGTGCTAGTGGACTCCGTTCCATAAACGGCCTCGTCGTTCTGGACGCCGGGGCAGATGTGAAATTGTCACGGGCATCTGCCCGTTCGAAAAAGCGAAAGAGCGAACCCACAGAGCTGAGAGAAGGAGTTCATCGTGCCGACACATAAGTCTGCCGAAAAACGGATGCGCCAGAACGCCAAGCGTCGGATGCGCAACAAAGGTGTTCGAAGCACCCTGACCACCCAGACCCGCAAGTTCCGCGAGGCGCTCGAAAACGGCGATCTCGAAGCGGCGACCACCCAACTGCGCAACGTCGAGTCGACCTACGACCGCGCTGTGTCCAAGGGCGTGATCCCGCAGAAGCGCGCGTCGCGCAAAGTCTCGCGACTTGCCAAGCGACTCAGCGAAGCGCAGTCGGGCGAGTAAGGCTCGCGCGACCTCGTTTCGAGGCGCACCGAAAAGAAAATCCCGCGGTTTTGACCGCGGGATTTTTTTTGGCTGGTCTGCAGGCGCTCGCTCAGGGCAGCGGCCCGCGGGGAATTTCTTCGCGGTAGCTCGGGAAGTACTGATTCGGCCGGCGTGTATCGACGGTGAACTCCCACGAGCCGGTGACATCACGCGCCACGACGTTCTCGTCGCGCGTGCTTACGATCACCCCGTCGACGAGTTCTCCCTGGACGATAGCGCCGTTCTCGGCCCCCAATTGGTTGAAGACGACGGTGCCTCGCAGGGCGAAGGTCTCTTTGAGCTCGGGACAGGTCTCCGAAAAGGCGATCACCCCGCGGATGACCGGCGGCTCGTCGAACTCTTCGTCGTCCTCGAGTTCGAGCGGGTCAGCCAGTTCGAACGGCTCGCCCAGCCGCGAGCGCACCAGCTTCGGTTGGTAGACCTCGAGGTAGACCAGATCGCTTACGGATGGCAGCCGGTGGTCGGTCTGCATGAACACCCCGATGGTGTTGACGCGCTCTCGCGCGGCGAGCATCTTCGGGCGTATCGGCGAGGCAGTAGTCAGACATTCTTCGTAGCGTTCGACGCTGCCGATAGTGAACTCGGCGTCGTCGCTCGCCGCGCAGCCTGCACCGGCCAGCAGGAGCCAGCAGGTGCATGCGGTCAGGAGACTGGGCCGCCAGAAATGCAGTCGCGCCATGATTGGAATCGCCTTCAGGTGGAGGTTCGACCTTCGTTGTTCCATCATGCGCGCATCGGCGTCCGGTTTCAAATGTCTTTGCAGCAGTATGATATGCCAGTGTGGCAAGCCGGGGCTGTGCTTGGATGCGTGTTGTGCGGCGTTGACACGCGGTGTCCAGGTCTTAAGTTGTGCTCGCCGGTCGGCAAGTTCAATGGAGTAGTTGATGAACAATCTGCAAAATCGCGGGCCCAACCAAAACCGCCCCCCGAATCCGGACGAAGAGCCAAACCAGGGGCTTTTTTCTAGCCGCCTTACCTGGATTTTGCTGCTCCTCGTGCTGGGCGTCATGCTGGTGATCCACCAGCTGCAGCAGCCTGCCGGGAAGGTTATCCCCTATAGCGAGCTCAAAGAGAAGGTCACCGCCGGCAAGGTCGAGTCGGTCACCTTCAAAGAGCAACAAAAGATTATCCTGGCCGAGCCCACGGAAGAGGCGCTCAAAGAAGCCAGGGAGGGCACCGACAAGGAGTTCGACGTCTGGCGCACCGTGCGCGTCGAGGACGACGAATCGCTGGTGCCGCTGCTCGACG
The DNA here is from genome assembly GCF_006517175.1 of Persicimonas caeni. Classification (NCBI taxonomy): domain Bacteria; class Deltaproteobacteria; order Bradymonadales; family Bradymonadaceae; genus Persicimonas; species Persicimonas caeni. Next base: position 639,882 of record NZ_CP041186.1, on the reverse strand, counting down.
AGAACAACGTCGAGGTCGAAGCTCAGTACGATCCGGGTTGTGACGGGTCGTTTTTCTGGATCTGGATCGCGCCGCTGTTCGTGCTCTTTTTGTTGTGGAGTTTCTTCATGCGCCGCATGAGCGGCATGGGCGGGCCCAACTCGCCGGCCATGCAGTTCGGCAAGAGCAAGGCGAAGGCCTACAAAGAAGAGGGCACAGGGGTGACCTTCGACGACGTGGCCGGCTGCGAGGAGGCCAAGGCCGAGCTCGCCGAGATCGTCGAGTTTTTGCAGGAGCCCGAAAAGTTCACCCGCCTGGGCGGCAAGGTCCCCAAGGGCGTGCTGCTGGTGGGCCCGCCGGGTACCGGTAAGACGCTCTTGGCGCGCGCCGTCGCCGGCGAAGCCGACGTTCCTTTCTACAATCTGAGCGGCTCGGACTTCGTCGAGATGTTCGTCGGCGTGGGCGCAGCCCGTGTGCGCGACCTGTTCGAGCAGGCCCAGAACAGCGCGCCGTGCATCATCTTCGTCGACGAGCTCGACGCTATCGGCAAGCAACGCGGCGCCGGTGGCTATCAGGGCAACGACGAGCGCGAGCAGACGCTCAACGCGCTTCTGGTCGAGATGGACGGCTTCGACTCTCGAAGCGGCGTCATCTTGCTGGCGGCGACCAACCGGCCCGAGATCCTCGACCCGGCGCTTCTTCGCGCCGGACGCTTCGACCGCCAGGTCGGCGTCGACCGGCCCGACAAGCGCGGTCGCCTGGCCATCTTGAAGGTGCACGCCCGCTCGATTGTCGTGTCCGACGACGTCGACTTGAGCATCGTCGCTGCCCAAACCCCGGGCTTTGTGGGGGCGGATATGGCGAACCTGGTCAACGAAGCGGCGCTCATGGCTGCCCGAAAGAGCAAAGACGCCGTCGAGATGACCGATTTCCAAGAGGCCATCGAGCGCGTCATCGCCGGTTTGGAGATGAAGAGTCGCCGGCTCAACGAAAAAGAGAAGGACATCGTCGCCTACCACGAGTCGGGCCACGCCATCGTCGCCGGCGCGCTCGAGGAGGCCGACCCGGTCCACAAGGTCAGCATCGTCTCGCGCGGCATCGGCGCGCTGGGCTACACGCTACAGGTGCCTCTCGAGGACCGCTATTTGATGACCCGCAACGAGCTTCGCGACAAGATCTGCGGGCTTCTGGGCGGTCGCGCCGCCGAGCAGATCATCTTCGGTGACATCTCCACCGGCGCGGCCAACGACCTGCAACGCGTCACCGACATCGCCAAGCGCATGGTGCGCGACTACGGCATGAGCGACACACTCGGCAACGTCAGCTACGGCGACGACTCCAAAGGCGGCATGAACCCCTTCGCCGGCAAGGAGTACTCCGAGGACACTGCCATCACTATCGATCGCGAGGTCCACGAGCTCATCGACGACTTGTACGGCAAGACGGTTGCGATTCTGGAGAAGAACCGCGATCTTTTGGAAGAGATGGCCGAACACCTCAAAGAGAACGAAGTCCTCGAGGGCGACGAACTCGGCGAGATGCTCGGCCGAGTTCTTCCTTTCGAGAAGGCGGCTGACGGCAACGTCGAGCCGCGCTCGACCGCCCGCGGCACCGCCGCTCCGGAGTCGAAGCTAGAGCCGACCTCCGAGCCGGAGAGTGCCGAGGACGCGGGTTCTGAATAAGGCCGCTGCCCACCAGGGGCAGTCGGTGGGACGTAGAAGTCGATGACCGTCGATATAATCGCCATTTTCCTGTTCGCCGTGGCCATCTTTTTGGGGTGGCGAGCCGGCGCGGTCTCGCAGGTCGGCCGCGTGGCGGCCGCTGTCTTGGCCGTCGTGGGCGCTCCGTACGGTGCGGTGATGGTGCGCGACATCATGTTCGCCGACACCGAACTGTCGCGCCCGGTGGTCGAGGCGACCTCGCTCTTTGTCGCCGGCATCCTCATCTACGTGGCGGTCGCCCTGACCGGCTGGCTGATCGTGCGCGCCATGCACGCCACCAGCGAGCATCTGACCCTTCTCGACAAGCTCGGCGGCGGTACTATCGGCGCCATCAAGGGCACACTTCTCATCTACTTCGTGCTCACCGTCTTCGCGCTGTTGCAAGTACCCGCCGAGAAGCTCGACCCGTCGAACGCCATGGGGCTTCGCGGCGGCCACGCCACCGAATTCGTCATCGAGCACAATATCCTCGCCCCTTGGCAGCTCCCCGAGCTCTCCGAGCTGCACACCGCGCTCAAGGTTCGCTACTACGCCGACGAACTCGACCGCGAGCGCGTCTTGCACGACCACCCCCGCGCGGCCGATTTTTTGCGCAAGGACGCCATCGCCATGCTCACCGACGACCCCGCGCTCATGCAGGCCGTCGTCGACGACTACTATCCAGTCACGCTCGCCGATCCGCGAGTGCGCGCCGCCTTGAGCGACGACAAGATTACGCAGACGTTGAGCTCGATCGACTGGGAGTCGCTTCTCAAAGAGCTCATGAGTCCGGTTCACTCCTGACCCAAACGCCTTCCGCCAATCTGTATCCGTCATCGTCGGTCACGATGATGCCGTCGAGGCCCTGCTTTCGGAGCATGCGAATCGTGGCGTAGACGCGGTTGGCAGCCGAGGTCGGCTCGAGTGCTTCGCCCGGCCAGCCTGCGGCGACCAAGGCGTCGACGTCGGCCGAGGGTCGTCCGGCGGACGCGCGTTCGACGAGTTCGCCGAGCACGCGTCGAAGTGGGGCGCGGCTCGACAGATTGACCGGGTCGTGGTCGCCGAGCTGGAAGGTGTGACCGTCGGAACCGATACGCAGTACCTGTGACGGTGGGGCCTCCGGAAGGTCGTAGTCGGCGCGCGCGCGCTCGGCGGCTAGCTGCGCGTGGCGGCGCGCCACGGCGGTGAGTGCGTCTTCGGGGAGGTCGGCGAGGCCGTCGACGGCGCCGAGTGCCTCGTAGACGCGGCTCCAGCGTCCCGCCTCGAGGTGGATATCAGTTGCCGAGAGTTCCAACGTGGCCGCCCAGGCGCGGGCGACGTGGTCGCCGCGCTCGCCACGGTACTCGGCGGCGGTGCGCAGGCGTTCGATGGCGGACTCGCCGAGCTCCCGGGCTGTCTCGAGGCGACCGTCGGCAGCCAGAAGAAACGCCTCGTAGGCGTCGAGAAACGCGGCGTGGCCCGGCGATCCGACCGAGTCGGCCGTCCTGCGGCCACGATCGAGGTGGGCGTGCATGGTGTCTTCGTCGCCTCGCTCCCAGGCGACCATCAGACCCTGAACGTCGGCGACGAGGGCGGTGACCTCTTGGCCGCTCAGTGCGGCGGCGTCGAGCGCACGGGCGATGAAGTCGGCGGCTTCGTCGAGGCGGCCGGCGGCGTTGGCGTAGATCGCTGCGTACGACAAGTTGCGCGCTCTTCTGGCAGTCAGCCCTGCCTGGGCGAGCCCATGGTCGACTTCGTCGGCCAATTCGAGGGCGCGGTCGTAGTGGGTGGCATAGAATTCGAGCATCGCCATGTGGTGGCGGCAGAGGAGCTCGCCGTTTCGGTAGCCGGCGTCGATTTGCCTTTCGAGTTCGTCGGCGAGGAGACGTGTGGCCCGGGCCGTCTCGCCGGTCTCGTGGAGCGCGAGCGCCCAGCCGACCGCCGGTCGAGCGCGGTAGAGGGCGTGAGTGTGTCTGCAGGCGAGTTCGTACGCCTCGGCCAGAAGCTCGGCCCCCTTGGCGAGGGCGTCCTCCTCGTCTTCGGCTCTCGGAGTACCGAAGCGGGCGCGGTTGAGCTCGAGGAGGCCGAGTTCGTTCTGCAACTGAAATCGCCAGAAGGGCGCTTCGCACTCTTCCAGGCCGCGACTCCAATCAACGCGAGCCTCTTGCAAACGCCCGAGGGCTCTCAGGATTCGACCACGCTGTAGGAGCGTTTCAGGGCGGAGCGGTGTGCTCGGTGCTGCACTTTCTAGCGCAGGCTCTATCTCCGCGAGCGCTTCCTGAAGTCGGCCGGCGAGGCTGAGGAGTCGCGCTCGCGTGATCGCTTCGCGGGCGTGAGGCCATACGCCGTCGCTCCTCTCACACTTTTTGCGCCGAGCATCGATGCGCTCCAGATAGGAACCGAGCAGGCCGCGAACCTCGAAGGTCGGCTCGAGCGTCAGCGTCAACGCGGCCGCCTTGGCAGGCGCCAGGCGCTCGCAGGCGGCGTTGATATTGGCTGACTCGCCGATAAGGCAGGCGAGGGCGGCCTCGCCACTCTGACCACGCACTTGTGCCGCCCACGCTCGACCGCGCTCGTAGAAGTGCTCGCTGTGCCGTCGGCGCGCGTCTTCGAGCTGTGTGTCGTCGCCATGGGCGAGGGCGAACTCTTGAATGCTCTCGAGAAGTGTGAAGCGCATCTCTTGGGTAGGCTCGTCGTGGCTGGTGACGAGCAACGATTGCAGCACGAGAGACTGCAATACATCGCCCACCCATAACTTCTCGTCGTCGATCGCCACGACTTCCTCGGCCGCGGCGAGCTCGAAGCCGCCCTCGAAGACGGCACATTGGCTGAGTACGCACCTTTGGACGTCATCGAGCATCTCCCAGGAGATGGCGATCGCCTCTTCGAGCGCCATCGGCGCGCGCGCACCGGCGGCGTGACCTGGCCGAAGCAACTGCAAGCGCTTGCCGAGTCGCTCACCGAGGCGCGTGAGCAGCGCCTGCGGCGTCATGATCGCCAGGCGCGCGGCGGCGAGTTCGATGGCGAGCGGAAGGTGGTCGAGCTGTAGAATCAGAGTGCGCAGAGCGCCTTCTTCGAGTTGCGCGGCGCGAAACTCGGGCCGAGCGCGACGTGCGCGGGCCTCGAAGAGGGCGACGGCTGCGTCCTCCTCGAGCGGTCTCAGGGGCAGGGCGAGCAGCTCGACGCCTTCGACGGGCACGCGCGAGGTCACCACGGCCCGCAGCCCCGGAGCGGCTTGCAGCCGAGCGAGCAAGGCGGCGACCTGCGGGCGCACCCTCTCGACGTCGTCGAGCACCACCAAGATCTCGGAACGCTCCCGAAGCGCGCGCGTCAACTGCTCGAAGACCTCCTCGCGCTCGAATTCGGCGACCGGCGGCATCGACAAGGCGTGGACGAGCGCGTCGAGCAGCGTGTCGAAGTCGCCGGTCGCACGTGCGTCGACAAAGGCCACCTCGCAATCGCGCGCGATCCAGGCGGCTGCTACACGCCTCGCCAGGGCGGATTTTCCGACGCCGGGTGGACCGTAGATGCCCACATATCCAGAGCCCTCGTCCAGAGCGTCCAAGACCTCGTCGAGCTCTGACTCTCTTCCGAATAACTGTGCGCGGGTTTGATTGAGGCGTGTCGCGTAGCTCACCGTCTCTCCAGTCTCGATACTTGGCGCTCATGATAACGCGCCGACGTCGTGGAGCAATGACGTGCGCAATTTCTCAGTTTTATGGACTTTCGGCCACAAAGTTTCAGACGGTTTCAGGCCCTTTTGTTTGGGGCTGGGGGCGGCGAACTGATACATATAATCGCGACGGAATTCATACGGAGAGAAGCGATGTTGCAGATCCGAAAGAGTGGGGAGCTCGTCGGCCTTCTTTGCCTCGTGTGCAGCCTCGCCACGGCGGCTTGTGGCGGCGGCTCGTCTGCGCAGGCCGAATTGGCTGACGCAGGTCGGTCTGATGCGGAGTCGTCCGAGCGAGACGCTGGCGATGCAGACATGCGAGACATCGGCGAACAAGACGCGGACGCCGCGCTCGCGGGGTCTTACCGATCCATCTTCGCCGGCGCCGACGGGGAGGCTTTCTTCGTCACCTATCATACGGACGAGGGCGTGCAGCTCTTCGGCCTCGATGTAGACGGTACATGGTCGGAAGTGCAGCTTCCGGAGCCGCTCCGTCGTGACCCCCTTCTGGTTCTGACGAGCGTGGTCACCACCGAGTACGACTTGCTGTTAAGCACACGGGAGCAGGGCGCCTGGCGCCGGCAGCGCGACGATCCTCAGTGGCAGGCTTTCAATCCAGATTGGTTCGACGGCTCCGGTCAGATCACCCACCTCAAGAAGCTTCGCGACCGAATCTATGCCTTTCACGAGGTCGAGCCGAACTCGCCGACCGGCATCGAGTTGTGGCAGCGGCGTCAGCTCGACTGGGAGTATATCCGAAACGATATGTTCATGATTATCGACTATATGCCGCGCGAGGAGATGTCGGTGCGTGCGACCCGCTACGGCACCATTGAGGTCTCCTACGACGCCGGGGAGACCTGGCAGGCTGTGCCCGAGGTCCAGGGCACGTTGCCTCCCCAGCTCTTCGAGTGGGGCGAGAGCGTCGCGGTGATGACGACCTCGGGTGTCTGGCTCACAGGTGGAGAAGACAATCACTGGGATAAGCTGTCAATTCATGGCGGCGAGGCCGGCGCGCTGCTCGGCGACGAGCTCGTCGTGGCGAATCGGTCGGGCGAGGTCTCGGCGGTATCGCTCGCCGATCAGTCGGTCCACGCGCTTCCGTCCCTCGACCCGTCGATCATCCAGACTCTGCAACTCGGCGTCGTCGGCGAGCGCATGGTCGTCGCCACGAGTCACTCTCGAGTGCTCCAGCTCTCCGCCGCTTCCTCGCAGTGGGAGAAGGTCGACCCACAGGCCTCGATTTCAGGTCGACTCGCCCGGTGACGCGGTTCTTTCAGACGCTTTTCGTTGTGGCTCAGCAGCCGGGTCGTCACGCTTGAATGGAGGGCAGAAGCTCTGTCCCGAAATGTTCATGTGACCGACGAAATGGAGAAATGGATGACTGCTCGACAGACCACAACCAAGCTCTTGGTGATGCTCCTCGCCTCCGGCCTCTGGCTGGCCGGATGTGGGGAGGCGGCCGACTCGTCGCCAAGTCCGGACCCGGCGCCCCATTCGCAAGAGGAGGGCGCGACCTCGCAAGAATCCGACGACGAGACATCCCGCCCGCGAGATTCCCAAACCGACTCCGACCCCGACGATACGGCGTCGGACCCGGCGCTTGCCGCTGATGCCGAGTGGAGTGGGGTGCTGGGACCTGCTGGCGGAACGTTCACAGGTTTGTGGGCGGCCGGCGGACACTTCTTCGCCACCCAGACCGACGCTCGCGGCGACAGCTTTCTGTGGCGATCCGATGCCGGCGACTCCTGGGCGCGTGTCGAACTGCCCGACGAGCTCATCGTCTCGCAGATCATCGATGTCGTCGCTCACGAAGGCGACCTGATCTTGGTGGGGCCGAAGCCCTTGCGCTCGAGTGACGGAGGGGCATCTTGGCAGCCCTTCGACTTTCAGCTCGAGAGTGGCGAAGCTTTGGACGCCCGCGAACTCACCGCCGCGCGCGTCTTCGACGGCGAATTGTACGTGGTGGCCGGCGCGCTCGGGCAGACCTCGACGCTCTTTCGCGTCTCGGGGGATCAGGCGACGCTCGTCGACGACACGCTGCCGGCTGGTACCGTCGATCTCGCGGTGCTCGGTCAGACGATGGTCCTCTCTCAAGGCCACTACGCGGGCCGGCTCTTCTTCAAGAATGCCCAGACGCTCGATTGGACACCGGCGCAGACCCCGGAGTCACACGCCGTTGGCGCCAAGCAACTGCACGTCGACGCCGACTCCATCTACGCGACCTCCGAGGCAGGCGTATGGCGAACGGACAACGGGGCTACGTTCGACGTCATGACTGATCAGCCGGCGCGACAGGCCGTCATCCACGGCGATGCGTTGGTCTTCGGGCCACTCGAACCGTGGAATTACGTGATGTCGATCGACTTGTCCGAAGCTTCCGGTGGCAGGGTTGAGGTCGAGTATCTCGGCGGCATGAACGACGCCGAGAGCTTTTTGCTCGCGTCGGACGGGAGCGAGGTGGTCTCGTCAGTGCGAGACCACGGCCTGCAGCGGCTGAACTTCGCGACTGACGCGTGGGAGCAGATTAGCCCGACACGTCGTCCGGTGGCCGACTTTGCAGACACTGCCGACAGCTACTGGTTACTCACCGAAGCTGGTCGAATCTTCCGGTCGACCGACGCGCAGCGATGGGAGCTGCAGCCTATCGGTGAGCACCGCGGCGCCAGGATTCTGGCTCACCACGACGCGGTCTTCATGGTCACTCAGACCGGCGATTTCGTCGCGCTTCGTCCGGGCCACAATGGCTGGGCGATGGGCGAGCCGGTCGCGCTCTCGGAGGGCACGGCCTCGTCGGTCGTGGGCTACGACGACTCGCTGCTCGTCTCGTTCGCGCCACGAATCTTGTCGGGGCGCGGCGGATCGACGCCCGTTGGCGGCGGTCTCTTTCTGGCCGAGAACCGAGCCGAGCACTGGAGCGACTGGAATCGCATCGGCGAAGAGTTGCCCGAGGACTACGACTACCGGCAAGCGCCGCCGGTCTACGCGGCGCACGCCGAAGACGGTTTGCTCCTTGTGGTCGCCAAGGATGGCCTCTATCGCTCGGTCGACGGCGGTGAGAGTTGGGCGCGCGGCTCGCTCGAGCAGCCGTTCGACTCGAGCTACCTGCATGCCGAGCGCGCCTGGCTCGCCAGGGGAGAGCAGGGGCTCTTCGCGCTGACCATGACTGCGTCGGGCATGCACCTTCGAAAGAGCGATGACAACGGCGAGTCGTGGCGCACCGTGGTGCGCTCGCCGGACGCATCGGTCACCCCGTCGGCGCTCGTGACCGACGGGCCGAACCTCTTGCTCGGCACATGGGAAGAGGGCGTGCTCGTGTCGACCGACGGCGGCGAGTCTTGGCAGCCGCTGGCCGACGGCTTTGTTGACGCTCCCGTGCGCGGCCTGCACCTTCGCGGCTCGACACTGTGGGCGGCGACCACAGATGGAGTCATGCACCTCGAGTAGGGACTACGGAGGCAGCGTTTCAAGCGTTGGTCGATCACAGGCTTGGCTTTGCTACCAGTGCACGACGTGCTGCCTCCGAGAATCCTCCCGAAGTCCTTGATATGTCACGTCTCGTCTTGACATTTGGGAACGCGCCTCATAGTTAAGCGCCACATTTAACCGAGGAGGTTCCCATGGGGTTATCAAGCTAATTCAAGAAGTATTTGGTTCGGACCACGTCTCGAGTAATCCGTACATCAACGCCAGCAACGGCACGCAGAACCCTTACTCGAATGGCATCGTGTTCTCCGGACGCACTCGCGTCGAGTCGAAACGCGCGCTCCTTCGCTACTGGCAGCAGAACCGCCAGTCGCTCGGAGTCGACTTTCGCCAGCTGCAGCAACGCTGCCGCATTCTCGACGATGACAAAACCATCGTACTGGAGCATCAGCTTTGAGTGACGACGACCATCCAGACGCCAAAAAGGCGCGCCGGCAAAAATGCCAGCGCGCCTTTTTTCGTTCTCGTTTATTTGGTGGACTCAGAGCTTCTTCTTGACCAAGCCTAGATACTTCTTGGCGACTTTGTTGTTCGGGTCGTTTTTGAGCGCGCGCTCCCAAGCGTCGTGCGCCTCCTGGTAGCGGCCGAGTCGGTAGTAGGTGCGCCCGAGGCTGATGGCGTAGCCCGCGTTGCCCGGGCTCGAGTTCGAGGCCTTCTTGTGGTGCTTGAGCGCCTGAGAGTAGGCCGACTTGTGGAAGAGCAGGTCGCCCAGTTCGGCGTGGACCACCGGGTTCGACGGCGAGCGCGAGATAGCCTCTCGGAAGAGCTTGATGGCCTTGTCGTCCTGATTGTTGGCCGCTGCTGCTTTCGCCTCGCGAAGAATCTGCGAGAACGAGCGCGTCGGCTCCTCCTTCTTCTTGGCGCTGTCGTTCGAGCGTTTGGCGGTGGAGCCGCGGCTGGGCTCCTGCTTCTTCTGGTCGTCGCGCTGGCCGGCTTGCTGCTTCGGCTCGGGCTTTGCCGTGCTGGCCGATGCTTCGGTCGTTTGCTCTTCTCGAGCTTGCTGGGCGGCATCTTGGTCGCCGGTCGCCCCTGCGTCGGCGTCGGCGTCGGCTGTGGCTGCCTCGTCTTGCTTCGCGCCGGCGTCGCCTTCACCCGCAATATAGCGTTTGTGCAATGCGTCGCTGTAGGTTTGGAGCTCTTTGTTGTCGGGGTCATACTGAGCTGCGTAGCCCGACAGGTCGCGCGCATGACGAAGGTCGCTGCCTTCCACCTCGCGCGCTTTCTTTTCGGCTGCTTCGACAAACTTCTTGCGCGCCTCTTCGTAGGCGGGCTCGCCCTTGGCGTTCTTTTGGAGCTTCTCGAGGAAGCTCACGGCGCTGTCCGAGATGGGGCGGATGAGCTGTCCACGGTCGAAGGCTTTGTCGAAACCGGCGCGAAGCGCGTCGACGTCGACCCCTTCGGCGGTCTCTTCGGTGGTCTCGGCGACATTTTCGCCTTCCTGAGGCTCGCCTTCGTAATTCTCGAAGAAGAAGTACAATCCGATCGAGCCGACGACCAAAAAGCCGATGATGCCGATGGTGAGGTACTTGCGCAGGTTTTCGGAGCGCTCGTGATGCTCCGAGATGGCCGCGTCGTCCCAGACATCATCGGTGCCGCCGCTAAACCAGTCGTCGCCAAACTCTTGGCCACCGTCGTTGGCCGTCTCGACGAAGCCCAACTCGCCGATATTCGTCTTCGGCTTGGCTTCTTCAGCATCATCTTCTGACGCCTCCGCCTCATCGTCGGCTTCTTCGTCCTTGTCGTCCTTCTCGTCGGACTTGTCGCCCGCCTCGGAGGACTCATCAGACGCCTCTGCGTCCTCGGCTTCTTCCGCAACAGATTCGTCGATGATGATCGACGGAGTGTCTTCTTCTTCCTTCTCGTCCTCTTTATCTGCCTCGGAAGCTTCTTCCTCGGACTCCTCTTCATCCGAGGCTCCATCTGCCTCGGCGTCGTCGGTCTCTGCCTCGGCGTCGTCGGTCTCTGCCTCGGCGTCGTCGGTCTCTGCTTCGGCGTCGTCGTCCGACACGTCGCTCGATTCGGCGTCGTCCTCGGCCGTATCCGTCTCCTCCGCGTCCTCTTTACCTTTGACGTCGTCGGCGATCTCACCCCAGCCGTCGTCGACGGTGCCCATCGGCTTGGTGCCGCCCGACTCTTCCTTCTCGTCGGAGGCTTCTTCACCTTTGTCGGCCTTCTCTTCCTCGGAAGCATCCTTATCGTCAGAAGCATCGTCTTCGTCGGAACCTTCGGCCTCCTTCGCCTTTTTCTCGGCCTCTTCCAAGTCGGCCAACGAGCCCATCATCAGAGTCTTCTTCTCGGCGCTGTCGACCGACTCGACTTCCGCTTCGTCGCTCGCATCGTCTCCGTCTCGAAGCTCCGGGTCGTCGATGATGATCGAGGGCGACTCGGACTCGTCTTCGCTCGATGCCTCTTCTTCTTTGCTCTCGGCTTCCTCTTGCTCGTCCTCTTGCTCGCTCTCGTCGGCAATCGCGACCGACGGCAGGCCCATCATCGTCTTCTTGTTGTCCGCCTCGCTGGCGGCTTCTTCTTTGGTGTCCTGCTTGTCGTCTGCGGCTTCGTCCGCCTTCTCCTCGGGCGCCTCGTCTTCGCTCGAGGCGACAGGCGCACTTTCGAAGACGGGAGCGTCGGCCGCGGACAACTCCGGGGCCAACTCGTTCGGGGCTTCGTCGAGCAACGAACTCAGTGCGCTGATCGCCGCAACCGGGTTTTGGAAGCGGCGCTCGGCGGCCTTGATGAGCATCATGTCGAGGATGTCGTCGATGTCGGCGGGCAATCCGGCGCCACCGCGAGCGATCGACAACTTGAGCGGCTTTTCATGCAGGTGACGCTTGAGCGCATCGGCCGGGTTCTTCGAGGTGAACGGCGGTTTTCCGGCGATCATCTCGTACAACAGCATGCCCATCGCATAGACGAGGCTCTTCTCGTCAGCATCCGAGGCGTCGCGGATGACCTCCGGGGCCAAGTACCCTGCATAACCCAAGAAGCCGTCGGGGTTCTTCTCGGCCAGGTCGAGCGGGCGCTCGGGGTGGCACAGGATGTCGTGGGCCCACTCGCCAAGCTGGATGCGCCCCTCTTGCAGTTTGCTGATGAAGACGGCCTGCGGGTGGATTCCCGCATGGATGACTCCGCGCTCGGCAAGGTAGTGCAGCGCGCGGCCCAACGAGCACGTCAGGCGCACGGCGACCTTCCAGTCGAGCGCCTTCCGCTCGTCGAGCAGTGTCTTGAGGCTCGGGCCCCGGGGGGCATCTTCGGTCACGAACGGGGTGTCGGAGTCGAAGTTGACGGAGTGGACGCTCGAGATCTCGGGCGGCAGCGTGTCGCCGAGGGCTTGGAGAGCTTCCTCGAAGGCCTCTTTTCGGCTCTGGTCCGGCACAAACCCCTGGTTGAACACCGTCACACGCACCGGTTGGTCCGAGCCGATGAGTTTGCCGGCGTAGCGCTCGGCGAGGACATCGGAGAACTCGAGGCGCTCCAGGTGGACCTGGCCCGCCAAGTCGAGTCCGGTCATTTCTCCGGGAGACAATTCCCGAGCATCGACGAGCTTGGACCCGTCATGCGGACAAAACGTCTCGCCACCATCAAAACGCGCTTGACACTCTGGACAGACTTTCACCTATTCGTCTCCAACGAGTTGGATCTGTTGTGCCTTTGGTTTCTCGGACCGCGGTTCATATTTGAACCGAAGGTCGGAGGGATGATAACAGCCCTACCGCATATTGCGAACTATCGGTAACGATACGCTTCTGCGCCCGTTTAAGAGCCGCTCGACGTGGCTCGACACGATAGCGGACGCGTGCAAGAGTGTTAATCCACCAGCATTGGAAGGTATATGAACGAGCAGAAAAGTCTAGTCGAACGCCTCAGCCCCGAGCTGACAGGCAAGCAGCGGCGCCATCTGCGCTCGCTGGGCCACAGCCTCAATCCCGTCGTGATGGTTGGCCAGCGCGGTATCAGCTCGAATCTCATCGAGAACTTCGAGGCGCAGATTCTCGCCCACGAGCTCATCAAGGTCAAAGTTCACGAAGCCGACGAGATGGACGAGGTCGCCCAAGAACTCCACGACGCCACCGGCGCCCAGTTGGCTCAAAAGATCGGCAAGATGCTGCTGTTTTATAAACCGCATCCCGAGAACCCGGAAATCTCGTTGCCGTCCTGAGGACTCCAGCATGATTTTGCAGATTAACGCCGAGCATCCCCAGCCGCGCCGAATCGACCAAGTTGTCGATACGCTCAAAGATGGTGGTCTGGTGGCTTATCCCACCGACACGGTCTACGGCATCGGCTGCGACATCTTTAACAAGCATGCCGTCGAGAAGCTCCACCGGCTGGTCGCCGAGATCAAAGGTTCGCCGGACCACGCCCCGCTGTCGTTCATCTGCCGGGACTTGAGCAATATCGCCGAGTACGCACACGTGAGCGACTACGCCTACCGCACCCTTCGCCGCATGCTGCCTGGGGGCTACACCTTCGTGTTGCAGGCGACCAAGCTGGTGCCCAAGGTCATGCTCAACAAGCGAAAGACGGTGGGCATCCGCGTGCCGGATAACCCGATCCCGATTCGCATCGTCGAGCGGCTGGGCAACCCGATCGCGACCACCAGCGCCACGCACTCCGACGGCGACTTGATTCCCGATCCCTGGACCATCGAGGAGTTGTACGGCCATGCGGTCGATCTGGTCATCGACGGCGGCTACGTGTTTCCGGAGCCGTCGACGGTCATCGACTTCTCGGGCGACCACCCCCAGCTCATCCGCAAGGGTAAAGGCCCGGTGGGCGACCTGGAGTACGTCGAGCTTATCTAGCGCAAAAAAGAAATTCACCACGGGGTGCACAGGGGGCACGGAGAGGAGCGTCAATAAAAGCTTCGTGGTCTCCGTGCCCCCGTGGTGACTTTGGAGCTACCGCGCCGGCGTGCTCGCCGCCCCGTACCACATAATGCTCGGGAACGTGTGCACCAACGCGGCCTGCCCGGTGCCGCTGTTGATCTCGATGAGCTGGCCCGAGCCGGTCAACCCGAACATCCTTCCCCAGGCTGCGGTGAGCCCGTAGACCTCCGAAAACCCCATCAACCCGATATCTTGTGCTTGGCCGGTGGTTCCGTCGATGAGCACCAGCGCGTCTCCGGCGATATTGTGGTTCGAGCTCATGTATAGCGAGTTGTCCTTGTTGACCACGCAGTCGCCGCTCGAGTTGTACGACCCGCCCATCGAGCCGAGGTGCGTGGCCACGCCCGTGGACAGGTCGACGGTGTAGACGTCGTTGCTCGCCGTCATATAGGCCGTTCCGCCGTTGTTGATGGCCAGACCGTTGGGCGTGCCGCTTACGCCGAGTTGGCCGATGAGCACCCACGAATTGGTGTTGGTGTCGAACTCGTGCAGCGCGCTCGAGGTAATCCCGTAGAGCGTGCCGTCCGGGTGGGTGTCCATGTCGAACAGATTGGGGACTGTGCTCAACTGCGTGGCCGTCTTCTCGAACGGGTCGACCTCGTACAGGTGGTCGTTCGAATGGGCATAAAACTGACACTGCAGCCCCTCATTCAGTTGACCGTCGCAGTTGTTGTCGTACTCGTCGCACAGCTCGGGGGCGTTGGGACCGACCGCGGTGTTGTTGTCGTCGCAGTCTTGGCCGCCGCACGCTTGGTCTTTGGCTCCGTCGCCGTCGCGATCGGGGCACTGGGAGGTGTCCTCGCCCGTATCCGAGGAGGGGGCGTCCGGTGTGGTATCTTCGAGCGTGCTCGAATCGACCCCGACGTCCGCGCTCGATGTGTCCGGCGTCGATGTATCTGTGGAGGTGTCGCCTGCATCCAACCCTGGGTCGACGCGTTCACACGCCCCGGTCAGTGTGTTTCGCTCTTCGCCGGCCGGACAGTCGTCGCCTGCGCCACCGCTCGTGTCGTCGGAGCAGCCGACGGCGACTAGAGAGAGAATCAGAAGCGAAGCTCGAACGCGTTGCCACATCATCGAAAATCCTTGCGACGGCTAAGCACACCGGTTATTTGCACCTGTCAGGAACGGCGAGCTTACCATACGGAATATACCCCATGAAAGCGCTCAAACTCGACTTTCTCGAAGACTACAAGGACTTTGGCCTGCTGGTGATGCGGCTCGGACTAGGGGTGAGCTTCATCGCCCATGGTTGGCCCAAGATGGTCGGAGGACCCGATAAGTGGGCCGGGCTCGGCGCACGCCTCGAGGCGGTCAGCGGCATCGGCTTCTACCCCGAGTTCTGGGGCTTTATGGCTGCGTTTGCCGAACTGGGTGGCGGAGTCTTGCTCATTCTCGGTTTGCTCACTCGCCCGGCCGCGCTGCTGCTCGTGTGCACCATGGTCGTCGCCGCGCTGTGGCACTACGTCAACGGCGATGGGTTCCGCGGCTA
Source organism: Persicimonas caeni (assembly GCF_006517175.1). NCBI lineage: Bacteria > Deltaproteobacteria > Bradymonadales > Bradymonadaceae > Persicimonas > Persicimonas caeni. Next base: position 624,690 of record NZ_CP041186.1, on the reverse strand, counting down.
CTCCCACGCGATGGAAGCGGCATTTACGTTCTTTGGGATCTTCTTTTTAGGGGCGGGCAAGTACAGCGTCGACGAGCACCTCAAGTGATGCGGTCGAGTTGTCCTTGAGACAGCTCCCACACTTCATCGGCCACCCGCTCGACGTCGCGCTCGTCGTGGCTCACCAGCACGATAGGAATCGTGCGGGCGTCGCAGTAGTCGAGCACCGCGTCGGCAACGTCGCCGCGCAGGCTGCGGTCGAGAGCCGAGAAGGGCTCGTCGAGAAGCAGGAGCTTTGGCTCACGCAGCAGCGCACGCCCCAGCGCCACGCGCTGACGCTCGCCGCCCGAAAGGTTGCGAGGGCGGCGTGTGAGCAGGTCTGAGATGCCGAGCATCCCGGCGACCGCCTCAGGCGCATCATGGCTTGCGCCATCGAGCAAATTTGCGCGGACATCCTTGTGGGGAAAGAGCAGGGCGCGCTGTGGCACCCACCCGATGCCGCGCTGCCATGCAGGCAGCGCGATGCCCTCGGCGCTGTCCAGCCAGGTGGCTTCGCCAAACCGAACATGGCCTCTGACACCATCTTCAAGGCCGGCGAGCACGCGTAGCAGCGAGGTTTTGCCCGCGCCCGAGGCGCCGACGATCGCCACACGGTGGACCTGGGTGCGCATCTGTGCGGCCAACTCGAAGCGCCCGCGGCGCAGTGTGATGTCGACATCGAGCATGGTATCGAACGAGGTGTCAGCCATCATTGCGTACCTCCGTGCGCCGGCGCTGCCAGCGCGAGAGGCGCTCGTAGCCGAGCATCGCCAAAAACGACAGCGCGATGCTCGCTCCCACCAACACCTGGATTGACTCGGCGCCGCTGGGGGACTCGAGCAGGGTGTAGACGGCCAGCGAGATGGTGCGTGTCTCCCCTTCGAGGTTGCCGGCGAGCACCGTCGTCGCGCCGAATTCACCAATGGCGCGCGCGAACATCAACACCGCGCCGGCGGCCAGACCTGGAGCCGCCAGGGGCAAGGTCACCCGCCAGAAGGTCTGCAGCGGCGCGTGCCCCATCGTCAGCGAGACCTCTTCGTACTCTCGATCGACCGCCTCGAAGGCATTTCGTGCCGCCAAGACGTACATCGGAAGGCCCACGGTGAACGCCGCGATCATCGCCCCTGCGGTCGAAAACGGGATTTCGAGGCCCACCGAAGCTAAGAAGCCGCCGATCAAGCCCTCGCGCCCGAACAAACGCAGCAACAGAAAGCCTGTGACCACAGGCGGTAGCGCGAGCGGGGCGAGCGTCAGCGTTGAAACGAGTGACTTGCCGGGAAAATGGCGACGCGCGAGCAGCCACCCGAGACCGATGGCCGGCAGCAGACCCAAAAGAGCACACCACAGACCCACCAGCAAGCTCAGGCGGATGGCCGACCAGACATCGACGGTCGGGTGCGGGTCGCTGGCGAAGCTCTCGGAGCCCAACTCGGCGTCGGCACCGGTGCCGACCGTGGGCATGTGGGAGAACCCGGCCTTGGTGAAGACGTCTCGTGCAGGTGCGCTGTCGAGGTACGCGACAAAGGCGTCCGCAGCCTGCTTTTGGTCGCTCTTGGCGAGCGCGGCGGCCTCGTAGGCAATCGTCGGATGAGTCTCGGGCTCGAAGGTGAACGCGACCTTTACCTCGGGCTCGGCGCGGGCATCGGTGCGATAGACGATACCGGCGTCGACTTCGCCGCGCGCCACCCACTCGAGGGCGGCGCGCACGTTGTCAGCGCGCACGAGTTTGTCCGACATCTTCGGGGCCAAATCGGTCGCCGCCAGGGCGGCATCGGCGTAGATTCCCGCGGGCACGCTTTCGCCGGCGACGGCGAGTCGTCGAATCTTGGACGGGGTGACGGCGGACGCAGTGGAGGGCGGACTCGACGTGTGACGCGGCACCACCCAGACAAGGTCGTTCGACATGATCTGGCGTCGTGTGCCGTCGGCGAGGTCGTCTTCGTCGGCGAGCCGCTGCATCCAGCGGCTGTTGGCCGACACGTAGACGTCGCCTGGAGCGCCGTCGATGATCTGGCGAGCCAAACGTGAGCTGCCCGCGAAGCTGAACTTGACCGGTTGGCCACGCTCAGCTTCCCACTGGGCGCCGATGGCCGGAAGCACATCGGCCATGCTCGCTGCAGCAAGCACAACCAAAGGTTGGTCGGCCACCTTCGACGGACTCGGCTCGGCCTCCAGGGGGGATGCCGCCGGAAGGAGCAGGATCGTCATCAAGACGAGGGTCACCGCCCATACCGAGCGGCTTGCCATTCCCCTGCGACTGCTTGTCGACGACTTCATTTACAGCATGTCCTCACGTTCGAGCCACTCGCGCACCCGGCTCATACCCTCGTCGAAGCTCACTCGCGGCTCGTAGCCGAGCATCTCGCGCGCCTTGCGGTTCGAGTAGGCGTTGGGCCGATTCAAAAAGCCAATGGCGTCGGGGGTCGCCGGTGGCTCGGAGCCGAGCATACGGAACCCCATGGCGACGGCTTTGAACACGGGCCGCAAGAGCTTGGAGGGCAGAGTCAGGATGCGCCCCTTGCCCAGCCAACGGGCGTGGTAGCCGAAAAAATCCCGGGTGCGCATGCTATGACCGTCGGTGATGTTGAAGACGGTGCCGGTGGCGTCCTTCTCGAGCACCAAAAAGATGGCGTCGACGAGGTTGTCGACGTAGGTCGGGTCGATGCGTCCGTTGCCGCCGTCGGGCAGCACGAAGAGACCCTGTTTCATCAACTCGACGGGACGCACCACCCACGGCTTGGAGCCGGGGCCGAAGACGTCGCCGGGCCGAAGGACGGTCACCTCGAGATCACGGTCGCGGTGGTGGTCGAGCACCGCTCCTTCGCTCTCGTATTTGGTCGTGCAGTACGGATTGCCCTCGCCGCGCTTGGGCCCATCTTCGGCGACCTCCGGCGGGTAGTGAAACCCATAGACCATCACCGACGACAGGTGGACCAGGCGTTTGACCCCCGCTTCGGCGGCAGTTTGGGCCACGAGTCGAGAGCCCTCGACGTTGACGTGGCGAAACTCCTGCATGTCGCCACTCTCGTTCATGAGCGCGGCGGTGTGGATGAGAATGTCGGCGTTCTCGCAGAGCTCGGCAACGGCTTGGACGTCGTTGACGCCGCCCACAATCGCCGTCTCGGCACCGAGCCCTTCGGCACGTCGGGCTCCCGCTGGGTCGATGTCGAGCGCTTTAACCTTCAACCCGCGTTCGACGGCGCACTCGACCACACGCGCGCCGATAAACCCGCCGGCGCCGGTCACTGCAATGGTCTTACCCTCGATCTTCATCGTCGCCGGCCTCTTTGTCGCAGGTGGTAGGGCTGCTGGACTCGCTTCGGTGGCGATGAACTTACACAATCACCCAGAGGGTGCAAATGATGCCGAACACCCGGTCAGAATCGAGTTGGACACTGAGCATCTACCGTTTACGTTATTCACGGTTCTGTGCCCCAATTCACTACATTGTTTGCTCATGACGAACCGGCAACGGCTAAAAACTGCCTGGACCATCCTCCGGGAGACCTTCGAGGCGTACACACGCGATAACGCCGCCCGTTTGGCAGCTTCGATTGCGTTTTATGCCATCTTTTCGGTGGCGCCGATTCTGATCATCGCCACCGCGATCGCCGGGTTCATCTTCGGTGATGATGTCGCGTTGGCCGAGATTGCCGCGGATCTCGACCGGTTCGTCAGTCCGGAAACCAGCGAGTACGTCTTCACCCTCGTCGAGCGGTGGCAAGATACCACTTCGGGCGTGCTGGCCACGGTCATCGGCTTCGGGACGCTGTTTTGGGGAGCTTACCGGCTCTTCTTGGCCCTACAAGACACGCTCAACATGATCTGGAACGTTCGGCCGCGCTCGAATATCGGTATCAAGGGGTGGATTCGGATGCGCTTGCTTCCCTTCGTCATGGTCATCGTGATCGGCTTGCTGCTACTCGCGTCCATGGTTGTGACCGCCGCATTGGCGGCTCTGGGACGCTTCTTTGGCGAGTTCTTTCCGGTACCCACTATTTTGGCCGATTTTTCGAACTTCGTAGTTTGGTTTGCCCTCTTGACCGGGCTCTTCGCGGCCATCTTCAAAATCTTGCCTGACGTGACCATCCAGTGGCGCGACGTCTGGATTGGCGCCGCGTTGACCTCGTTTCTCTTCTCCATCGGGCGCACGTTGATCGGCCTATACCTGGCGCATACGAGCACCACGTCGATTTTCGGCGCGGCCGGCTCGCTGGTGGCGCTGTTGTTCTGGGTGTACTTCTCGGCGCAGATTTTCTTTTGGGGCGCCGAGTTCACTCAGGTCTGGGCGCGGCACTTGGGCGATCGCATCGAGCCGGAACCGGATGCGGTTCACGTCGAGCGAAACTCGCGTCAGGACCGCGCCGCGGCGAAGAGCTGAACGCTAGGAGTATCGGCGCTCGAGTTCGTTTTTGAGGATCTTTCCGGTCGGATTGCGTGGAATAGCGTCGGTGGTCACCCAGCGCCTGGGCACCTTGTAGCCGGTCAGGTGCTCGCGGGCATGCGCCTCGAGCACATCGGTGTCGAGCGTGTCGTTTGCAGGGACGACGACGGCGACGAGCGTTTCTCCCCACTCCTCATCAGGCACGCCGATGACGGCGACGTCGTCGACGGACGGGTGTTGGGCGAGGACGTTTTCCACCTCGACCGGGTAGATGTTGACCCCGCCGGAGATGACCATGTCGCGAGCACGCCCCGCCAGATAGACGTAGTCGTCTTCGTCGATGTAGCCGAGGTCTTCGACGGTGACCCAGTCACCCGCGCGAATCTCGTCGGAGGCCTTGCGATCATGCAGGTAGCCGCTGACGGCGTGTTGATTGCGCACCCAGATCTTTCCCACCTCACCGCGCGGCACCTCGTTCATGTCGTCATCGAGGATGCGCACTTCTTGGCCGGCGAGCGGGCGCCCGACGCTTCCTGGGCGCTCGCGCATCTCCTCACCGTTGATGAGGGTGACCCAACCGAGCTCGGTCGCCCCGTAGAAGTCGTGGACGGTGCTCGCGCCGAAGCGCTCGATGGCGCGCTCTCGCAGCACGCGAGGGAAGGGGGCGGCCCCCGAAATCAGCCCGCGAAGGGTGGGCGTAGGGTTTTGGCGGTGGACGTCGTCGGGTAGGTCGAGCACCCGGCGGATCATCGTAGGGACCATGAAAACCGTGTTGATTTGCTCGCTGGATAGGTGCTCGAGGGTGTCTTGGGCGTCGAAGTGAGGGCGCAAGACGAGCGTCGCGGCCAGGGCGCTGTTGAGAAGCGTAAAGACTTGTCCGCCGCTATGGTAGACGGGCGCGACCACGAGGTGGCGGTCGCCGGCTTGAAGCGGTAGCCGGTCGAGCAGGCGGGTAAACTCGAGCAAGCCGTACTTGGTGAAGTTTCGCACGGTGCCTTTGGGTTGGCCGGTCGTTCCCGAGGTGTAGACGATATTTTGGCTCTCGTCTTTGGAGACGCGGCGTCCGCTGGGCGTGGCGAACTCGGAAGAAGCCTGGTCGATCACGTGGGCGTAGCCGAGCACGCCGTCGGGCGGGGTCTCGTCGCCGACGAGGATAATCGTCAGGTCGAGGTCGTCGCGGGTGCGGTCGAGTTCGCGCGCTGCCTCGAGCGATGTGGGCGAGACGAACAAGATGCGCGCGCCGCTGTGGTCGACCTGGTAGCCGAGCTCCTCGGCGGTCATTCGGTAGCTGGCGTGCACACCCGAGGCGCCAATGCGAAACAGCGAAAACCAACACGTCAGGTACTCGACCCGATTCTCCATCATCAGAACCACGGGCGTGCCGCGTTTGACGCCAAAGGAGTTGCGAAGCGCGTTCCCCACCCGGTTGATCTCGTCGTTGGCCTGCGCGTAAGTCACCTGACGGTGCTCGTCGACCATCGCCAGGCGCTCGGGGTGCTGAGCGGCGTGAATGGCGTGCACGTTTTTGACACTCAACCCGTGTCGCACAATTTCGGCGAGTACGTCCGGAGCGCCTCTGGGTGCAGAGACCACGTCGCGGACGAGCCGACTGTCGAGGCCCACCTTCAAGAGGCGTTTGCCGGCGCGAAGCAGGGTATCCTTTCCAGCGTTTGTGCGGCTCTTCTCCATGGGGCCGGTCTCCATAAGTAGTGTGGCGTCGCGCAAAGGGTACTGCCGGCGGGCGTGGTGTCAAAGGACGCGAGCCAGACCATTCCGCGAAACAGAAAAGTGTCCCCAAAATCTCCCCCCAAACTCACGGTGTCAGACACCGTGTGGGTTAAGTTCCATGCGCCTGTGAGCGCGATCTTGCGCGCGATCGCCTCCCGTGTTGCTCCAAGAAATTTGGCCCAATCACGCAACGAATCGCCCCCTTTTGCCGAAAACCGTAATGAGGGCTGTTGATGAACCTTCATCTATTCACGGAGCACGGCACCCATGGGACACCCACTGCGAAATCAGGAAAAGGACGCCATTTACGAGCTGGGCAACCGCACGCTGCACCAGATCTATGCGCTTTTGCCCGAAGAGCAGGTCAACGCCATCATCCTGGGGCTGCTGTCCAAATACGCCTGGATGTACGGGGTCGAAATCTTCGCGTTTTGCTTCATGTCCAATCACTTCCACATCCTGGCGCGCTGCCGCTCGCTGCAGATGCATCTGTTCATGCGCGACTTCCAGAGCCAGCTGGCCAAAAAGATCAACAAGTTACGCAACCGCACCGGCACCTTCTGGGAGCGCCGCTACTCCGCGACCAAGGTCCTGACCGACGAGGCGATGCTCCAGCGTCTACGCTACATCGTGTGCAACCCGTCTGAATCGAACCTCGTGCACCACCCGAAGCAGTGGCCGGGGCTTTGCTCTTGGGACATCCACAAGAGCGGAAAGCCGATGGTGGGCGAGGTGGTCAACCGCAAGACGTACTGGGCGGAGAAGCGCAAACGGAAGAACAAGGACAAGACCGAAGCCGAGCTCATCGAGATGGCCACCGAGCGGTACGCCCTCGAGATGGCCAAGCTTCCGCAGTGGCAGGAGCTCGACGACGAGGCTTACCACCAAAAGATCGTCGACGAGTGTCACACACACGCTGGGGAACTAGCCAAACTGCGCACCGTGCCGTGCCCGGGGCCAAAGAAGGCGCTCAGCGTGAAATGGAGCGATTCTCCGAGGAAGCCGAAAAAGGCGCCTCGGCCCCTGTGCCACGGCGGCGACTTCAAGCAGCGCCAGGAGTACCGCGAAGACCGACGCCTTCTCGTCGACCGGTACCGAACCGCGGTCGGCAGGTGGCGCGAGGGCAAGTCGGAGGTCGAATTTCCCGACGGCACCATTCCGCCGGGCCGCCAATTCTGCGTGGGCGGCAGCTGCGATATCCGCCGCGAGCTGCCACCGTCGCTCAATTGAGCCGCCCCCCCATTTACCGTGCCAGCCATCGTATTCCGCCCCGTCGTGCATCCGCAGGTGCGACTCTGCCCAACTGTGTCGGCGGCGCGGCCTTCAAGCCCCAAAATCTCGAATTGGTTCGCGAAACTAGCGCCTCGAAGCGAACACCATTCATCACGCCGCAATTCGACGGCGGTTTCGCACGAGAGTTGCTTGCGCGTCGAAGGGAGATTGTGCGCGAGACCGCGCTCGGAGGCGCATTTTACGGGGAGAACACGGTGTCTGACACCTGTTGGAGGGAGCGCGGATGTTGCGATTTTGTGACATGCCATTGGCATCTTTGGCCGAATGAAAGTAAGGTAGGCGCTGTTCAAGCAATCGAGCCAAGTAGAAATCGACTCCTTTCGTCACCCCCGTGACGCTGGGGTTCCACCGATTTGTGTATCTCGCGCCATGTCTCAGACGGCGACGCACGACATCGTCGAGTCCTTGGAGATCCCCGGGGTCGACCTCCTCGAAGAGGTCGGCCGCGGGGCTCACAGCGCGGTGTATCGGGCGCGCATGGGCGACGAAGTCTGCGCGGTCAAGGTGCGCCGCCATATCACCGACGCTGACGCCTCCCGCCATACGCTGCGCTACCGCACCGAGGCCGCCGTCCTCGCCCGCTTCTCACACCCGGGGCTCGCCCGCATCATCGAGGCCGGCGAGACCACGCGCGAAGGACGCCCATACCTCATCATGGAGTTCGTTGACGGGGCGACGTTGGCCGACACGATCGACCGGCGAGGGCCGCTCGGACAGACGCTGGTCGTCGATATCGCGTGCACGCTGGCCGCAGCGCTCGGCGAGGTGCATCGCCACGGCGTCATCCACCGCGACATCAAACCGGGTAATATCCTGCTGCGCGCCGGCGACGGCGCCGTCAAACTCATCGACTTCGGTTTCGCTGCGCGCGCCACCGGTGTCGACCCCGACCGCGCCGTCGTCGGCACCCTGCGCTACAGCGCGCCCGAGCAAACCGGCATGCTCCAACGCCCCGTGGATGCGCGCTCCGACCTCTACTCCCTCGGCGTCGTCCTCTACGAATGTGCCACCGGCCGTCCGCCGTTCGACGCCGCCGAGCCTGCCGAACTCGTACGTCAACACGCCGTCGACAAGCCGGCGCCCGTGCGTCAGATGGTCCCCGAAATTTCACCGGCGCTGGCGCACATCATCGAAAAGTTGTTGGCCAAAGACCCCGACGACCGCTACGGCTCGTGCGCCGCGCTCGTGGCCGATCTGGAGCGCCTCGACTCACTCGACGCCGCATATGCCGACGGTGATGCCCTCGAACTTGGCCACCGCGAGGAACGCAGCCAACGCCACCACTCGACCCCGCTCGTCGGTCGCCACCGCGAGTGCCGCCGCCTCGAATCGGCTTGGCTCCAGGCGCGCAGCGGCCGCGGCAATATCTGCTGGCTCACCGGCGTGCCCGGCGCAGGCACCTCGCGGCTCGTCGACGAATTTTTAGCCCAGGAGAGCGGCAGTTCGGCCTTTGCCTTGTCCGTTCGCTGCGCTCAGACCCCCAAGACCCCTTTCGGCGCTGTCCAACGCGCCGGCGAGAACTTCATACGGATCCTGCGAAACCTCGACCCACAGGACCTGTCGGCCTGGACCTCCCATATCGAGCAGGCAAGCCAAGAGCACATGCCTTTGCTGGCTCAATTGACCGCCAGCGCCTTCGACCTGCCCGATGTTTCCAAGCGCTTTGTCGCCGAGGATTCAGGCTCCCCGACGCGCTTTGCCGAGGCGACCGCCTCCTTCTTTTTGCAGCTTGCGACTGCCGACTGGCCGATGGTCTTCGTGGTCGATGGCATCGAGCACATCGACGACGCCAGCTTACAGGTGCTACGTCAGGTCGCCGCGCGCGTGCAGAACCACCACTTGCTGCTCGTTCTCACCGCCACCGAAGCGCCCGACTCCGACAGCGGTCCGGAGGCGTTTCTCGAAGACGTCGCCAACTTGCCCCTCCAGCACCTTCGTATCGGTCCGCTCGACGAAGAGGCCGTCTCCGAATTGGTCGCCAGTGAGCTGGGTGGGGATGGCCTACCTGTTCGCGTCGTGCGCCAGATCACCGCACGCACTCAAGGGGTTCCGCTTGCGGTGCGCGAGTACCTGTTCAGCATGCTCGAGGCCGGTGTGCTTCGCCCCACGCGTGACGGCTGGTGGGTCGACACCGCCGGGCTCGCCTCCTTGGATCTGCCCGCCGACGTCACTCTCCTGATGCTGCGCCGCATTGAAGAGTTGGGCGACGAGCCACGCTCGGTGCTACGCGCCGCCGCCATCGAGGGGCAGCACTTCCATATCGGCCTTTGCAGCGAGTACAGCGGCGTCGACGAAGGCGGCGTCAGCGAGGCCGTTGCCCATGGAATCCAGTTGCGGCTCGTCGAGCATGTGAAAGAGGATATCTACGCCTTTGTTCATCGACGCATTCGCAGTGCCTTGGCCGACGAGCTCGACGAATCGTCTCGTCGCGCCGTCCACCAGCGAATCGCCGAGGTGCTCGACGACTCGCAGGCCAACGGTGACGCCCATCTCTTCTCGCTGGCGCGCCACTACGCCAACGGCCAGGTCGACTCGAATCGCCAACGGGTCTACGAGACAAACCTCCATGCTGGTTTGCTCGCCCTTCGCAAGCACGCCTTCGAGGAAGCCTACAATTTTCTCCTTACCGCGCGCCTTCACTCGCCGGGCGAAGTCGACGCGCAGCTCCTTCGCGCGCTCGGCGAAGCTTGCGCGGCGACAGGGCGGGTCTCGGAGGCCATCCGGTTATTCGAAAACGCTGTCGCGCTCGCGTCCAGCGATGTGGAGCGCGCTCGTCTGCACGCGCGCATCGCTCGAGTCTACATGGCAGTGCTCGAGATGGACGAGGCTTGGGCGCAGATCCAACTCGCCCTGGACCATGTCGACGGCAAGATGCCCACGACCACCGCGGCGCGCGGCTTCGGGACCGTGCTCGCATGGCTGATGGCTTGGCTTGCGGCGAGGTTTCCTTCGAAGGCGAGAACTCACGACGCCGCCGCCAGTGCTACAATGCGTCTTCGGGCCCATCTGTACGAGATCGGCGCGATCACCGCGTTCTTTCGTCTCGACTACGACCTGATGGGAGGGCTGGTCATCCGCGCGCTGCGCATCGCCCGTCGGCTACCCGACTGCGCCGAGAAGGCGCAGGCTTTTTCGACCTACGGCGCCGTACTCGCCATTTTGGGCCGGCATGCCACGGCTGAAGAGTACGCCACACGCGCCATCGAGATCGCCGAGGCTCTCGACGACCGCGAGGTACTCGCTCGCGCTCGATGGTTCGAGTCGACCACGTACGAGTTCTCGGGGGACGCGCGCCGCGCCGAAACACTGCTCCGCCAGACGCTTCGCGAGCACGGCTTGTGGCTCGAGCTCTGGGAGTACGTCACCGTGTGTGGCGAACTCGGAGGCCTTCTTCTCGACCGCGGTTTCGTGCACGAGGCAGGCTCGTGGGGGAAGAAGATTCTGGAGCGCACCGACGACACCGCCTGTCACGGAGAGCTGGTCCACATGGAGCGGGTCTATGGGTTGTATCTGGAGGCAGCAGCTCGTGCCTGGGGCGGAAAAGGCATCGAGGCGCACGCCTTCGTCGAACAAGCTCGCCGGTTGCTAGAGGGGCGAGTTCAGGTCGGTTTGGGCGAAGCCAGCGCGGTAGGCTACGAGTTGGCCGTCCACTACGAGTTGGGCAACCGCGGTAAAGATGTCGAGAAGCTCTTGGCAAAATGGAAGCGCTTCGAGCTCGTCCCAGACCGCTCGCCCCACCAGATCCGGCGCTTCTACATCTACCAGGCTTATCTGCGCCTCGACCAGTTTCGGTACGCGCGCGAGTTCGACCAAAGAGCCGCTCGCGCACGTTTTCTCGAAGCGCTCGACGAGTTGAAGCTGGCCGCCGATACCCCCAAATACGCCACGCACCTGTATGTCATCCAGTCCGACTGGGAGGCGTTGAACGGGCAAGATGAGAGGGCGGGGTGGTTGCTCAGCCGGGCCGACGAGGTCGCCGATTTGGCCAACAGTCCCTGGGGCAACTTCGAGGTGGCGCTTCGTCGAGCGAGACGGCTCAAGAGACAGGGGAACGAGCGTGCAGCGCTGCGCCGGGCGCGCTACGCCCACTCACTGGCGTCCGAGTACGGCTGGAGCCATCGCGCCCGGGACGTGCGCAACGAATTCGAGTTCTATGTCGATCCGAGCTCGTCGACGACGACCACCTCGCGCTCACGCGGGCACTCGCATTCGGCCTCCGAGGGTTCGACGGATGCGCAGTCGCTCAAGTTGGAGCGCTATCTCGATTCGTTGATGGAAGTGGCCATCGCTTCGGGCACGGTCTTCGACCCGCGCGAGCAGGCTCGCGTGGCGCTCGACGAGATTGTCCGGATCTTCGGCGCCGAGCGTGCCTTCCTTTTTGGCGGCGAGCGTATCGACGAACTCGACGTCATCGCCGGGCGCGACGTGCGCGGGCGAGACCTGGGCGACCGCGGCGACTACTCGAGCAGCGTCGTCGAGCGCGTCTGCCGCGAGCGGCGCTCCATCGTGAGCACGGGCTCGGACGAGGGCGATGTGCTCTCGAGCGCGAGCGCCGTGCACCACAACCTGCGAAGCATCATGGCAGGACCTGTCCAGATTCAAGACCGCTTCCTGGGCGTGGTCTACGTCGACAGTCGTATCGCCAGGGGCGTCTTTGCTCCCGACGATGCCGAGATTCTCATGGCGATCTCGAGTCATATCGGCATCGCCCAGGAAACCGCACGCGCCGCCCAGCTCGAGGTCGACATCGAGTCGGAGCGCAAGAAGCGCGAGCTCGCCGAGGTCATTCGCCACACCACTGCCGCGATGACCTCCACGCTCGATCAGTCCGAGGTCTTGGAGCGTCTCCTCGAGGGGGTCGGGCAGCTCGTTGTCGCCGATCGTGCCGTGGCGTTTTTGCTCGACGGCGATCAGCTCGAACTGTTCGTCGAGCTGGGCGATGGTGGGGCGACGGTGGGCGAAGCGTCCGAATGGATCTTTGGCGATCCTCGCATCGAGCGCGTCATGGAGACGGTCGAGCCGCAGGTGTCGTCGGATGGCGACGACCTGGGAGGCACGTTCAGCCACGCCGACGAGGGCTACTCGTGGATGGGCGTGCCGATCGTATCGCGTGAGCAGTTGGCCGGGATGATCTTACTCGAGCGCGACGAGGACGACGCCTACGGCCCCGACCATGTCCAGCTCGCCCTGGCACTGGCAGGGCAAGCAGGCATCGCCATCGAAAACGCCCGCCTATTTGCCCAGGTCGAGCGACTCGCCATCCTCGATGACCTCACCGGGCTTCCAAACCGTCGCCGACTCTTCGAGGTCGCCGAAGCCGAGTTTTCCCGTGCCCGCCGCTACGCCAAGCCGTTGTCAGCGATCATGCTCGACATCGATCACTTCAAGAAGGTCAACGACACTTACGGCCACGCCATCGGTGACGAAATCCTGCGCGCCGTCGCCCACCGCTGCGATGACGCGCTGCGCGAGACGGACACCATCGGCAGGTACGGCGGTGAAGAGTTCGTGGTGATCATGCCCGAGACGTCACTCGACGAGGCGAGCCAATGTGTGGCGGAGCGGCTGCGGACCGCGGTGGCAGACGCTTCGATCGTCACCGACCGCGGCGAGGTGTCGGTGACGATCAGCCTGGGCGTCGCCGAGCTGACGCCTGCCGATGAGGACGTCGACTCGTTGCTCAATCGCGCCGACGAAGCCTTGTACCGCGCCAAGGAAGGCGGCCGGAACCGGGTCGAGGTGGCCTTGTCATGCACGGACACGGCGTCACATTCATAGTGCCCGCTGTACTGACTTTCCACGTTCGACTGGGGGAGGGGCGCGATGAGTGGACGCAGCTGTGTTTCGATAATCGCCGTGATGGCAATACTTCTGACTGGGGCTTGGGCGCACGCGCAGGTTCGCGTGATCAATCCCGGCCAGCGCAACGCCGAGCCGGGTCAGGCCGAACCGGTCGACGTCGATGACACCCGCCCGGTCGACCCGCGGACCGGTCAAACCGTCGATCCCAACGACGTCTTCGTCATCAGTCCCTTCGACTCTGGAGACCGAATGAGCGCGACCGCGCTCGCCGAGCAGGTCCAAACGGCCCTCGACCAGGCCCGAGAGCGCACCGTCAAATTCGAGTCCGCCATCGAAAAGGTCGAACGTCAGTTCGCCGAAATCGAGCCCGGCGAGCAGGTCACCGTGCCGCCCGAAGTGCTCGGGCGTTTCGAGCGTGAGGTCGACGTGCTCGGCGATGATTTTCGGCAGGTGCGGCGTGGCTTCAACCGGCTCGGCCTTGCCGAGGAAGCCGAGCGCACCCGGCAGGTGGTCAGTTCTCTCGACATCCTGCAGACCAGACTCGCCTTGTTGGGCCTCGAGTTCGAGAAAGCTGAAGGCGCCACTGTGCCGAGCGACCTCCAGTTCGACTTCGAGTTGCTCGTCGAAGCGTTGGCGCTGCTGAAACAACGCCGCCTCGGTTTACCCAACTTCAACGCGGGTCGTTTTGCCGACAACGACCGCATCATCCGTCCACCTGAAGGACTCGACCCGCCGCGTGGCCTCATCCGGCCGCCCGAAGGCCTCGAGCCGCCGCGCGGGCTGATTCGGCCGGCCCAGGGATTGCGACCGTCACAACGCATTATCCGTCCGGCGGAGGGGCTGAGACCGTCTCGTCAGATCATCCGGCCTCCCCGGAGCGTCAATCCGGCCACTGATGGAGAGTAGGCCCAACTGCAGAGATCAAAAAAGGCATCTGTCTGGTCGACAGATGCCTCGTTTTTACGTCGTCTTTTCGTTGGAGCAGAAACGCGCGATTAGCCCGAGCTGCGCTCGGTGTCCTCGGCGCCGACCACGCGAAGCGAGTGAGCACTCGCCTTCTCGGTGGCGCTGATTTTGGCGTCGCGTGCGTCCGGATCCATCAAGTTCATCGCCTCGCGAAGGTCGCCGATTTGACCCGGCGCCAGGCGCATGCGCTTATGAGTCATCCACCCGAGATCACCGCCGTGCCGCTGGAACCGAAGCTCGAGGGTCGGAACCATACCGGGCTCGGCCACTTGGACCAATTCGATACGGCTGTCCGCTTCGTCTGCGGCGAGTACTCCCAGGAATCGTTCGATGCTCATAACTGCTCCGGCGCTTGAGGGGCTCTCGGACAAGAGGGCCTTTGGACACGATATTGATATCGAATTTCAAAAAGGTGTCAAGCGTGATTTTGAAAACCGTTATCAATTAGTGGTCAGTCGATGCTGCAGCACCAACCTAAACAAGGGTATTTCGTTGGCAACTCGACATCAGACCAACCACGAAGCGCGCGGGTTTCTTCCCACCAGATCGCCGAATAAGAGATGAGCCGGGCAGGGCTCTTCAGCTCGAGACTGGCCTCAATCGATCGTGACTTCTTTACGCACGGTGTCATTCGCCGTCTTGTACTTCTTCGAGGCGGTCGATCCGTACATCTTCACAATCGCGATGATCACACACGCGATGAGGATGAGCAGGATGATGTACTCGGTGGCAGTGGCGCCACTGGTGTCATCGTCGAAGGTTTTGAAGTGCTTAGAAAATGGCCAGTCCATTTTTGCCTTCGTGCTCTCGAGTGGGTGAAGTGTCTAAACAACGCTGGCCATCATAGCACATCTCGAACGCTTCGCCGAGGCTTGCGCCGCACAAAGTGTGCTGCCATAATCCGGGCACTCCACAATTTTTTACGAAAGTGGGCGACTACCTCGGTGGTCCGCATCACTTTGGCAACGCCGAGTGCTTCACGGGAGCAGGACTCGATGATGGACTGGTGCTTCGACATGGGCGTTCACCACGGCCCGAGGTGGTTGGTGGTCGGGTGCGCGCTACTCTCCATGGCTCTTCTCTCCGGCTGCAGTCTCCAGAAGATCACCGTCAACCAGACGGCCGACGTGCTCTGGGAAGGGCGCACGGCCCTGGAAAGCGAGCCCGACCCGCAGTTTGCGCGCGAGGCGATGCCGGCGAGTCTCAAGACCTTGGAGACTTTCCTCGAGAGCGCCCCCGACAACCGCAAGCTGCTTCGCATGCTCGCCAAGGGCTACTTCTCGTATTCGTTCGCTTTCCTCGAAGAAGACATCATGCGCATGCAGGCGGCCGGCGCGAGCAGCGAGGAGATCGACGAGGTCATGCAGCGCGCCGTCCTCCACTACATGAAGTCGCACCGCTATGGGCTGCGTCTGCTCGATGATGAGGAGTTCGAGAAGGCGGCGACCGATTTGAATCTCGAAAAGGTCGAGAAGCTCTTGAAGGAGATGGACGAAGAGGACGTCCCCGGCCTCTTCTGGACCGGCTACGGTTGGGGTTCGGCGGCGAATTTGGCGCAGTCGAATACCGACATGGTCGCCGCGCTTCCCGTCGTCGAGGCGATCATGAAGCGCGTCGTCGAACTCGAGCCTGGCTTCTTCTACTCGGGCGCCCCCCTGTTCTTCGGTGTTTATTATGGAAGTCGTCCACCGATGTTCGGTGGCAACCCCGATCTGGCAAAAAAGTACTTCGAGCAAGCGATGCGCCAGCACGGCGATAAGAACCTGTTGATTCCCGCGTTGTACGCCCGCTTTTACGCCACGGCGCCCGGGGTACAGGACCGTGAGTTATTCGAGCGTTTGCTCACCGAGGTGCTCGAAGCAGACGCCTCGAAACATCCAAAGCTTCGCCTCAACAACGAGATCGCCAAGCGGCGAGCGGAGTTCTGGCTGCAGGGCGTCGACGACCTCTTTTACTGAGTTCCTCTTTTACTCAGCCCCACGGAGTGAGCATGGATAGCAGAGCAGGAACGATTCAGCGTCTCGGCCTCACGGTGCTCGTCGCACTCGTGGGTCTGATGGTGGGCGTAGGCCCGGTGTCGGCCGAAGAGAAGCAGACCCTCAAGATCGCCACGCTGGCCCCCAAGGGCTCGAGCTGGATGAAGTCGTTCGAGGACGCCAAGCGCCAGATCGAGAAGAAGACCGACGGCCAGGTCACCCTCAAACTGTATCCGGGAGGTGTGATGGGCGACGAGTCGGCGATGGTGCGTAAGATGCGCACCGGTCAGCTCGACGGTGGCGCGGTCACCAGTGTGGGGCTGGGCGAGATCGACAAGAAGATGCTCGTCCTGCAGCTTCCGTTGACCTTCCGCAACCATAAGGAGCTCGATTACGTGCGCGATAAGATGTCGGGCACCTTCGAGAAGATGCTCGCCGACAAGGGATTTAAACTGTTGACCTGGGGAGATGTCGGCTTCAACTACCTGTTCACCCAAACGCCGGTCCAAACGCCGAAAGACCTCCACAAGACCACCCCGTGGGTGTGGAACACCGACCCCATCACCAAGGGGGTCATGGAGGTCATGAACGTCAATGCCGTGCCGTTGGGTGTGCCCGACGTGCTCACCAGCCTGCAGACCGGCGTCATCGACGCCTTCTTGAACTCGCCGTACGGCGCGGTGGCGCTGCAGTGGTACACCAAGGCCGATTACGTCACCAACATGCGCCTGGCGGTGGTCATCGGTGGGGTCGTGGTGACCGCAAAGGCGATGAACAAGCTCTCCGAGGAGCATCAGAAAATCGTCATGGACACCTTCAGGGCCGAGGGCAAGGACCTGCTCGCCCAGATCCGCAAGGACAACCAGCAGGCGATGAAGACGATCGAGAAGGCCGGCGTCAAAGCAGTTCAGCCGAAAGACTTCGACGAGTGGAAGAAGATCGCCGACAAGACGCGCGAGGAGCTGACCGGCAAGCTCTTCCCGAAGGAGTTGGTCGACGAGATGATGAAGCACTTGAAGGCCGCTCGCTAAACCACTTTTTGCGCCCGTCGATCCTCGGCGGGCGCTTTACTTTGGGCCCATGCTAAAACCGCTGTTCAAGTTCGAAGCAGGTTTGCTGCGCGTCGAGAAGTGGGTTCTCGTCGCCTCCGTGCTGGCGATGCTTCTGCTCGCCGCCTACACGGTCTTTTACCGAAACGTGCTCATCCCGTGGCAGGCTCACCTGATGACCAGCGGCCCTCCGGTGGTCGCACAGGACGAGTCGGCCGAAGCGGACGAGCCCGTCGAGGACGACACAGTTGAAGACGGAGAAGCCGAAGATTTCGCCGGTGGATTTGGCGGCGGGTTCGGCGACGGGGCTGACGAGGCTGGAGAGCCGACTGATCAGGCGGACGCGCCTGATGACGGCGCGGGTGGTTTCGGCGGTGGGTTCGGCGGCGAGACGCAAGAGCCCGCCGAGGAGATCGAAGAGGAGACCGACGAGAAGACCGAAGCACAAGCCGGTGACGAAGCGGGCGGCTTCGGCGGCGGTTTTGGCGGTGGATTTGGCGGCGAGGACGAGAGCACCGGCGAGCAGGATGAGGCTGCCGAGGCGCCGGCCGACGCCGACTCCGACGCACAGCCGCGACAGACCGCGGCAGAAGCGCCCGAAGAACCCATTGGAGGACCGCCCGAAGAGGGCTCACTGGCAGCAAAGATCATCGCCATCATCGACGAGTTGAAGTTTCACTGGATCGACGTGCTGCTGCGCCAGTTGGTCATCATCAGTGGCTTTCTCGGCGCGATGATGGCCACCCGCCAGCGCAACCACATCACCATCGACGCGGTCGGGACGCTACTCAAAGGCCGCGCCGAGCATGTCGTCCAGATGGTGACCGGCCTTGTGGCCGCCATCGTCTGCGTCTTTTTGGCGATGTCGGGTTGGGACCTCGTCGGCATCGGCCTCGAATATCCCCGCCAACTGATCCCGTGGGCCAAAGAGTGGCATTTCCAACTCGCCTTTCCCATCGGCTGGGGCCTTCTGGCGTTTCACTTCGTGATGCGCGCCATCGAGTCGGCCCAGCGAACCCTCGCATATCCTGACGACGAAGCGACCGAAGGTGCGTCTCCGAGCGCCGAGCCGCAAGAGGAGGCCGCATGACACTCGTCATCATCGGCATCATCTTGCTCGTCTTGGCGGTGCTGGGGACCCCGCTCTTCGCGGTGCTCGCCGGCCTGGCGCTCGTTCTCTTTGCGATGTCGGACACGGGCATCGTCGTTCTGACCGAAGAGCACTACAAGCTGGCCACGAGCCCGCACCTGATCACCATTCCGCTGTTCACGCTCTCGGGCTTCTTGATGGCCAAGAGCAAAGCAGCCGACCGGCTCATCAACGTGAGCAACGCCGTGCTCGGCTGGATGCCGGGCGGCCTGGCGGTGGTGGTCATCGCCGCGTGTGCCTTCTTCACCACCTTCACCGGCGCCTCGGGCGTAACGATCGTGGCCCTGGGAGGGCTGCTCTTTCCGATGATGGTCCAAGATGGCTATCCCGAGCGGTTTAGCCACGGCCTGATCACCGCCAGCGGCTCCATCGGACTGCTGTTTCCACCATCACTGCCCATCATCTTGTACGGCATCGTGGCCATGGCCAGCGTCGACAAGCTCTTCGTGGCCGGCATTCTGCCCGGTGCGTTGATGGTCGGGGTGCTCAGCATCTACGCGATGATCGTGTCGAAACGCTCTGAGGTCGAGCGCATCGAGTTCGTCCCCAAGGAAGCGCTGTCGGCGCTGTGGGAGGCGAAGTGGGAGGTGATGGTGCCTGTGGTGGTGCTGGTGAGCATCTACGGCGGGTTTGTGACCATCGCCGAGGCCTCGGCCATCGCGGCGCTCTACGTGCTCATCGTCGAGGTGTTCATCCTCAAAGACATCACCCTGCTGCCCGACGACTCCGGCCGCGCCGACCTCGCCTCGGTCATCTACGAGACGATGGTGATGGTCGGCGCGATCCTGGTCATCTTGGGCGTGGCCATGGGCCTGACCAACTACTTGGTCCAGGAACAGGTGCCGATGCAGATCTTGGAATTCATCCGTCAGTACATCGACGATCGCACCACGTTCCTTCTCGTGCTGACCGTCTTTTTGCTCATCGTCGGCTGCATGATGGACATCTTCAGCGCCATCGCGGTGGTCGTGCCCTTGATTACGCCCATCGCCGCCGACTACGGGGTCGACCCCATCCACCTGGGCATCATCTTCTTGGCCAACCTCGAGATTGGCTACATCACGCCGCCGGTGGGGCTGAACCTGTTTATCTCGTCGCTGGCCTTCGACAAGCCGGTGGTCTACCTGTACCGGACCGCACTTCCTTTCCTGTTCCTGTTGTTGGGAACCCTCCTCGTGATCACATTCTGGGAAGACCTATCCTTGACACTCGTCAGATTGTTAGTCGGCGGTTAAGTAGCTCGTCAGGGGGCTAATCGGGGGGAGACTCCCTCACGTCGTCCCACTCAACTATGAAGATGGGAGGAAGCATTATGTCCAACACGACACCACGAGAGCAGGGCGGCGATCACGTCCAGACGGCTGATGTGAGCACCCTGCAGACCTCGCAAGAGGACCAGGCCAAGGGGTACTTGGAGAGTCTGACCGATGACGATTTTATCGGGGAATTGCAGAGCGCGCTCGAGCACGCCAAGCGGCTGACCAAGAAGGAGTGGTCGGTGACGGTGACCGCCGATAACGTCGAGATCGAGAGCCGCGACGGCGAGAACAAGCGTATCTCGCTGCCGCGGCCGAAATCCCTCGACAACTAATCATATCCACTCGGCAGTCCGGACCGGTTTATTCGGCGGGTTTGAAGCTCATCTCCATGCCGTCATACGGCGCGCGGGAGCCGTCGAGCAGGTCGGCCTCGGACTGGTCGTCGAACAAGTGGTAGCGGGCAAAGGCCAGCGAGTAGGCGTTGATGATGTCGAAGGCCGCCTCGGGTTCGATGAACTCCTCGTTGCACCCGTCGTTGTCGATCTGGTCGATGCCGCTCAACAGAGTGCACATATTCGAAAAGGTGAAGTGGCCGCCCTTGGGCAGGTTGATGCGGATGTGTTGGCTGCCTTGCATGGCCTGCCAGATGGGGTCGCCTTCTTCTTCGTTCGGAAGCGTGCGATCCATGCCGCCAGTGAACAGTAGCGTGGGCGTATCGATGTCGGCCAACCCGTCTCGAAACGCCTCGTAGCCGCCCGGCGTCTGCGGAATGGCGACCTTGATGCGCTCGTCCAGAAAGCCGGCGCGGAACAGGTCGGTCCAGGTGTCGTTGCCGTTGAAAATCTCACAAAAATCAGTGGGCTCTTGCTCGCATTCGGCCAGCAACTCGTCGACGGCGAAGCCGGCGCCCGAGCTCGCCAACGTGGTGAAGCCGCCGAAGCTGTGGCCGCTCAACGCGATGTGCTCCTCGGAGACGAGTCCGCTCAGCGGGTCGTCGTCGGGCAGGGCGAGCATGTGGTCGATGACGGCGCTGACGTCCTGCGGGCGAAACACCGCGGCGGTCAGGTCGATGGCGCCCTGGGTGTCGCGGAGCGTATTGCCGGTGTGGTCCGGGGAGGCGACGATCCAGCCATGGCTGGCGAAGAACTCCGTCATAAAGAAGCTCTGCTCGGCCAGGCTGCTGTTACCGTGCGAGAAGACCAGCAGGGGAGCCGGCTCCTCGAGCGCCACGCTGGCTCCCAGCGAGACCTCCGGGCGGCCGAACAGGTTGTAGTAGACGGCCGTCTCGCCGTCGGTGTCGAGGGTCGGGTACCACACGGCCAGTCGCAGATTGCGCGGCTCGTCGGTGCCTTCGGCCTCGTAGGTGATGTAGGTCTCGGTGAATCCCACCTTGTAGGGGCCCGTCTCGTCGACCGGCCACGGTCGCTCGGGCAGAGTGGGACCGGCGTCGACCTCGGCGTCGGCACCGAAAACGTCACCGGCGTCAGCGCCCACATCCGGGCTGAGGCCGGTGTCGGACGACTGCTCGGACGGCTCCGATCCACAGGCGGCGCTGGACAGGGCGAGGGCGAGCAAAACTACAAATAATCGACGCATCATCGGCAAGCCTCACGGGTCACGTGGCATCAAGTGGGCCACAACTTACCTACATCGGAGGCGATTCTCAACGCTCTCAGCCACCGCCGAGCGACGCTGCATCCACAACTTAGACCTACCCTAACGGGTGCGACGATTCCGTCGGTGTTAATAATTTAGTGTTGTAGTCGCCCGAGAGTTGCGAACGGTGCCAATACCCACTTTTATGGAAAGCCATTGTATTCGTCTTGTTGGTGGTGAAAATTTAAAAAGGGTCTGGTCGAGACGCTGAAGATACGGTATTGATAAGTCAATGGAGATCGTCGGGTATCCGGCCCCACGGGTGAGGTCGCAACTCGTCGTCCGCCGGTGCGAACCCGGACTATTTACGGCGAGTTAGTGGTTTACACAGAAGGGTTTGTATGGGCTGGGATGTTCATGCTTCCCACTGGAGTTGAGCCCGCACGGGTAGTTTCCTCACACAGGTGATTTTTGAGATGACGGCCAGCGATAAGCAGTCAAGCAGCGGCGGGTCCTCACGCGAGGAGCGCTCGCTTCACATCCAAGGCAACGGCGCTCACGGCGGCGAAGTCCCCGAGGGTGCGTTCTACGTGCCGGTCAGCGTGCTCAATCCGCCGAGTCTGATTCAGAACGTGCTCGAGCGCTTCCACGTGGGCACGGTCGGCGAGTTGCTCGAGCTGAGCGACAAAGAGCTGCGCGATGCGCGCGGCGTGGGTGCCAAAAAGATCGAGGTCATCAGCGACCTGAAGGTGCGCGCCCAGCGTGAGCTCGAGTTCGACGCCCATGGACTAAGTGAGGCCAGCGAGACGCAACTACTGAGCGACCGCCTCGACAAGATGGGCGTGAGCATGGACGAGCCCTGGGAGCGCGTGCTGCGCGTGCTGCCCACTCGTGCACGCGGCGCCTTCGAGAGCGTGGGCTACGATTCCATCGGCGATCTCGTCGCCTCCTTCGAGCGCGGCGAGCTGAGCCGGCTGCCGAACTTCGGCCCCAAGACGCTCAACCGCGTCGAGGAGATCCTCGAGACCATCGCCAACGAGGGGCTCGAGGCCTACCTATTCGGCGAGCGCGGTCGGCCGCAGTCGATCGACGAGTTGCTCGACCAGGCGCTCGACAGCCTCGAAGAAAACGACCGCGACATCGTCGAGCGTCGCTTCTTTGCCGGCGATACCTTCGGCGAGATTGGCGACGACTACGGCGTGAGCTTCCAGGCCATCCAGGCGCGCTTCGACACCCTGGTCGAGTCGCTGACCCACCGCTTCGGCCCCGAAGCCGAGGTGTTGGTCGAGCCGTTGGTCGAGGCGACCGAGACCGCCGGCGGGCTTCTGCCCGTCGAGCTCATCCGCGACAATATCGACATCGAGAATCTGCGCGAGGTTTTGTTCGCGCTGCATATCGCCGGCGAGACCGACTACCGCATCTGGCAGGGCGTCTTCTTGACGCCGCTGCATCAGAGCGAGATCGACACCAAGCTGCGCACCCTGCGCGACGAGATCGTCGAGACCGGCCGCGCCACGCTGCCCTACGACCAGATCAAAAACTTCGCCCGGCGTGCCGGCATCCAGCTCGAGCGTCAGGCCATGGCCAAGCTGTTCTGGGTTGTTTGGGAGGTCGACATCGGCCAGACCGGCCCGGTGCGCAACCCCTGGGCGCGTCGAAGCGACCACGTGGCCAACGTCCTCGAGGACGCGGCGCGTCCCATGACCGCCCAGGAGATCCTCGACCGGCTCGAGGTCGGCGAGGAGCACGAGCACGGCATCGACGAGATCAGCGAGCGCGCGCTCAACGGTCTGCTGCACCGCCACGAAGACATCTACACCATCGAGCGCGGCACCTACGTGCACGCCTCGGCGCTGCCCGTCAGCCGCGACACCCTCAACGAGGTCGTCGAGTGGTGCGTCGACCGGCTCGAAGGCGAGACCGGCCAGATCAGCACCAAGTACCTGCTCGGCGAGCTCGAGGACGCCGGCCTGGCCAAAGAGGGCCTGACGCCCTACCTGCTCAAGGACTCGCTCAGCCGCCACCCGGAGGTGCTCACCTTCAAGAACACCTACCTGGTCGCCCACGCCGAGACCTTCGAGGAGAGCGGCAAGACCCTGGCCGACCGCGTCGAAGCGGTCCTGGCCGACGCTCAGAACCCGCTCACCGTCGAAGACGTCATCGACCGGCTGCCCGAGGGCATCGACTACCACCGTATGTCGATCTACACGACGCTGCTGTCGGCGCCGTTCTCGCTCAACATGGGCAACAACCGCTTCGTGCACCTCGACTTCGTGGGCCTGAGCGAAAACCGCCGTCGTCGCCTGCTCGACGCCGTCCACGACATGCTGCCCGAGGACGGCACGCCCATGTCGTGCAACGACCTGCTCGAAGAGCTGGCCGACCTGCCCGAGGCGCGCTCCCTGTCGATTCGCGACCACGGCTCCGGACTCCTGTGGGGCCTGCTTCGCGAAGACGACCGTGTCGTCTGCGGCCCCGGCGAACTCGTCGCCCGCGACATCGGCAGCGAGAGCCAGCACGTGCTGCGCACCGCCATCGGCCAGATCGTGGGCGATTACGGCGCCGCCTACCCCCGCGAGGTCCGCAGTGAGCTGCGCTCTCAGTACGGCTACGGCGGCTCGGACTCGGCGGTCTTCGGCTCGCTGACGCGAAGCGCCGAAGAGGGTCGCCTGCTTCGGCTGCCCGACTCGCTGTACGTGCCCGAGGGCAGCGACGCCGAGATTCTGGAGCATATGTCCAGCCGCGACCGCGAGATCGTCAAGCTGGCGCGCAGCTCCGAGCTCGACGAGACCCCCGAGCGCATCCTCGACTTGCTCGAGGCTTATTACGAGCAACACGGCCACGTCGCCGAGCGCGACCGCATCCGACTTGCTCGATGAGTCGAGCGAGACTAGTGGTGTGGCATCGAATCTCGGTGTCACGCCACAAGTACGTCACCTCTGACAGGTCTCGCAGCTCGACGAAATAAGCATGGGCAACATCACTCTCGGCATTCTCTCCGACACCCACGGGTGGCTCGACCCCGAATTGGTCGACGTCTTCCGCGATAAAGACGTCGACCTTCTCATTCACGCCGGCGACATCGGCACCGAAGACGTCGTCCACCAGCTCGAAGAACTCGCCCCCGTCCAGGTCGTCAAAGGCAATATCGACGGCGGCGAGCTTCGCTTCTACCCCGAAGAGGTCGTCTTCGACGTCGGCCCCCGCAAGGTGGCCATGCGCCACATCGCCGGCTCTCCCAGCCGACCCCGCAAAGCCGCCCGCGAGCTCCTCGCCCGCGAGAGGCCCGACGTGTTCATCTGCGGCCACAGCCACATCCCGGTGGTCGGCCGCGTCAAGGGCGCCCTGTGGATCAACCCCGGCGCCTGCGGCCGCGTGGGCTTCCACGACCAACGCTTCGCCGCGCTGCTCTACGTCGACGAAGACACCGGCGAGTTCGAGATGGAGCGCATCCATCTGGGCCCGCGGG